>DATJXG010000258.1:0-19220 GCA_035500455.1 Terriglobales bacterium | reverse complement strand
GCGTCGGGGTTGTAGAAGAAGTGGAAACGCAGTTGAAGATATTGTCCGCCGAACTGGCTGGGCAGGGGCGGAAAAGGATTAGAGGCTGTAATTCCGCCCCAGGCGGCGCGATCCAGGGAGACGTCGCCCGAACTTCCGCTGAGCTGCATTCCCTGCACGCTGCCGTCCTTCATGATGGCGAACTCGATGGAAACTTTCCCCTTTTTCATCAGCGGCGCGCGCGCGGCTTCGGGAATGATGTTGTACCAGTTCTGCTTCACGTCATGGAGCACACGGGCGAGGTACGGGCCGAAATCAACGCCCATGGTGTCGCTCAGGATATCCAGCTGGCCCATGGCCTTCGCGGACTGGCCCTGGCCCAGACCGTAGTTTCCGTTATCGCCGCTGTCCCCGCCGTAACCTCCCCGGTTCGCCATGGAGGCGCGTGCCGCCTGCTCAATCGCCGAACCCGCCGACATCGGCCCGGTAGCAAACGAAGGCTTGGGCTGCGGTACAGAATCGGGAGTCTGCAGCCGGGCGACCTGGTTCTGGTCTGGCGGGGGGGGCGGCGGCGACTGCTGCTGAGGCGCAGCCTGGGCCGCTGCCGGAGGCGATTGCGGCTGTGGCGGCGCTTGCGGGCCGCTCTGCCCCGGCCGCCCGGCGCGGGCGGCGTCCAGGATCTGCTGCAGTTCCTTGCGATCAAGCTGCGGTGTGCGCGTGGTGGCGATGCGGTCCTTATCGGAAATATGGTTGGTGTTCGGCCGCTTGGTCAGCTTCTGCGCATCTGGGGGCAGATCCAGGTAGGTGAGTTCCCGCTGCCGCATCCAGTCGTTGGGCTTCAGTACCAGGTGCCGTTTGGGAAACCACTTGTCAAACTTGGGGGAATTCACCACCACGATGATCAGCACCAGGTGGAAAACCAGGGAGATCCACGCCGACTCGCGGCGGCGCGAGCGCGCCAGGTCGTCCTGCATCTGCACGATCAGCGCCGGAACATCGTGCAGTTCGCGATAGGCCGATTCCCAGCGCCGGGCGTCGTACAGGTCACCTCCATCCAGTCGGGGGGAAGGAGGTGCGGAAGTGGCTGGCTCCCGTGGTGGCGGGATTTGCAAGATGGACATCCCTGTTGACGCTCTAATGGTTAGACACGAACCATCCGCCCGAGTTGCCCTCGCAACCCGCCCGCGGAAAATGACGACGCACAGCGCCGGCCGGGCAGTCTTCGGCCTCTGCGCTCGGCGGCATCCGCTATTTTCGCATCTTTCGAGAAATTCTGCGAAAAGCTTCGTGGCAAAGTACTTAGCCAGGCAGCAATTCAGTGCCCAAATGAAAGCCTACATCCAAACCTGGGGAGTTTACGTCAAGAAATGTAAAAGGAAAGTGACCGAGGTTTCTCCCGCTGGGCGCACAATCAGCCTGCCTCCGGGAACAGAACTACCCGCGCACCCGGAAGCTAGAGCGCTGCGCCCCGCGATTGAATAATCTCCCGGTAGCGCGCTGCAGAGTCCTTGATGATCCGCTTCTGCGTCCCGAAGTTCACGTAAATCAGCCCAAATCGCTCGCTAAAGCCCTGCGTCCATTCAAAATTATCCAGCAGCGACCAGTGAAAGTACCCTTTCAACGGCACTCCATCCTGCCCCGCGTCCCGGAACCTTTTGAGATAGGAGTTCAGGAATGCGGTCCGCTGCGGATCGTGCACTGCGCCATCCGCGGCAGGCTTATCGTCGAGCGAGATGCCGTTTTCCGTGATGGCGATCGCCTTCTTGTAGCGATCGAACAGAAAACGCGGCGCCCAGTACATCAAGTCCGGGGTGACCGCCCAGCCGTAATGAGATCGTGGCACGTCCGGCGGTTCCGGCACGGTTTCGGCCGCGCCGTTCGCCCCGGCTTTGACCGTGGGAGCGGAATACAGATTCACCGCGCAGAAGTCCAAGGGCTCGTGGATGGTTTTCATATCCCCCGAGTCGGCCAGCTTCTCTGCGTCAGGGAACAACTTCAATCCGTCAGCGGGATATTTTCCAAGAAAGATGGGATCCAGCCACCAGGCGTTGCTAAGCATCGCCATGGGCGGGACGTCGGGGATAGTCTTTTTCTTTCTCACGCTGAACGACTCTTCCCGCGCCACCTTCACGTCCTCCGCGCTCTCCGACGCCGGCAGGCTGAACATCCCGGCAAACGCCAGAGATATTTGCAGCGGCCGCTTCGCCCCGGCCCGAATCGCCTGCACCGCTTTCCCATGACCGAGAAGAATGTTGTGCGCTCCACGCACCAGGTCGCGGTCGGAAAGTTTCTGGCTGGGCGGCATCATTCCTGCTTCATTGCCGAAGCCCCAAAGAATGTTGGGCTCGTTGATGGTCAGCCAGTATTCCACCCGGTCAGAAAGCCGCCCCGACAGAACGTGCGCGTAGTTGGCCAGCC
Source organism: Terriglobales bacterium (assembly GCA_035500455.1). Lineage (GTDB taxonomy): Bacteria > Acidobacteriota > Terriglobia > Terriglobales > Acidobacteriaceae > DATJXG01. The sequence continues at coordinate 16,823 of DATJXG010000258.1, read as the reverse complement.
ATTGCGGGCTGTCGGGGTGAAGCCACCCTCCCGCCTTCTGTAGCACCTCGGGATAGTCGAAGTGGTAAATCGTAACAAACGGCGTGATCCCCGCTTTCAGCAGTGCATCCACCAGCCGGCTGTAGTGCTCCAGCGCCTTCTCATTCACCCGCTTTCCGTCCGGAAACACCCTCGCCCAGGAGATGGAAAAGCGATAGGCGTTCACGCCGATCTCACTCATCAGCTTGATATCTTCCGGCCAGCGGTGATACTCATCGTCGGCAATCAGGTTGGTGCTGCCGTCCTTGGTAGCGTGAGGAGAACGCAGGAACACGTCCCAGATGCTCTCGCCGCCTCCGTCCGCACTGGGCGAGCCTTCCACCTGCGCCGCCGCCGTGGCGGCGCCCCAGAAGAAATCACGGGGGAAACGGTAGGCCTTGTGTTCCTGGGCGAGACCCCACGGTGAGGAGAACGATGACACCGCCGCGGCCGTAGCGGCGACAGCCGAAGTAAGAAGGAAGGTACGACGATCAAGAGCGCTCATTCAGACCTCCCGGGCACGAATGAGATACGCTTCTTCCTGACAGTGTAAATGAAGGGGGGCGAGGCTGGGGCTGGCGGGAGCCGCGCTGAGGTCGTCCGTTAGGGCCGCGCGCCTAGCTTGTTGAGCCTAACTGCCTTCGCGAGCGGAGTCACGACCGGCCCAGCGGCTCCCACCAGTTGCGTTACCGTCCCGAATTCCTCACTGGCAACCCAGACGTTGCCCGAGCTGTCCACGGCGATGCCGGCATCTCCCAGGCTGTAGGACGGGCCTAGTCCCCTGAACCCTGCTGACGGGGAGATGGGGACTCCAGCGTTAGAGAACTCACTGACCGTTTCTACACCATTGGCCATCCAGATGTGACCATCACCATCCACCGCGAGGGCCCTGGCTGCAGCCATGCCCCCGCCGGTATAACCGGAAGGCCCGGAAATAGGATCGCCGTTATTAGAGAATTCGCTGAGACTACTGGAGTTCGCCACCCAGACATTTCCAGCGGCGTCGATTCCTAGGTGCACAGGAAGGTACAGGCCGCCGCCGGTGTATCCGGCAGAAGGGGAGAGAGGGCTGCCATCGCTGGAAAACTTGGCCAGAGCGAAGGCGCCCGCAACCCACACGCTGCCGGCGCCATCGATGGCAATGCCCCACTGGGCCTGGCTCAGCCCGCCTCCGGCGAAGCCCGAAGAGCCCGTGATCGGTATGCCACTCGAAGAGAACTCGCTCAGGGTATTGCCGACAAAGTTCACCAGCCAGACATCATCCGAGCCGTCAACGGCAATGCCAAAAGGAAAGTTCAATCCTCCGCCGGTGTAACCGTCTACTGAAACAATCGTCCCATCGTTTGAGAACTTCACCAATTCGTTGCTGCTAGCGGAAAAAGCCCAGAGGTTGTCATTATTGTCGATGGCGATCGTATAGGGGGAGCCGGTTTCAACGCCGCTGGAAAACCCGCCCTTAGGAGCGAGGGGAACGCCGGCGTTGGAGAATTTGCCAAGGTTCATGCCTGACAAGTTCCCCGTCCACACGTTTCCCGAGCCGTCAATGGCCAGCCAAAAGGGGTCAATGAGGCCGGCAGATTCTCCATATCGAACACTTAGGGTCCAGTCGTTGGGCGCACTCCCCAGCGTCGGCTGGAACGGCGGACTCGTGCTGACCAGACCGTAGAGTGTGCTCACGTTATGGCCGGGGTTCAAAGCCATGTCGAGCACGGCATCGATGGTGTTCGCTGGTGGAGTCTCTCCGTCCGGAACGGCCGCCGCAAACAATGCGCCGCACTCTCCGCTGCTTCCGTCGGAGTTTATACACGCCGCCAGAATGCCGGCCAAAGTGTTCAGCTCACCGATCGGCACAGTTGCTCCCGCGGGCAGATTCGGCCCGGGAGCGATGCCGGTTGCGGTGTTCACCAGATTATTTACTGTGGCGAACGCATTGGACAGCCCCTGCTCATTGCTACTGCTTGTCCCCAGGTAGGCTCCGCCTCCCGGACCCATGAACTGCGCCAGGGCATAGACGCTCGCCACCGTCGTCACCTCCGTGATGTTCACGTAGGTCGTGGGCTTCAGGTCGCCGCACGGCCCCAGGGCGGCCATCATCGCCAGAGCGGCGTTGTCGGTTCCCGCCGCTAATCCCGGATTTCCTCCGCTCGCCACCAGGTAAACCTGGGTCGAGGCCGAGGGGCAAGTGTAATCACCGGTGATGATGAAATGGCCGGTGGAATTCGTCGTGACTTTTTTTGTAAGCAATGGCATTGCTTTGGAACCATATCCGTCGGCGCCCGCGGCATAGAGTTGGATCACCGCGCCTGTCACCGGCGGTTGACCTCCATGCACGGCGCCCTGCAGCGACGCACCGGCAGGGGCACGACTTGCAGGCACTCCGCCGCAGCCGCTCAGGATCATCGCAGTGGAAGCGGCGGCCAATAGAGACACCACGGATAGGGGCTGGCTGGGCCGGCGAAGCAGGCGCACGGCGCACTCCTTGTTGCGACTGAAAGTTTAGGGATACACGAACCGTAGAGTCGCCCAGTTCGAGGGGGGAACCTCTTGGGGCCGACACTTTAACCAGTGCCCCCTCGGCTGTCAACAGGAAAGTTTGGGAGGGAATTCCTAGCTGCCGGTCGCCGTCAACCGCTCGAGATTGACCTTTTTGCCGTGTTCCTTAATCGCCGCCGCCACATCCAGCGCCGCAGCCAATGCGCGTCTTCCGTCTTCGAGCGTAACTACCGGCTTGCTGCGCGTCCGCACTGCTTGGATAAAGGCTTTCAGTTCCGCATGCAGTGGCTCCTCCGCATTCACCGGCGGCTTCAGCACCTTGATCTGCGGATTAGCTGAGGGAGTTCCGGCAGCTTCTTTGTCGCCTACGCTGAACACCAGAACATCCTGCCGGCTGAAATCCAGAGAAAAATACTGCCCCGGCTGGAAGAAGCGCAGCTTGCGCACTCGCTCCGTGGAGACCCGGCTGGCGGTGAAGTTGGCCACGCATCCGGAATCGAATTCCAGCCGCACGTTGGCTATATCGACCTTGCTGGAAAGAATCGGCAGGCCCACGCCGCGCACTTCCTTCACCGGAGAATTCACGAACGAAAGCACCACGTCCAGGTCGTGAATCATCAGGTCGAGGACCACGTCTATGTCGAGCGAGCGCGGGGTAAAAACGTTGAGCCGATGGACCTCAAAAAACATCGGCCGGGTGAGCAGCGGCACCGTCGCCCGCACCGCCGGATTGAAGCGCTCCAGATGCCCTACCTGGGCCACCCGTCCCTGGCGGTGCGCCATGCGCAGCAGTTCGTCGGCTTCGTGGAGAGTAGGCGTAAGCGGCTTCTCGATCAGCACGTCGATGCCCGCCGCCATCAGCGCCCGTCCTACTTCCAGGTGCGCCACCGTGGGCACGGCGACCGAAGCAGCAGTCACCTCGCGGTGCGAAGCTGTGAGCTGCTCAATCGAGCCCAGGCCGCGGCAGTTGAACTCCACCGCCAGGGCGTCAGCCCGCGCCGCATCGCTATCCACGATGGCGGAGAGCTGCACCGGTTCCCCCTGCTGGGCCAGTTGCTGATACACCCGAGCGTGGTTTCGCCCAAATGTTCCCGCTCCGACTACTGCAACGTGGATGACTTCCCCTGGGTTCAATATTTTCTGCTCACCGGCGGATTGCCGAAGGTAGATTTAACCACACTTCGCTACACTCAGTCTGCGGCGGGCCCAGGGGCCACAAGTGCATGGACTATCGTACGGCGCCTGTTGCCGCGCGCGGTTACCACCGGGCCCGCCCTGGCTCCCGGCCCGTGATACATTTTTCGTGGTCATTTTTCGTGGTCTTCAGGACGCAGTCTCTGCTGGAAGATTTTTCTCATGCCCAAAACCCCCAACAAGCTCGAATACCTGACCGAAAACGATTGGGTCTTGCTCGGCACCAAAGCCACCCGCCTGAAGTTCACACTGGGCCAGGAAATCATTCGCGAAGGCGCTCCCGGAGAGACCATCTACATCATCCGCAAAGGCACCGCCTCGGTGGAATTGGGAGGCAGCCGCGACCGGACGCCCATCGCCCTGCTCTCCGAAGACGACATCTGCGGCGACATCGCCTTTCTCGATGGCGGCCGGACCACCGCCAGCGTTGTCGCCAAGGATGAAGAAGTGGAAGTGGACGCCATCAACGCCGAGGAGTTACGGCATCTGTTTGAGGTGTTCTCCGGCCTGAGCGCCCGCTTCTACCGGTCCATGGCCGTGGCCCTGGCTCGCCGCCTGCGGGAAACTTCAAGACAACTCGCCCGCGCATGAAAGTGTAGTGTTCCGCCGCCCGCGAAATACAGGAACCAACCGGAAGAGGCTGTCGAAGCCGCGGGCCCCAGCCTCAATCCGGCCTCATCCGCATAAAGAACGGGGCATAGTACCGCCCCCGGCAGGAGACGCAACGTATCGCGCGCAGCAGGAAAAAGCGCAGAAAAACTTTCTCACTCTCATTCCGAGACCGCGACCGGTACCCCTCCCGGCCCCCGCACGCCGGGCAGCGAAACTGCCTGGTCAGTATCAACCTCATATTGTTATGACGAATGTTACACCTTCTCCCCAGCGCGATAGGAGTGTGTTGTCTGCTGCCCGCCGCCGTTTCCACGCATTGCCGGGCGACATTCTTGAACCGTTCGCTGAAGGAGTGAAAAAACACAAAGGGCAGCAAGCGCCCCGCGGCTCTCCGGAGAACCAAGCGTCGCCTGCCACCCCGACGGTTCCAAGATCCACCCAAAAAATAACCGGAAGGCGGCGCTCCGGCCAATACAGCGCATGCCGTAGATGGTGCAATTTCACACCTGAGTCTAGGGAATTTTCGCAATCCAGAGGCCGGCCCGGATTGAAGTGAGGGAGTGAATCTGGGCTGCGACCAGCCACAAGCCGTAGCAAAATGGGGTGGGAGACGGGAATTGAACCCGCAACGTCCGGAGCCACAGTCCGGTGCTCTGCCGATTGAGCTACTCCCACCGCGAGTACCTTCGATTATAACGTAGCCCCAGCGTCCCGGTATCGCGTAGCGCCGGCCTCGCTCGTCACCGCTCCAAGGCCTGACGCCAGCCGCCCAGCCTAGCGCCGGCGTCCCGCCGGCATTTCGCGGACGTGAGATCCGACTCCAAACTTCCCTCGATCCCACGGCGCTCCTACCCCTACGCCCCCACGCGGACGCTCCGCAAAACACAAATCCGCAGCCAGTCTCGCAACCGGCTGCGGATTCAACTCAGCCGTCGCCCTCGGGCGCGGCTCAACTGCCTGAAGATCAGTTGTCCTGCCCGGACTTCTTCTCACTCGCCAGCTTTTCCTCTTCCTGGTGGAAGAATTCCATCAGCCGGTCGATAAGACGGCGGCGTCCGCCGATCACATGCAGTCCGCTCTCGTGCTGGTGCTCCTCCAGCACCCGGCTTATACCACGCTCCAGTTCATTCATAACAAACCCCCGCAGAGCCGGGCTCACCGGCTCCACTGATTTAGGAATTTAGCTCAACTCATTACGCTAGCAATGCCGGCCGGAGAAAGGAAATCGGAAAATCTGATGGCCTGAATTAAGAAAAGTGATACCCTCCGCCGCTACTTAGAGGCCGCCGCCAGTTGCCGCACCGTGCTGATGAAAGCGCTGGTGGCTCTGGTCAGGGTGCGGTCCCGGCGGTAAGCCACGCCCAGTTCCCGCCACAGTTCTTCTCCTTGCAGCGCAATCAGCTTTACCCGGCCGGCCAACACCTGGTCGCGCGCAAAGCTCGCGCTGATGAGCGAAACTCCCAGCCCGGCCGCGACGAAGCTCTTGATCATTCCGATGCTGGGCAACTCCATGCGCACTTGCAGGTGGGCGGCGTAGGGACGGAAGAGTTTATCCATCAACCGCCGGCTGAAGCCGGTCTTGGGAAGCAGTAGCGGGTGCTTCACGATTTCGCTCACCGGCACCACGTCGTGCTTGGCCAGCGGACTTTGTGGGCTCACCATCAGCATCAATTGGTCACGGAAAATAGCGTGGCTCTTCAGGCTGCCCGACTTCACCGGCAGCGTCACAATCCCCACGTCCAGCGAGCCGCCTTCCAGTTTCTCGACGATCTTGTAGCTGAAGTTGCGGTAAATGCTGATCTGGACCCCGGGATAAAGACTGCAAAATTTGGCGAAGACGTCCGGCAGCACGTACAGGCAGGTCGCCTCGTTGGCCCCGATGACGATGGTGCCGCGCGGGATCGTTCCCTGGTCGGCCACCGCCAGCAGCGACTCGTCGCGCATTTGCAGCAGCCGTTCCGCGTATGCGAAAAGCACCCGCCCCGCAGGAGTGAGAGTTACGTCCTTACCGGAGCGGTCAAGCAGGCGGTCGCCGTATTCCTGCTCCAACTGGCGAATCTGTGCGCTTACCGCGGACTGCGACCGGAAAACCTTTTGCCCGGCCCGTGAAAAGCTGCCGAGCTTGGCGACTTCCAGAAAGGTGGTGAGTTGGTCGAAGTCCATGCGTAGTGCGTGATTATAAACGACACCCGCATACTAAGGGGCTATTTGTCGACTTCAAGGCATTCAGCAGTCAGCAGTCAGCCTGCGCAGTTCCGTCGCCGGCCCGTCTAATCATCCCCGGCGGCCGCGGCGAGGGTCACGAGCGGCGCTTGCGGCGTGCCCTTCACGTGCAGCCCACACTCGGTCTTCTGCAAACCCGCCCAGCGTCCCGCCCGCGAGTCTTCTCCCGGCCGCACCGCGCGGGTGCAGTGGGTGCAGCCGATGCTGGGATAGTTCTGGTCGTGCAGAGGATTGTAGGGAACGTCGTGCTCGAAGACATAATTCCACACCTGCCTGGCGCTCCAGTCGGCAATAGGATTGATTTTCACCAACTGAAACTTCTCGTCCCATTCGATCTTCCCGGCCGCGGCCCGCGCGGAAGTCTGCTCGCGGCGAATGGCGGTAATCCAGCCCTGCAGCCGCGACAGCTTGTTCCTCAACGGAGCGACCTTGCGCAGATCGCAGCACAAGTCGGGATCCCGCGCCCACAGCGCCGGCCCGTGCGCTCGCTCCTGCTCCTCCGGGGTGAAGACGGAGTAGATCCGCTCGAACCTGAACCCATAGCGCGCCTCAACCCGATCGATCAGGTCGTAAGTCTCAGGGAACAGGAATTCGGTATCCAGCGTGAACACCCTCAGGTTTGGTTTCATGCGGGATGCAATGTCGATGAGCACCATACCCTCCACGCCCAGGCCCGAGGCCATTTCCACCCCTTGCCCAAATGTGTCGAAGGCCCAGCGTAGTACCTGTTCCGGCTTCCACGATTCCGCTTCCGTTGCGGCTTTGCGCAGGTCTGGCTTCACTCAGTTGGCTCCTGTTCTCTCGAATACTAATGGCCGGAATGTCCCTGGCCGCTCGCCAGCAATCCCGCCTCGGTGATCAATGAACTGAACTCGTTGGCCGGCGCACCCTCCAGCCACATCTCTGGATATAGCGAAGCGTGCTCGGCCAGCCTTGCCACTTCGCCCACTACCAGCAGCGACGGCGCAGGCAGCGGCGGCGCCGAGGGCAGCGCTCCGACACTTGTCTTAAACGCGCGCTCGCTTGGCGACGCGGCCTGCGAAATAATCACGCATGGCGTAGCGCCGCTCAGGCCCGCTTGCCGCAGCTTTTCGCTGATCTGCCCCGCATCCCTGCCCGGCATGTAAATCACTACCGTCGCGTTCGCAGGAATATGCCGCGGCCAGCTGTCGTCCGCTCCTTGCTTCGAGTGATGGCTGGTCAGGAAGATCAACGCGGAGGAAACCTTCCGGTGGGTTAACGGCATGTTGGCCGCGGCCGCCGCCGCAAACGCCGCGGTAATTCCCGGCACGATCTCGAAGTCGATGCCGGCCTGCCGCAAGGCTTCGATCTCTTCTCCGCCGCGCCCGAAAATCAGCGGATCGCCGCCTTTCAGCCTCACCACCTCCAGGCCGAGCAGCGCATAGTTCACCAGCAGGCGGTTGATCTCCTCCTGCGGAGTGCTGTTCTGCCCGCAACGCTTGCCGACGTTCTGCACCTGCGCGCTGCGCGGAATGTAGGCGAGAACTTCGGGGCCGATCAGCGCATCGTGGAGCACGACATCCGCGGACTTCAGGACTTTTAGAGCTTTCAGGGTGAGTAAGTCAGGATCGCCCGGCCCGGCGCCGACCAGATAAACCTTACCGGGCATGGATGGCCTCCTTCGCTTCCGGCATCGCAGCTTCCTCGGCGTCGCCTTGCCCGGCCCCGATTCCACGAGGCCCAGCGCTCGTCATCTCGTGCAGCAGGCGCCGCCGCTGCTCGGGGTCCATATCCAGAGCAAAAAGCTGTTGCCGCGCCTCCCCCAGCGCCTTTACCCAGTCCGAATACTCGGCCGTAAACTGCTCCTCCAGTTCCTGGCGCAGGCGCTGCGCTAACGCCGGACTGTGGCCGGCCGTCGAAATCGCGATCTGCAAGTCGCCCCGGCGCACCACCGCGCCGTAATAGAAATCGCAATTCTCCGGATCGTCCACCGCGTTGCACAGAACATTGCGCTTCCGAGCCTCGACAAAGACCGCGGCGTTCACCGAGGGAGAGGAGGTCGCGGCAATCGCCAGCACCACCCCATCCAGGTCGGAAGCCTGAAAGGCCCGAGCCTCCCATGCGACTTCGCCCGCCTGCGCCCATTGCCGGACCGCGTCCTTGGCCTCAAGTGCGACCACTCGCACCTTCGCTCCGCTGGCCAGCAGGCTGCGAATCTTGCCCTCCGCCACGCTGCCCGCCCCGACCACCAGGCACTCCCGGCCCTCCAGCTTAAGAAACAGCGGGAAAAGGGCGGGTGCCGCGTTCTCCGACTTGTGATTTAACTGCGCCATAAAGACAAAAAAGCCATCACCAGCGTTGCTCTGGCGATGGCTGATCCGTGCCGTAATTAGAGGATTCTTAGGTCAGCAGCCCTCCCGCGCCAGAACACAATGGGGCGCAACAACAACACGCGCATTGCATCTGGCAGAGGGCCCGCATGATCTTTTGATCGTAGAGAACCGCCCGGAAGAGTGTCAAGGCAACACCCGGGGTCGCCTATGAAAAATTCAGATGGCAGCTATCACAAATTCGCCGCCTGTAACGATCGCACCTGGCTGGCGCTCAGCTGTCGTCCGGCGGCCAGCCCTCCAAGTCAAAACCCACACGGCGAACTTCCGCTCCGGGAGTGGCGCATAAGGCTCTCTGCCACTATAATTTGCAGGGCAGTCAGGCAGCTTCGGACCGCCCGTCGACCATAACCCAACAGGAGCCTTCATGTCCGCACCCAGCCGTCGCCCGGAAATTCGCCGCCGCCGCACCCGCAAAGAAAAAGTAGTGCAACTCCGCAAACGTCTCGCGGCCGCCTCCGCTGACACTGACCGCACCCGCATCACCGCCAAGTTGCACCGCCTGGGACTGTTTTCACCGGGATTGCCCTTGGTGAAAGAGGGCTAACCCATATCTCGGAACGTGGCGCGGGCGCCCCGCCCGCGAGATGCCGGGCCTCTGAGAACTGATCAATTCGGCATTTGCATCAAGCCAACTCCACGACCCACGCGGGCGAAGGCGCCCGCGCCACACAACCTTCACGAACTCGCCACGCCCTCAGCCCGTTTCTCCGCGATCTGCCTCGGCCCCGCTCTTTTCCCCGCCACCTCTCTATACGCATTCAGCACCTGCCGCGCCGAAATGTCCCACGAAAATCGCTTCGCCTGTTCGTAGCACCGCCGCTTCAGCTTTTCCCGCAGCCCCTGGTCGATAAGGACGCGGTGCAGCGCCCGCATGATCTCAAACACATTCTCCGGGTTCACTAGTATGGCCGCGCTGCCCACGACCTCCGGCAGAGAAGATGAGTTCGACGCCAGCACCGGCGTCCCATGCGCCATGGCCTCCAGCGGTGGCAGCCCGAACCCTTCATATAAGGATGGAAAAACAAATATCTTCGCCGCGTCGTAAAAGATCCGCAGAACGTCGATGGGGACGAACCCCAGGAAGCGCACATCATTCTGCACCCCGCCGCGGATCACCGTGCGCCGCAAATCCGGATGCTTGGAGACCTCGTCGCCGATGATAATCAGCTTCAGATCGGGATACCGCCCTTCTTTTTCCAGTTCCGCCTTGAGCGCGGAAAACGCCTCGATGATGCGCACCACATTCTTGTGCGGGCTGATGCGCCCGGCGTAAAGCAGGAAGGGATAGGTAATCTGGTAGCGCTGCGCCAGCACCTCGCGGTCGGCCTCGCTGGCGTGTCCGTGCAGAAAGCGTTCGTCGATGGCGTTGTAGATAACTTCGATCCGGGAAGCCGGAATGGCAAACAGCTTCTCGACTTCGGTTTTGGTGAACTTGGAAACCGCGAACACCCGCGCCGCGTTCTTCAAGACCGTGCGGGTAAGTTGAAAGTGCAGCGACCGCCGCAGCCCGGACAGTCCCCGCGCTCCCGACATGTACTCCAGCACATCGTGCACCGTAACGATGTAGGGGCACGGGAAGCGCGGCGGAACCCAGAACAAATGCGGGATGTGCACCACATCGCACTGCAGGCGCGTGACTATCGCCCGGCAGCCGAAGTAGCCCTTCACCGTCGTATCGGGCTCCAGCAGCGGTACTGCCCGGAAGTTCGCCGGCAGCGGCCCCATCTCCGCGATCTTGGGCGGCGGCCCGATCAGAAAATAATCACTCTCCAGATCCAGCCGGCCAAGCGCGCGCACCACGTTGCGTATGTAGGTCCCGACGCCAAAATCGGTCATGCGCCGGATATCGATGGCCACACGCATGGCCACGATTTAAGCACAGGCAGCTTGCAAAACGCAGGAATTTCGTTGGGATTGGGGGAGTTTCGATTGCCGATCGCCGATTTTCAATTGCCGATGGCGGACTGCAAGTTTTTCTGCTGCCGAGTTCTGCCACTGCCGTAATCACAATCGGCAATCGAAAATTAGTCTTCAGGCTCGGGCTTCCACCTGCGCCCTCGCCCGTCGCTCGGCATAAAGCGGAAACGCCTCCGCCAGGTCCAAAACCTGCTTGCGGATCTTGGCCAGAACCGCGGGTTCCGCCCGGTGGTGAAGCGACTCCGAGATCCAGAGCCCGATCTGCCGCATTTCGGCTTCTTTCATGCCGCGAGTGGTCACCGCCGGCGACCCGATGCGAATCCCGCTTGGTTTCATCGGTGGGTTGGTATCGAAAGGAATCGCGTTCTTGTTAACCGTAATCCCCGCCTCGCCCAGCGCCTTCTCCGCTTCGCTGCCCAGCATCCCTTTGGAGAACACATCCACCAGCATGAGGTGGGTGTCGGTGCCGCCGGAGATGATGCGGAAGCCCTCCGCCGCCAGCGTTTCCGCCAGCACTTTGGCGTTGGCTACAACCTGCCGCGCATAGTCGCGGAAGCTGGGCTGCATCGCCTCGCGGAAGCAGATGGCCTTGGCTGCCATGATGTGCACCAGCGGCCCGCCCTGCATGCCGGGGAAAACCGTCTTGTCGATGGCCGGGGCGAATTCCGCCTTGGAAAGAATCAACCCCGAGCGCGGCCCGCGCAGCGTCTTGTGGGTAGTCGAGGTCACGATGTGGCAATGCGGCACCGGCGAAGGATGCGCTCCGCCCGCCACCAGGCCCGCGAAGTGCGCCATATCGACAAGATAGAGCGCGCCAACTTTGTCGGCGATCGCCCGCATGCGGGCAAAATCGATGATCCGCGGATAAGCGCTGCCACCGCCGATAATCAGCTTAGGCCGCTCTTTCTCAGCCAGCTTTTCCAGGTCGTCGTAGTCGATGGTTTCGCTGTCTTTGGTGACGCCATATGGCACGATGCGATACGTCTTGCCGGAAAAGTTCAGGTGATGCCCATGCGTAAGATGCCCGCCATGCGCCAGATTCAGCCCGAGAATCGTATCCCCCGGCTGCAGCACCGCGGCGTAAGCCGCCATATTCGCCTGCGATCCCGCATGCGGCTGCACATTGACGTGCTCCGCGCCGAAAAGCTGCTTGGCACGGTCGCGCGCCAGGTTCTCCACCACGTCGCTGAACTCGCACCCGCCGTAGTAACGCTTGCCGGGATAGCCCTCGGCATACTTGTTGGTGAAAACAGAACCGGCAGCCTCCAGAACCGCCTCGCTCACGAAATTCTCCGAGGCAATCAATTCCAGCCCTTCATGCTGGCGTCGGGTCTCGTTGTCGATAGCGGCGGCAATCTCCGGATCAGCTTCATACAACGGGCGATACATGGGATTCTTCATGGAAGGCAATCCTTAGTGCTTTTCTTTGCGCTCTTTGCGTTCTTAGCGGTTCAATGCTTTTTCACCGCAAAGAACGCAAAGGACGCAAAGAAAACGGGAACAGAATGATTCTATCGGAGCGAAGCGTGCTTTAGCACTTTTTGGCAGTGGTTATAACCCCGGAGAAACACAGGTTGTCATCCCAAAGCGAAGCGAGGGATCCAGGTTCTTGCCTGTACCGTTGTTATCGCCACCCCGGGCAAAGGCCCAGATTCCTCGCCTCGCTCGGAATGACAATTTGGAGGGTGTCGGAAATACTCTGTCGAAATATCGGAGGGTGCCGGAAAAAATAGAATTTCCCTCCCTAGCCGCCCCCCTCAAACGCCGTTCGCAAAAACGAAGCCAGCCGCCAGCCATCCATATATTTGTAGGGCGTTTCGCCGGTGGTGTAGTGCCCGCAGGGCAGCACCGACACTTTGTGGTCAAGCTTGTAGCGCGCGAACTCCGCCACCACCTCGCGCGAAAACTCCGGCAGAAACGTCAAGTCATACTCGGCATAGATCACCAGCGACTTCCTGGGCCAACGCGCATACTGCGGAAAGTACGACATAGGACTGATGGCGCTCCACAACCCGCGCAGCCGTTCCAGATCGATCTGCGGCTCCAGCCCCTCGCGAATGTGGCGCGTGGACTGCCCGTGCCACACCACATCTGCAAAATAAGTGGAAGCGTGGTTGAACGCCGCCACCCGAATGCGCGGATCATGAGCCGCCGCCAGAAATGAATAACACGATCCCAGGCTGGTGCCTACAATTCCCAGGCGCGTGTAACCTTGCTGCTCCAGCCAGTCGAGGCAGCAGCGAATATCCACCACTCCTTGCCGCGCCGCATCCAGCGTGCGCCCGATATTCGCGGACACCGCGTAATCGGCGCGGCCAATCTCCGCCGGCATGCGGATATCGTGATACGGCATACTCAACCGCAGCACTGCAATACCCAGCAGGTTCAGCACCCGGCAAAGTCCGGCGTAAGCGATGGCGTCGGAGTTCCAGTGCGGCAGCACCACCAGCGCCCGCCGGCCACGCGCCGGAAACCAGCGGGCATTCGCCAGATTGTTTTCCGGGAAAGGCGTTCGCCCCGGAGAGGTAAACCGCAGAAACTCGGCATAGGTGCCGCGCACCTTTTCTTCCAGGGCAGGGTCGGGCTCCTCCCGCGTGCTGAATACCCGGATCTCCCGCCGTTCCAGGCGGAAGTCGTCCGGCGTGCGGTAGCCGAAAAATTCATCGCTGCCGGCCACGATTCGCCGGTTGTAATCCTCCAGAAATTTCTCGGGATCGCCCGGCACGTGCTCCGGCCCAAACCCGTTGCGGCAAGGCCACTCCCGCGCCCACTCCGTTCCCCACTCCAGCGGACGCACTACTCGATTGTTATCCACCGAGGTGAGGCGGTGTTCCCAGTCATACATCCACTGTGCGTAGCGTGAGGGCATAGCCGATAAGCCAAATATACTAAGGCGGGCAGCATCGGTCAGGTGATCCGCAGTGAAGTGTCGGCAAGCGGCATTCAGGCGCAAGGTTTCGCGAGTGAATGTAGCGCCGGCGTCCCGCCGGCAACCTTAGCGGACAAATCCGGCCGGTTTTCGGAACATTTTCTCGTAAGACCAGCCCTCTCCCGGCGGTAGAGAAAAGCACTCTCTGCGAACTCTGCGGGGGTTCTTTGCTACCTCGATTTAAGATTTTGGCCCAGGACCGGCAAAACGAAAGATACGCCGAGGACGCAAAGAGCATCCGCCAGGCTCGCGGAGATTGTCCTTCGAACTTGAGCCAATCCTGCCCGCGGGAGGCCGACCCTACGCGTATCTCCGCGGCACCCGCTTGGAAATTCCGCACAGAATCTCGTAGAGCACGGTATCCGACAGCGCCGCGTGCTCGCGCGCGTCCACGCTCAGGCCATCCACGGTCCCTAGCAGCACCACCTCATCCCCTACCGCGACGCCCTCCAGCCCGGTCACGTCCACCAGCGTGAGGTCCATAGAGATGCGGCCCACAATCGGGGCGTAATGCTCGCGCACGATCACCCGCCCCCGGTTGGAGAGCTTGCGGTTCAATCCGTCGGCATAGCCCACCGGCAGCACCGCGATGCGCGTAGGAGACTTGGTCACGTAGGTGCCGCCGTAGCCCAGTTCCTCGTTCGCTCGTGCCTCGCGCAGCGAAAGAATCCGCGTCTTCCACGTGAGTACCGGCTTTACCGGCAGCCGCAACCCGCTGCCGCTCACTTCCCGGCCGGCCCGCTCAAATGGGACGTAATACCCATACAGGGCGATGCCCGGCCGCACCATATTGTTCCAGGTTTCGCGTCGCGAAATGACCGCCCCGGTATTCGCGACATGCACGAGGGCAGGTTTCAACCCTGCGCTGCCCACGATCTGCTGCGCCTCGGCAAACTTTTTCACCTGGCTGGGGACCGAGGGCGCATCCAGCACCTCCGACGACGCCAGATGGGTACACAAGCCTTCCAAAATCAGATGCGTAGAATTCTTCAGGGTGGAGCAAATCGCAGGCAGTTCATCCAGCCCGACACCCAGCCGCCCCATACCGCTATCCACCTTTAAATGCACCGCCTGATGCGACTTGCCCAGCCGGCCAGCCGCCTTTTCCATCAACTCTACCTGCGACGCTTCCCAAACCGTAGGCGTCAGCCCCAGCCGAATGATCTCTTCTTCTTCGCCCCGCCAGAATCCCGTCATCAGCAGGATCTGCGACTGAATCCCAGCCTCGCGCAGCGGAATCGCCTCGTCCAGCGAAGTAACGCCCAGCCAGCTGGCGCCGTCGTTTTCCAGCGCCACGGCACACTCCACCGCGCCATGGCCATAGGCATCCGCTTTCACCACCGCGCACACCGTGACGCCCGCGCCCAGGTGCCGCTGCACCACGCCAAAGTTGTGGCGCAGGTTCGCCACCGAGACATCGGCCCAGGTAGGACGAGTCGCAGCCCGGTTCAGAATTTCGACAGTAGCCACTCCGCCGATTATAGCGGTCATATTTCACGCCTCAGGTTACCGCCGGCTACTGGCCCGGGGGAATCCGGGCGGAAGTTGCCAGCGGCCGGGGCAGCACGCAGCTCGGCTGCCTTATCCTTTGGACCCCACTGCGAGACAATCTGGCTCCGGCTCGGAAACCTGGGCCGCAGGGCCGTCAGCCAAGGCCCGGTTGCGGGCGGCTGGGAAGCGTCCAAGCCGTCTCCAAAGTGACAATTAAGTCCCTAGATACCCTTCGAACCGCCTTCCGACCTCCTGATAAGCCTAGCATTTACTTATAGTTACATGTTTACTCCCCAGCCCCTCCCCAAAAACGCCGGGTTCTGGGACAATAGATAGAGTCGGCGCGGCAGCCTACTTCGGCTGTTTTCCCTCACTTCCTGCGCTGGCGGGTGGTCAACCATGATTCGGGACTCGCAATCTTCCCTCACGCTTACGGATACCTCCGCCCCGCCGCGGGCAGTCCAGGCGACTGAAGCCGCGCTCCATGGCGCCGTACTGGTGCTCATCCAGTTCGATGTCTGCGAGGAAATCCACCTCGACCAGCTTCGCCAGATTCTGGGCGCGCAAACCGTCGCCCAACCCAGCTTCAAGCACCCCACGCCGGGCTACGTCCGCTACCAGCGGCCCCCGGTTGTGGAGCCGATCGAGCCTTTAGTCCTGGAGAGCGGCGAAAAGCTGCCAGGCGAAATCAAGTATTACGACTACGGCGTGCTCAGCGTCGTCTTCGAGCTGCCGTTTTCAGGCGATTGGGATACGCTCATCCGCCTGGGCGGCCGCTGGATATGGGACGTGGACTTCGAGCGCCACGCCGCCCGCATCGCCCGCCAGAAGCTGGAGCAGGCCGGGCCCGCCCTGGTGAAGCCTTATCCGGAGTGGCTCAGCGAGGACTATTTCATTTTCCACGTGCGCGAAGTGGAAGGCTCGCCCTCCGCGGCTGAGCTGGTCAAGACCCATGGGGAGCGCATCGCCCAGATCGTGCGCGGAGAAACCATCCAGCTCTCCGAGGGCGAGCGCCAGGAAATCCTGCAGGCGAAGATTTCGTACTATCCCACCGACCTGGCGGTCATCGGCTGGAACGCGGCCTTCGTGTATGACAGCGCCCCCGGCGCCGAAACCGCCATCCAGCTGCTGGAGTACGCCAACTCCCAGCTGCTGGAGTTCCGCCACTACGACGAGCTGCTGACCCGCGAGCTGGAGCGCGTCTATAAGTTCCTCGACAAGGGCACCAGCATGCTGGCCCGCTGGCGCCTGGCGCGCGCCGCCACCCGCCTGCATACCGTGCTGCTCGACGTGAACGAACTCACCGAGCACGCCGATAACGCCATCAAGTTCCTCAGCGACATGTTTTCCGCCCGCCTCTACAAGCTGGCCGCCGCCAAAGTCGGCGTACCCGACTACAAGGAGCTGGTCACCCAGAAACTAAGCACCGCCGAAGAGCTCTACCGCTTCATGATGGACCAGTTCAACCAGAGCCGCGCCTTCGTGCTGGAGCTGATGGTAGTGATCATTCTGGTAATCGAGCTGGTGTTCTTCTTCGGCGGCAAAGGGATGTAGCAACCAGTGTGGCGCAGGCGCCCCCGCCCGCGAAGGCT
>DATJXG010000257.1:0-4239 GCA_035500455.1 Terriglobales bacterium | reverse complement strand
CTGGCGTCGCGCTCCGATAACAAGCGCCGCTACGAACGGCTCAAGATTCGCTTCCCCATTGAACTCCGCGATGCGCGCGGCGGAGGCACCGCCATGCAGACAAATGCATCCGACATCAGCGGCCGCGGCTGTTATGTTGAGTCGCTGGTGCCGCTGCCCTTGGGCACGCCATTAAACGTCATCTTCTGGATTGAGTCCGAAAAGGTCAACACCCAGGCGGTCGTGCGCACCAGCGATCCCGGCGTCGGCATGGGCATTGAGTTCCTCGGGCTGGAAAGCGACACCCAGCAAAAGTTCCAGCAACTGCTCCAAAAACTCGCCGACGAAGCTAAAGCCAAAGCCTGATTCTGCGCGTCTTTCGTACCAGCAAAAACCGCGGTTTTTCTCAGCGATCTCTGCGCCCTCCGCGGTTAGTTAGCAAATCGTCAGCACAAGTGCACCTCCCCACCTCCACAAAATCTGAATCTTCCCCTGCCCGTTCCCATCGAATGGGAGGGTTGAGCGCTGTGGGCAGCGTCCGCAATGAAGATCGGGATCACCTGTTATCCAACTTACGGAGGCAGCGGCGTGGTGGCCACCGAACTGGGCCTGGAGTTGGCCCAGCGGGATTATGAAGTCCACTTCATTTCCTATGCCCCTCCCATCCGCCTGACGCCCCATCCCAACATCCATTACCACGAAGTAGAAGTTTCCCGCTATCCGCTGTTCGACTATCCTCCCTACGACCTGGCGCTGGCCACGCGCATGGCGGAGGTCACGGAGCTTTACGATCTTGATCTTCTGCATGTCCACTATGCGATCCCGCATTCGGTGAGCGCGATGCTGGCCAAGCAAATGCTCGCCGCTGGCAAGAGCAAGCGCAGGCTGCCCTTTGTTACCACGCTGCACGGCACCGACATCACCCTGGTGGGCCAGGACCGATCTTACCTGCCGATCACCCGCTTCTCGATCATGCAAAGCGACGGCGTCACCGCCATCTCGCAATACTTGCGCGAGCGGACGCAGCGGGAATTCGACATCAACAACCACATCGAAGTGATATTCAACTTCGTAAATTGCGAGATGTATTGCCGGGGAGAAGCGTGGGCACAGCGGCGCGCCGAATACGCTCCCAACGGGGAGCGCATTCTAGTGCACCTATCCAACTTCCGGCCCATCAAGCGGATCACCGACGTGGTGGAGATCTTCGACCGCGTGCGCAAACAGATTCCGGCCAAGCTGATGCTCATCGGCGACGGCCCCGACCGCTCGCAAGCGGAATGGCTGGCGGTGCAGAAGGGCATTCACGATGACGTTCTATTTCTAGGCAAGCAGGACCAGGTGAGGGAAAAGATCGCGCTGGGCGACATCATGCTCCTGCCCAGCGAACTCGAATCCTTCGGCCTGGCGGCTCTGGAAGCGATGGCCTGCGAAGTGGTGCCGATTGCCACGCGAGTTGGCGGACTGCCGGAAGTGATCGACCATGCCCAGACCGGATTCCTAGCCTCCGTAGGCGACGTAGAGACCATGTCCCGCTATGCCCTGGAGTTACTGACCGACGAACCCCGCCGCAAAGCCATGGGCCAGGCCGCTCGCGCAATGGCTGGTGAAAGATTCAGCACAACGAAGATCATCCCGCAATATGAGGACTTCTACCGCCGCGTGCTGGAGCGCTCTTCATAGAGAGCTTCAGGCACGGCGCCTTCGCCTTGCAGTAGGGGCAGCCGAATCCGCACCAGAGTTCCCTTCCCGCCCTGGCCGTCGATGCGCAGCGAAGCTGTATCGCCATAAAGCACTTTCAACCGCTCGGCGACGTTGGCGATACCGATCCCTGTTCCTCCCGACGCTGGACTGGAGGAATCTATGCCGACGCCATCGTCTTCCACTTCGATGATGAGTTGCGATTCCGAGGTCCGGCTGCGCAGGTAAATGCTCCCGCCATCGATCTTGGCCGAGAGTCCGTGCTTGATGGAATTCTCCACCAGCGGCTGCAGGAGCATGCTGGGAACCATCGCGTCCAGCGATCCGCTTTCGAGTTCTTTCACCACATGCAGCTTGTCGCGTCCGAAGCGCACCACTTCGATGTCCAGATAGTTGTCGATGAACTCGACTTCCTCGCGCAGAGGGACGAAGGCGTCCGTGGTGTTCAGCAGGCGCCGCAGAATGTTGGCCAGCTTGAGAATCATCTCGCGGGCGGTATCGGGATCGAAGCGCACCAGCGAGGAAACCGAATTCAACGTATTAAAGAGGAAATGGGGATTGATCTGGTTCTGCAACGCTTCCATGCGCGCGTGCAGCAGCATGCGCTCCTGTTCTTCCAGCTTGAGTTGGATGCGCACGCTGTTCCAGATCTTGAGTTCCGTCCCGACTACGGTGACGCAGGTGGCATAGATCAATACTTCCACCCAGGGAGTCCGGCTTTCCAGGCTGAACGTGGTTCGAGGCCAGTAGCGCGCAAGTTCCATGTGCACGAAGCGCAAGGCTACGATCATGGCGAAAAACATGATCTGCCAGTCAAACAGCCGCGGCTTGGGAAGATTGCGGCGTATCCAGCGGTAAATGCTGAGGTCCACGAACGGCGAGAAAGACCAGATGTCTTCACGCTCGGGAGCAAAGTTGCGCAGCTGTCCGGAGAGGAATCCGCAGAGCAGGGCGAAGGGCATGGTCGCCCATTCGCCGTGCAGCAGCGCCGGCAGCGCGATCAGCACGCCGCCCATCATGCCGGCAAAGCGGCCGGCGATCACACCCATCAGCACCACCGTCTCCAGCGTGAGATCGCCGGCCACGAAACTTTTGACGCTGAAGCGGATCCACACCCCGAGCGCCATGGGAATGCCCATCCAGAGGATGAGGTAGATTTTCTGCCGCGTGGTGCGCTCTTCCAGAAAAAGCAGCTTCTTGAACTCGACCGAGCGCACCAACGCGCTGGACACGGCCGCCGCCACGCCCAGCCGGAGAAGCAGATTGATGAGAAGAAGCCGCTGTTCCATCGCGCCCGCTCCTGCCGAATGTAGCACGAAGCGGCCTCAGGGGCCCGCGAAACCATCGGTGTATAGCCGACGCTTGCACCGCCACGCGAGCGCGCGAACCCGGACTGGGCATGCACGGACAGCCGACATTATTCTGACTAGACTTTCACCCGCAGGAAACCGCTCGCTCCGCTCGCGCGACGAGGCAAGCCCCGCCACACGGTTGGATCAGGCGGAGAGATCGATATTCTTCCTGGCTGCCTCGGAGGAAGCCCGTATGCGCGCGGAGCCAACCGCCAGATTGGTAGGGTCCACATTGCGCGTAACCGCGGCGTGAGAAGTGTCGCCTTCTGGGCCACTACTCGGCGCATTGCCCGCCTGTTCCTGGTGCTGCTGCAGGTCTTCCTGTATCGCCCGGTAGGCGGTTTGGGCCGCGCCCAGATCGCCGGTCTGCAGATTGCGGCTCAGCATGGTGACATCCGTGGTCAGCTTCTCGTTCTGGGCCTGTCCGGATAACTTTACCGTGTCCACGGCGTTGGCCGCCCGTTTGGCACTGTCCAGTTGCTGCGATTGCAAGCTCTGGGAGGTCTTCTGAAATGCCAAGGCGCTGGACGCCGACTGCGATGAACCGTCTCCTTGATTCCCCAGGGCGCTGATGGAGGCAACGGCTGTGACTGACATGACCCGACTCCTTTTCAACCAGTCAGGCTTCCGTTGAGGAGGAGGTTGAATTCTCCTCACTGATCATGCTAGCAGCCGGCGCGCGAATCGCATCCGCCGCGGCGAAACCCCAGTAAGATCGCGAGATTACCTGCAGGGAGAGAAAGCAAGAACGAGCGCCTGGATTCGACGAGAATGATTTATTGCAGGCGCGGGCTTTAGCGGAATCTTAGTGGAGTCTAATGCCAAAAAGGGGAACGCCCTCACTCTGGATGCCACACCGAGAAATCGGCCTCTACGACTTTTCCCACGGCCGCAGCCGCGGCCACCAGCGGCGCACGTTTCGGCAATACTCTTCATAATCATGGCCGAACTTCCGGCGCAGTGTCGGTTCCTCGTACAGCAGAACGAAAAGATGCACACCCAGAGCGACTGCTGCCACCGCGGCGATGAGTCTGGGGTTGGGGTGGCCGAAAACAATCCACAGCCCGATCCAGCCGGTAATGAAACCAACGTACATTGGATTTCGCACGTAGCGGTAAAAGCCCACCACGACCAAGCGCCGGGGCGGGACTGCCGGCATCGGAGTGCCGCGCCCGGTCCAGCCGAAGTCCCAGACGCACCGGAGCGC
>DATJXG010000256.1:0-4856 GCA_035500455.1 Terriglobales bacterium | reverse complement strand
CGAATCACAACCTCGCCGGCGCCGATGCTCACCTGCTGCGACACAATGGCGCCTGAGGGCACGAGACGCCTAAGTTCGTCCTGGACCGCGCCCCTTGTAAGTGTTTCGCTCGCGACTTGGAGCAATGCCCTGCGCAGCGGAACAGCAATGGAGGCGAGCAAGACCAGGATCATCAGAATGCGCCAACGCAGTTGTCCCCCGGTCGCGAGCATCCGCGCGACTGGACCGTGTGACAACATTCGCGCCAGCGACTCGTTTCCTCGGGCTGTAACCGTCGCTTCGTGAACCTCCACGGTGTTCATTCCCACAAGAAGGAAAACAACGAACGCGCTGGCGACAATCGCGACAAGATTGGTCAGGAATAGAAGGCCTGCGCCGCCCATAATCTCCAGGTCCAAACCGCTGCCCAGGCCGAAACCCATCGTGCAGAGCGGCGGCATCAGGGCTACGGCGATCGCGACTCCGGGGAGTGCCGTTACGCCGTCGCTTCCTCCGCGGCAAACCACTACTGAACCCGCCAAGCCGGAGAATAACGCAATCCCCAGGTCGAGCAGGTTGGGATTCGTGCGAGCGACGACCTCAGACGTGACGGAATGAAACGGCAACAGCCAGACCAAGAAACCCGAAAACGCAATGGATACGGTGACGCTGACGAGTAGGTTGAGCACGGCCTTGATTCCCAGGTAAAGATCGCCCACGGCTAATGCCAAGCCGGTCGCCATGATCGGTCCCATCAGCGGAGAAATAAGCATGGCGCCAATGATCACCGCCGGGCTGCTCTCGACCAGGCCGAATGTGGCGATACCCGCAGAAAGGAAGATTTCAAGCCAGTAGCTCAGGCGATCGATTTCAGTCGACTCCGAAACCTGGTGATAAACCTCGGGCTTGGCGCTCGCCAGGATGCGCAGCCACGTCTGAAGGCGCGACCGATCAACGTCGGACACCTGGATTTTTTCAGACATTTGTCGTGCCTCCAGTATGCATCGAACTCCACGCCATCAGGGAGAGGGGTGCCCTGCAAATTGTGCAAGTGCGACCGGCGAATCTACATACCAGGCAGATCCAAAAGGGACCTCGCCGCTCTCGCTTGTTGGCGATACCATAAAGGGAGCAGCGAACCGATCGCGCGCTCCACCACGAAGATTCTTGGTGCTCGTTTCACCGGATAGCGGACGCTCTCATGGCGTAGCTGTGGGATTGTCCTGCTATCTCGCGTTTCCTAGGTTGGAGTAATGGTTCTACATGTGGGCGATCATCTGAAAACGTAGTTTTCTGAACTCCGGCCGGGGGTGGAGACGACATCATCGCGCCGAAGGCGCAATCATCCGTCCCATCATCCAACAGGCTGTCTGAACCGGTTATCGTGTCTCAAGGCGGGAAATCGAGAGGAACCCTGCCGTTAGCAGCGGCAGGGTTCCGTGTTCGGCAAACCTTCGACAGGTAAACCAAACAGAGCTGGTTCCAACCTGACACGAATCTACTGCCGTTGTCCAGTCCCGCCCGCGATGACGCATGGCGTTGGATCATGGCGAAGCCGTTCTAAGACAGCGTACCTGCCTGCGGTGCCAAGAAGTCTTCTTCATCTGCTCGCACTGCGACCGCGGTCACCGCTACTGTGGCGAGGAATGCCGCGAACAAGCCCGGCGCCAGCAACGGCGCAGTGCCAATCAGCGGTACCAACGGAGCCTCGCGGGGCGGCTCGATCATCGCGATCGTCAACAGGCATACCGGTGTCGCCGCCGGCAACCGTCACCCGGCGTGACGGATCAATCTTCCCTTTCGGTCCTTTTCCCGGCATCATCCGAGTGTGGAACGGTCCATGCCGTAGAGCCGCCTCCGGCGGCGCCAGTTTTACCTCTGACTACGCCGGTGCTGGTGCTGCGCTGCCGGATCTGCGGCCGTATCGGGCGCTTCATCGATCCGTTTCCACGCATTCCACGACGAAGGTGAACCCTGCATGATCAGTCCGGAGACCCGCGCCGAGATTCGCCGTTACTTCTACGCCGAGCACTGGAAAGTCGGCACCATCGCCAGCGAACTGGGCATTCATCCCGACGCCGTTCGCAACGCTATCGAATGCCAGCGATTCCAAAACTCCAAGCCATTCGCAGCCTCGCTGGTCGATCCCTACCTGGAGTTCGTCCGCCACACCCTGGAGCAACATCCGCGCCTGCGTGCCACCCGCATTTACCAGATGATTCACGATCGCGGCTACAGCGGCAGCGTGGTGCAGTTACGGCGCATTGTGGCACGCTTGCGTCCACAGAGCCGCGAACCGTTTTTGCGGCTGCACACCTTTCCCGGCGAGCAGGCGCAAGTCGACTGGGCCCATTTTGGACACGTGATGGTGGGCAGCGCCCGACGAGCATTGTCCTGCTTCGTCATGACTCTGTCGTATTCCCGAGCGTTGTATCTGGAGTTCTTCTTCGATCAAACCATGGAGAACTTCCTGCGCGGTCACGTGCATGCCTTTGCCTATTGGCACGGCCAACCGCGCGTGCTTCTCTACGACAACCTCAAGAGTGCCGTCCTGGAACGCCGCGGCAATCAGATCCACTTTCATCCCCGCTTGATCGAACTCAGCGCTCATTACCACTTCGCACCTCGCCCTTGTCAGGTGCGCGCCGGCAATCAGAAGGGGCGCGTGGAACGAGCCATCCGCTATGTGCGCGATTCCTTCTGGGCCGGCCGCTGCTTTACCACGCTGGCCGAGTGCAACCGTCAAGCCTGGCTATGGCGCGACCAGGTGGCCCACCAACGCCGCTGGCCCGGAGACGACTCCCGTACCGTCGCCGACGTCTTCACCGAGGAGCAGTCCCATCTGCTCACGCCGCCGCTGCACGCCTTTCCCACCGACCGCGTCGAGACCGTGCGCGCTCATAAAACCATCTATGTTCGCTTCGACCTCAATGATTACTCCATTCCGCCGGAGGCCGTCGGCCGGCAACTCACCTTGCTGGCCTCTGCTACTACCGTGCGCATTCTCGATGGTTCGGTGGAACTGGCCCGTCATGGGCGCTCTTTCGACCGGCACCAACTCGTGCTCGATCCTGCCCATCAGGAAGCCGTGCTGCGCCTCAAACGCAAAGCTTTTCACTCCACCCCCGGCGGCCGCCTGGAGCAAGCCGTACCCGAGAGTAAAACGCTCTTAGACCGAGCTTTTGCCAACGGTGAATCCGCCGGTGTCCAGACCGCTCAACTGTTGCGATTACTCGATCAGCACGGCGCTGCCGCGCTGCGCCGGGCCGTCACCGAAGCCTTGGAACGGAATACCCCACGCGCTTCTTCGGTAGCTTTCCTGCTGCGACGCCAAACTCGTCCGGCACAACTCAAACTCGATCTCAGCCACCATCCGCAAGCCCAGGCACTCGATATCCGTCCACACGATCTGAAGACCTACGATGAACTCGCTCGCACTCAAAACAACCGCCATGACTAACGCCAATCTGCCGGCTCAACTCAAGCAGATCGGCTTGCGCGCCTTGCCCACGCAGTTGGACGACTTCATCGCTCGCGTTACCAAGGCGCGCTGTTCTCCTCTGCAGATCCTCGAAGAACTCACCAAGGCCGAAACCGCCGAACGTTCTCGCCGCAGCCTGGAGCGGCGACTGCGTCTCAGCGGCATTAAGCGCTTCAAACCGATGGTCGACTTCGATTGGTCCTGGCCCTCCAAGATCGAACGCGACCTCATTGAACGCGCACTTACTTTGGATTTTCTCGCTGAATCTCGCAATCTCATCCTGGTCGGCCGCAACGGTTTGGGCAAGACGATGATCGCCCAGAATATCGCTCATGCCGCCGTGCTCGCCGGCCACACCGTGCTGTTTCGTTCCGCCGCGGCGTTGTTGGAGGAACTGCACCGCCAATCTCCAGAAGGTCGCCGCCTCAAACTGCGCGCCTATGCCAACGTCGGCTTGTTGTGCATCGACGAGGTCGGCTACTTGTCTTTTGACGACAAAGCCGCCGACCTGCTCTATGAAGTGGTCAATCGCCGCTATGAACGAAAACCAGTAATCCTGACGACCAATCGTCCTTTCAAGGAATGGAACGAGGTCTTTCCCAACGCCACCTGCATCGTCACGCTATTGGATCGGCTGCTCCACCACGCCGATGTCACCGCCATTGAAGGCGACAGCTATCGCATGCGCGAAAGCGAACAGGAAACCGCCGCACGCCGGAGAAAGAAATGACCCCGGCCTCTTCGATTCTGGACCCTAACTCGAATCCGGCCCTGTATGTCTCCGCCGTGCTGATGCTCTTTGTGGATCTGCCCGACACACCCCTGCGCACCAGCGTTGCCGACCAGCGCCAGGCACGCCTCTGGTTTGATCGTGGCATCCCCTTGGAAGTGCTGGAGACCGCCCTGATGCTGGCCAGTCTGCGACGCAAGGCGCGACCCACCGACGCGATGCCTCTGCCACGCATCCGTTCTCTGGCCTACTTCCAGCCTGTCGTCGAAGAGCTTCTGGCAAACCCTGCCCCCACTGGATACCTCCAGTACCTCCGCTTCAAACTTCGGGCCCTCCCCGACATCGCAGATCCCGCCAAAGTCCAAAAAACTACGTTTTCAGATGATCGCTAACACCTTGTCCTTGGATCATTTCGGCACTCTTACTGCGTCCCGAATTCGACGTTGGATTCCGTGCGTCTTTTTCCGAACTGCGATTACTTGCTGGAGGAACAGCTTAGTTCGGTGGCGGTAATGCGATCTCCGTTTCTGCGGAAGGTTGACAAGATGATCGAGGCAGAAGCAAGAGAGCGAGGAAACGGTTGACCAACGCAGGTGCGGCGGTCGAAGGTGCCGGTGGAAGTCTGCATAGTGAGCCGGATCGGGTTGGACTAGAGCTTTAGACATC
>DATJXG010000255.1:0-17510 GCA_035500455.1 Terriglobales bacterium | reverse complement strand
CGGCCTATCGCGGAAAGGGCGGCGGTGCGGGCGGTTTCGGTGTTCACCAGGTCGCTGGCCACGGCGGCGATGTCCGCGCCCACCAGCGTGTTCTGCTGGCTGGCCAGTTGAGTTTGGGTGCTGTTGAGAAAGGTCTGCTGCGCCGTGATCTGGTTCATGCCATTGCCGTAAAACACCCGCTGTCCGGTCACATAGTTGAACGCCGTGCTCACCTCGTCGGCTGCCGCCTCGATACCGTTGTTGGAAGTGATGGCAGAGATCAGGTCATGCATCGCCTGAAAAACGTCGCCCTGGGGTGCGCTGAACAGTTGCGATCCCGGCAGGTTTACCTGCAGGTTGTAGCCGGTTCCGATGGCGACAGTGTTAACTCCCGCATTGCCGTCGTAGCGAACGCCGGAAGGGGCCGTGGTATCGGCCACGTAGGGCTGAATCTGTGCCGTACCGGAAAAAATGTACTTTCCCTGGTACGAGGTATTGGCCAGGCTGACGAGCTGATTCTGAATCCCCTGTAGTTCCGCCGCGACTGCGGCGCGGTTCGAGTCCGAGAGCGTGCCATTCGCGCCTTCGATCCCCAGTGTCATAGCGCGTTGCAAGGCGGTGACCACGGAACTAAGCGTCGAGTCGGCGGTCTGCAGCTGGCCGTTGATCGTGCCTGCGCCGCTCTGGAAGGAATCGGTGCGCGCCACCTGATCAAGGTTCTGGATAAGTTGCGCGGCGGCGGCAGGATCGTCGGAAGGCGTATTCACGCGGCGCCCACTGGAGAGCTCAATCAGGTCGTTGTTCTGCTGCTGCAGGCTGCGATCGAGCGAGGACAGCAGGTCAGGAGTCGTATTGGGATTTACTCGCATAACTCAATTCCTCAAACTGAATTCGTAAGCTTCCTGCGCTCGGCCGCGGGATTCATCCCAAGGCGCGGGCAAATAATCCGGCCTAGGTCTTCATGTTGATCACCGCCTGCATCATCTCGTCCACGGTAGTAACCAGGCGGGCAGCGGCGTCGAAGGCGCGCTGGTAGAGCAACAGGTTGGAAGCTTCCTCGTCCAGGGACACGCCGGAGACGCTGCCCCGCTGGTCCTGCAACTGATTCAAGATCAACTGCGCCGCGGTCTGGTTCGCCTGTGCACCCGCCACGTCGTTACCCACGCCGAACACCAGGTTGGAGTAAAAATCGGTGGGGGTTTGGCCGCTGCTGGTGTTGGGAGTGGTGAAAGCTGTGGGCACACCGGCGACTGCGGCCCCGAGCAGGGTATCCGTAGTTGTAACTGCCAGGTCGCCACGATTCTGCGGATCGGTGATCACGAGTTTTCCACCGACCAGGCCCGCCGTGGCGCCAACAGTGGCATCGCCGTTGATGGCGTTGATCAGGTCCTGCAACGTGGAGGTGGCGGCTGCATTGGTGGTAAACGCGCCCAGCTCAGTACCCGTGTTTTGGACCGCGGTGAGGTCATTGTTGCCGTTGAGATCCACAATTTGCAGGTTTCCGCCGGCCAAAACAGCCTGATAATGATTGGGCTGTGGGTCGCTGCCCGAGACTGTAAAGTTGGTGCCGGCCACGACCCCCGCTACGCCGCGGTTAATGGCGGTGATCAGGTTGGCTACCGTAGTGGCTGCGGTCGCTGTGTAGATTGTGGTCTTCCCGCCGCGAGTCAGGGTAAGCACGTCTCCGCTGGCAAGCGCAGTAGCCGGCGTGACCGCCGTAGCCCCGGTCACCTGGTTGGGATTAGCGCCGCTGGTAACCGCATTCGTGTAAGTGAAGGTGGTTCCCACTGCGGTCACTGAAGTCTGCTCGCCCACGGTGAGCACGTCGTTGGCGTTCAGCGGTCCGGCTGACGATGGAGTTTCCTGCTGGTCGACGTTCGGCGCATTGAGATTGGCAACCGCCTGATCGGCCACCGCCAAGAGCGACGCCACGTTGCCGTTGCTGCCGGGGGCGCCATCGGAGCTGGCGGCAATCAGCGATGGATCGGTTATCTGCACTGCGATCCCGCTGCCATAACCCTGGCCGTTCGCCGGGGGCGCGGTAAAGAGATCGGTGCCGGGCAAGCCGTTGAGATCAAAGCCGGCGTGATTCGCGGCATTCAGCCCGCTGGCGAGTCCCGATGCCAGCGTGTCCAGGTTCGAAAGGAGCGCCGGAATTTTCTGATCGCGCACCTGCAGCCAGCCGGCCAGTTCACCCGCGTTCACACTGCCGGTGATGTCGGCGCCGGTGGAAGAAAAAATGTGCGCCAGGCCGGAGATGCCGGGTTGCGTGTTAAGCGCGAAACTCTGGTTGCCCGCGACCAGCGGCGTACCGTTCGACATGGTAAGAGTGAGGCCGCCGTTCTCGCTATGGATTTCCGCGACATCCACCAGGTTCGCCAGTTGGTTGATGAGCTGCCCGCGCTGATCCAGAAACGCGCTGGCGTTCTGATGCAGGTTTTCCAGGCTGCCGATCTGGCCATTGAGCTGCGCGATCTGCGTGGTCAGGGTGTTGATTTGGCCGACGCCCTGCACGATCTGCAAATCGAGGTTGCTGCGCTGCTGGCTGAGATTGTTGGCCGTAGTGTGGAAGCTGTTAGCCAGGTTGCCGGCAGCGGTCAGCACTCCCGTGCGCAGCGCCAGATTCTGGGGATTGGCGGAAAGCTGGCTGACGCTGCTGAAGAAGTTGGATATCTGCGTGCCGATGTCGCCGCCGCTGGTCTGGTTGAACAAGACTTCGACCTGCTGCATGGAGGGAACCAGGGTGTCGAGCATTCCCTGCTGCTGGGTTTCCTGCTGAATGCGGTTTTCAAGAAGCGGGTCGCGGACACCCTCCACCTGCTGTAATGTGACGCCGGTGCCGATGGTCAACGGTCCCAGGGTGACCGGATTGGACTCCACCAGGTCAGGCCGCTGGCGCGAGTAGCCCGGCGTGTTGGCGTTGGCGACATTGTTGGAGGTAACGTCGAGCGCGGCCTGCTCTGCTTGTAGCGCGCTCACGGCAATCGATAAAGATCCGGAGAGGCCGCCCATGAGGTCATCTCTCCCGCGGACGAGGCACAACCACAAGGTGCCTGTGGATTCGTGTGGTGGGGAGCGAATAGGTTGGAGCGCTGCGGGAGAGCAGAAACGAAAGCACCCCCAGCCGGCGCTCAATCCGCCGCAGCAAGGCGGCATTGACGCGGTTCAGGTGGCGGGCTTGCCGGGCCAGCGCGATTAATTCGGCGGAGGCTGAGAGGTGCTCTGCGTCCTGCCTGGCTGGCTCGCGCGCCGTGTTTTCCGGCACTTTCTCGGGCACTTTGTCGTCCACCATGGCGAGCAGGCGGCAGAGTTCATCCAGTCGCGTGTTGTGGATTTCGATCTGCTGCCAGTTGCAGGCCAGTAATGCGGCTTGCGCGAACGCCAGTTCGCCGACCATTTCACCCACTAGGGCGACACGCCGCCCCAGCCTATCTCCGGTCGTTGGATTTTCAGGACTCATACCCGGGAACCAAAATTGCCGGACAGGCCTCTGATAGTAGTTCCACGTCACTGCATCCGCTCATCCCGCGGGCAAAGTCTCGGGTCTGTCTATTTGCTTCCGTGATTGCTACCGTGACCACCGGCAAACACCTCGATTTTCGGGGCGCGCGTGGCGCCCCGCGAATTCAGCTTTGTATCTCATTGCACGGAAGGCGGAGCCGGTCGAAAGCTTCAGGCCAAGCGGTCCAACTGATGAGGAGTTTCGTCTGCGGCCTCACCGGACCCGGTTTCTGCCTCCTCCTGCGGTTCGGCGGGACGCGGGGGCGTGGGTTGCTGCCGCCGACGCTGCTGCTGGGTGTCGCGATAGGCCTGCTGCCGCTCCAGCGGGCTCACGCCCGTGGTCGGCTCCAACCGTTCTGGAAACAGGTCTGCCATCGTGCGATTCCTTGTCGTCCAGCATTGGTTCCGCCCGCATTAAGCGGCGAAGCGGATTTCCATCTGCCCCAGCAGCGCTTCCGCCGTCTGCTCCGGGGAGACCTCGTAATTTCCCTGCTGAATTGCTAATCCCAGAGCGGCAACTTTTTCCTGGCGCACGTCGGGCAGACTATTCACTTCCGCCGCCAGAGACTGCACCCGCGCCTGCTCCGGAGAAAGAACTGCCGTATCCGCGGGCAGCAGCGCGCCGTTCGAATTGCCCGCAACACGCGAGCCGGTCGCTGCGGCCTGGCCCACATCGGCGGTGTCCTGGGTTTTCGAGTTTAGGTTGATCCTCATGGCCAATTCTCCTTACCGCGAACCTGTCGGCTTGCAATTCAGCTATCGGCAAACCATTAAAATTCTTTAATCACCACCCCAAAAGGCCTTAGTGCCATCCTGGCTATATTCGCGTCTTCCCCTAATTATCGGCTCATTTGGCCAAATCTTTAGCTCTTCTCCGCCTCTGGGGCGCGCGAAATGGGGTTTGTTTTCATCAGGTTATGAATTACGAAGGTGGAAATCCCAATTCCACCGGCCGCGCTCAGCCCGGAAGCCAGGGCCTGGGCGCCTAATTGGCCATATCCTTGCGTGCCGAGCGGCGATGCCTCTCCCGGAAGGGCAAAGCCCTTCTCCATCGCAGTAATTAGAGATTCCAACAGCAAAGCTTCAAACTGATGCGCAGCTTGCACCAGCCTCGCGTTGGCGGGCGGCTTTGCCGGCGAAGCTTTATGGACTGCAATGGAACTCAAATTCATGGGCAATCTCGGTGTTGCGATCCGCGTTCGTGTTCGCTGGCTTTTCTTGGTGAAAACCAGTTGCCAGTTCTCAGTTCCCGGTTTCCAGTCTTTCGCGTCACCGGTTCGGAATCTTTCTAAATGACCTCCAGGTCCGCTTCCAAGGCGCCTGCAGCTTTGATTGCCTGCAGGATCGCAATCACATCGCGGGCGGTCGCTCCAATCTTCTGCAGGCCGTTGACCAACTGCTCGACGCTTGCGCCTTCCGTGAGTTCAATCTTCCGCGCCGCCGCTTCTTCGGCGGAGACGTTCGTCTGCGGGACAACCTCGGTTTGCCCCTGTCCCAGCGTGTTTGGCTGGGAAACGGTCAGTTGCGTAGTCACCTCGATGGAAAAACTTCCATGCAGGATAGACACGGCTCCCAGGCGAACATCTTTGCCCATCACTACGGTGCCGGTGCGCTCATTCACCACCACGCGGGCACGGCGGTGGACTTGCACGCTGAGGTTCTCCACTCTCGCCAGCAGCGCTGGCAGGCTGGGCTCGCCGGCGGCAGCGGCATTGAGGTCAACGCGGCGCCCGTCGATGTCGCTGGCTACCGGCTTGCCGAATTCCTTGTTGATGGTTGCGGCCACATCTTCGGCGGTAGTGAAGCTGGGATCACTCAGCAACAACGACAGGGTGTGGAACTGGCGCAGGTCGAGGGCAGTATCGCGTTCCACCAGTCCACCGCCGGGAATGCGGCCCACCGTAGGGTGGTTCAGCAGCTTGCTGTTGCCTCCGCCTCCGGCGCTGTAGCCGCCGAGGGTGAGGGCGCCCTGGGCCTCGGCATAGATGCGGCCGTCGGCGCCGTAGAGGGGCGTCAGCAACAACAAGCCGCCTTCCAGGCTCTTGGCATCGCCAATGGAAGAGACGGTCACGTCCAGGCTCATGCCCGGGCGGGCGAACGGCGGCAGATCAGCAGTGACGAAGACGGCGGCAACGTTATTCACTTTCATGGTGGTGGCTGGAACCTGCACACCCATGCGCTGCAGGATGTTGGCCAGCGTCTGGGTGCTGAAAATGGTCTGCTGGCGGTCGCCGGTGCCCCGCAGTCCAACCACCATGCCGTAACCCAGGATGGGATTTTGGCGCACGCCCTCGACCGAGGTGATGTCGCGGATGAGAAACTTCTGCACTACCTCCTCGACGGCAAATACCGGGCGCGGCAGGCAAAACATCAGGATCAGCAGTCCAGCAATTTTCTTCACCTCAAGATCCTTTCTCTTTTCCTCGGCAGTTCGGGTTCAGAAGTTCAGCAGCTTCATGATCAGGCGGATCGCCAGGTTCGGCCGGCGGGTACCGTCGCTGAGGACGCCTTTGCCTTTCAGTTCAAATTCCAGGTTGCCAATTAAGTTGGAGGGCACGGTGTTGCCGGGAGAAAGATCGCTGGGACGTACCAGCCCTCGCAGCAGCACGCTTTGCTGTTCGTCGTTCATGGTCATAACGCGTTCGGCTTCCACTACCAGCATGCCGCTGGGCAGCACTGCCACGACCCGTCCTGCCAGTTGAGTTCGGAGGGTGGAGGTGGTGGCCGCCTGCGATTTTCCGGAGAGAGATTCCGCGGAGGTGGGAGAAAACAGATTGGCCACTCCCGTGGTCTTGAGTTGGCCGGGCAATGCGGTAATGCCGGAGTTGGCGCTGTAAGCGCGAGTGGTGCTGACGTTGCCGGCGCTCTGCGCGGTGACGTCCTGGGCCACGATGATAGAGATCACGTCGCCGACGCGAGCCGCCTTGTCATCACGGGCCACGCCGACGAAGCGGCCGTTGTCGGTCCAGATGCTGCCAGCGGAGGAGGGAGTGAGATCCGGAGCCTGCTGCGACATGCGCCGGACGTAGTTATCGAGGGACTCGCGCTGGATTTTCTTTTGGCTGGCGTTAATAGACAAGGAAAGGATGAAAAGCAGAAAGAGGACTGCGAGTTCTTTACTTAACATCGGATTCACTCCCGGTGAACATTTGGTGATCGCAGAACCACGAGCCCTGCTTTATTCCACAATTGGCGCCAGCGTCTCCACCCCAACTACGCGGGCTTCAAAGATGCGCTTGCTTGAGGGATCGCGGGCGCGCACAATCTGCCCGAGAGCGCCGCGCTGCAGCGCGATCACCTGAAGCGAAATGCTGATGCCGCCTGATTGTGTGCTCAGGATGGCGGCTTCGCCGGCTTTGACCAGCACGGGACGGTTGCGAGGCAGTCCTGGGGCGGTGGCCGGGTTGTGGACGACAGAATCCAAGCGGGAGTCGCCGCTGAATCCGGGCGGAGCCACCACACGCACCAGAAGGGACGAACACGCGTTGCGCTCGACGCAGCGAAGACGGAACTCGAGGTCGTTTCCTGACCGGTTCCAGCTGACCGCCGTGACTTCAAGCGCAGCGCTGGGTTTGAGGGAGGTGAATCCCGCGTCCCACCGAAGTCCCTCAGGGCCCGGAGCGGCAGCCTTCCATCCTTGCGCCTGGAAGTACCTCGCGATCGCGGAGCGGATTGATTCCGGCGAGATCGGCCAGCCGTCGCGGCGGATCGTGATTTGCGCAGGAACGTAAATCAATCGCAGGGCGGGATCGGACCCGATCCGTTGCGTGATTTCTTCCCGGCTCAGGGTTCGTACGCTGCCTATCTGCGGCGCGCGTCCCAGGTTGATGGCGGCCGCTTTCTGACGTATCGCGTTGGGAACATCGGGAGGCAGCAGGTCGGAGAGGCGCACAGTCGCGGAGTCGATTTGCACAGATTCCCGCAACGCGATGGGGAGGCTGGGCTGATTGCTTTGGCAGAGTGACGGCAGCGCAAACGACACGAGCAGTAGCGATCCAGCAAGGCTGCGAAGGCGCGGTTTGTTCTTGGTTTGGCTCCGGGCATTGCGCGAGCGAAACAAGAGACGCAGGTTTCTGCCTTCCGTGGCACACTCCTCCGCGTCAGCAAGAACCCAGATCCCTCGCTTTGCTCGGGATGACATCGGCGGGGGGGCCGTCGTCATTGGTTTGGTTCCGAGGAAACCGTAAAGACCAGTGGCCGAATGGCTGGCGGCGCGGCAGCGTGGAATAACAAGCGGCGCACGGCGGGTGTCGGTTGCATCAACGGGCAAAGCTTTCACGGCTCCTCCTCATCGTCCGAGGTTGTTAATCTGCTGGAACATCTCGTCGGCGGCCTGCACTACGCGCGAATTCGCCTCGTAGGAACGCTGGGCGACGATCATGTTCACGAATTCGCCTACCACATCGACGTTGGACTGCTCGAGATAGCCCTGCTCGATGCTGCCCAGGCCTTCGCTGCCTCCGGCGGTTCCAACCACGGGATCGCCGGATGCGGTAGTGGCGAGAAACAGATTGTTGCCAATGCTGTTCAGCCCGCCGGGATTGGAAAATAGAGCAAGCTGGATCACGCCGACCTGCGCCGCCGCCGTCTGTCCGGCCTGGGTGACGCTCACCGTGCCGTCGGAGCCGACCGTAATCGAGGTGGCTCCGGTGGGAATGGTCAGGGCAGGCTCGATAGGGTTGCCGTCGGCAGTGACGACGTTGCCCTGCGCGTCCAGATGAAATGCGCCGCTGCGGGTATAGGCGATATCGCCGGTAGGCAGGGTTACTTGAAAAAACCCCTGGCCTTGAATGGTCAGGTCGAGGGGATTGCCGGTGGCGGCGAAGTCGCCCTGCAGTTGCACGATCTCCGAGGCCGCGGGGCGCGTGCCCAAACCGATCTGCAAGCCGGCGACGATGGTGGTCTGTTGGGTAGCGGCGGCGCCGGGCATGATCAGGTTCTGATAGATCAGGTCCTGGAATTGCAGCCGCCGGCGCCGGAATCCGGCGGTGCTGGAGTTGGCCAGGTTATTGGCGATGTTCTCCAGGTTCATCTGCTGTGCCATCATGCCACTGGCGGCGGTATAGAGGGCTCGAAGCATGGTTGGCTCCTGGCTGTTAGCTGCTGGCTTCTGGCTTCTGGCTCTGACCGGCGACTTGCTGCTTCTTTCGGAGCCCCACGGCGATTCTCCTGCTCGTGGGAGCACCAGAAGCGAGCAGCTAAAGCCCGAAACTCACACCTTCGGCAGATCTTCCGCCGCCACGCGGTTGAAATCGCTGTAATAGGCCGACAGCGCCCGTTGCAGCATGTCGGCATAGCGCTGCACGGCGATCAGGTTCACCACAGCCATCATTGGATTAACGTTGGATGCCTCGACCGCGCCTTGGCGGACGGAGGCCGTGGCTGCGGGACGCACGCCGTTGTCGGGCACGTCGTAATAGGAAGAACCCTGGGGCGTGGGAGCGGCGTCGGGTTTGAACTGGACTATCCGCAGCTTTGCCACTACCGCACCTTGCACGGAAATGGTGCCGTCGGCGCTGATGGAAACTTCTCCACTGGGCAAGATGATCGGGCGGTTCTGCTCGTCCAGAACGGCATCTCCGTCCGCAGTGATCAATTGTCCGCGGGGCGATTCTTTGAAGCTTCCATTGCGGGTGTACAGGTTCCCGTTCTCGCTCTTCACCACGAAGAAGCCGTCGCCCTCGATCGCCAGGTCGAGCGCATTGCCGGTGGGCTGAAGATTGCCATCGCTCAAATCGAGGCGCGTGCTCCCCAGCACGTTGAAGTCATTGATAGCCGCGGTGAGAGGAGATGCTGCGACGCCATACTTGACCGCCACTAACGAGCGGAAAGTGGGTTGTTGCCCGAGATAGCCGTTGGTGTTGAGGTTGGCCAGGTTGTTGGCCAGCAAGTCCAGAGCTTGCGTCTGCACGCGCAGGCCGGCGCAGGCGGCGTAGTATCCACTGTTCAAGTCTGATCCCCTTCGGCCTACTTGCACGAAGGGAGCCATCACGGGGTTGCAAGCGCAGAAGGCTCAAGTGGCTGCCAGGAATGCGGTTGGCAGGAGTCTCAAGTACTCAAATAACAGGGACGCGGGAAGAGCTTGCCGAGCGCGCGCGGCGTTGGGCAATGGATGCCGAAGGGAGATTGTTGATTGCTGATTTTCGATTGCTGATTGAAATCTTTTCAGCGGAGAGCTTCCGTTTGGCAAATCAGGAATCAGCAATCAAAAATCAACAATCAAAACTCCCCCCCCGGCGCCTAGGTGTGAATTTCCAGAGAAACCAAAATTGGAACTCCTTCGAAGAGAAACAGCGCTTCCAGGGGACCGCCATCGGCCAAGGCATGGAAACTGTAATCGGCGCCAGTGATGACGGTGGGTACCGACAGCATGCATCGATCGCCCATACCGGTCAGCTTGTTCTTGAAGTTGCCGGCGATCATGTTGCAGATTTCACCGAGCGCGTCCCACATCTGCTCGTCGGCCTGGGTGGGATCGACGCCAAGCATTTTGGAAGCCATCAGGGTGGCCGATTTGGCGCTGCAGCGCAGGGTGAGCACGCCGCACAGCTGGCCGGCTAAACCCACCATGGCCGTGAATTCGAACTCCGGCCGGGCAAGATCACCCTGCGATTCCAGTTTGCATCCCATCATGATCTCAAACACTTCGCGGCAGGCCACCTCCAGCAAAGGCAGCCAGTCCTGGGGGATCCGGTTCTGGGCTAGAACTTCGTCAGCAGATTTCATTTCTTCTCTTCCAAGAGAGGGATGACGTGCTCTTTTACCTGCTCGGGAGTAAAGGGTTTGCGGATGTAGCCTCGCGCCCCAATGGAAAGCGCCTGCACCACGTGCGATTCGCTGCCCTCGGTGGTAATCATGACTACGGGCACGCCTTTGGCGTTTTGCACGCCTTGCAGCTGGCGAAGGAATTCCAGGCCGTCCATGACCGGCATGTTGATGTCGCAAAGGATCAGGTCCACGCTGCTGTCGGTCAGCGCCCCCAGCCCTTCGGCACCGTTTCCGGCCTCGCGCACTTCTGAAAGGTCAATGCCCGCCTGGCGCAGAGAGCGTTCCACGATCTTGCGCATAACGGAGGAGTCGTCCACGATGAGAGCGCGTACTTTGTTCATGTTGTGGTACCCACAGGTTCCCCCGCGGAGCTTCTGCAGGCCGGCAGAGAAATCCAGCTGCAACGCCGCCGAAAGCGTGCATATCGGGCGGTTAGTGGTGCTATCGGCATGGACACCGAAGACTTTAGACGCAGGATGAAATCGGAGCCTGGACCATGGGTGGACGAGGGTTGCGCCACTGGCTTTCCTGAGGAAGCCAGGGCGAGCCGTCCCAGTATTCTTTCTAAAGGACTTACACATGTTGAAAGGCGCCGCCACTACCCCACCGCGAACAGCCCGGTGGGTATTGCCGGGGACAGCAATCGGAAATCACCGATTTCCTCAGCTGCGCCGGAACAGCAGGTTGGCGGGCTGCGCCGAAGTTTCGAGACGAGCCCAGACGTAGTCGCCACAGGCCACGATGCGGACCGAATGCGCGCCCAGCTTGATGGCGCAGCCGCAGGTGATGCGGGCCATTTCCTGGTCGTCATGTCCGCGTTCAAACACGAAGTCTCCAGCACGGGGTTCGCCGGCCAGTTGCAAGAGGGCGGAGTTCATGCTGGAACGTCCCACCAGGCAGGCTTCGGTGCGGCAGTCCATCGCCTGCTCGATGGCGTAAAGGGCGGTGTAGTCCACACCCTCGCTGAAGGCGACGTAGAGCACGCGTTCGCGGGTGAAGTGGACGGGTAGCATGCGGAAGTTTTCCAGCAACGGTAGAGGCAGCAAGGTGCGCAGACTTTGTGGCGAGATCGCGGAGTCGGGAAGCACCGGGCAAGCCCACTGAATGCCGACCGCGGCGGTGATCTGGCGCTCGCTGGCGAAGCCCATCTCTTCCAGCCATTCACCGATGCGCTTGCCGCTGCTTTCCTGCTGAGCCTGCAGAGCCGAGCGCAACTGGGCGTTTGAGACATGTCCGCGCGAAAGCAGCACCAGCCCGAGGGGCAGGCGGTGCCGCACCGGAGGAGCGGGGGATGGACTATTGCCGGCGCGGGCGAAGCAGCGCCGGGCGGCAGATTCGAAGCACTGGGGGGAACAGTACCATTGCTGTTGCAGAAGGATGCCGTGCGCGGCGGGCAACCAGCGCCCTGTCAGTCCGGCCGAGCACTCCGGCCAGGCGCAGCGGGGGAAAGCCGCACGGCAGCGAAGCAGCGTCCGCCCAATCCACTGTCCGAAAAAGCCCCCGAACCCGTACGATTCCATGCGATGACGAACCCTGTTCCAGCGCGTCGTTCCCAGCTGATGCGCCCTTGCGGGCCTTCTCCTCGTTGCTTTCGATCTCCGCGATTTCTGTGCTGCTCCCGATTCTTCCGCGCTGAGTCACGCGAGGGCCTCAATCAGTCACCCTTCCGCCAATTGCGCCGCCAGCCGCACTTGCTTCACAGGCTCGGGCCCGCCTGCAGGCCTGCGGGGACATTGGCGGACTCCACTTCCTGGATACGCAAACCGTAGCTGCCATCCACTACAACCACTTCACCGCGCGCGATCAATTTGCCGTCGAGCAGCAGGTCGGCCGGTTCGTTGAGCTGGCGATCCAGTTCCACCACCGAGCCGGAACCGAGTTCCAGAATTTCGCGCAGCAGCATGCTCCGTCCGCCAAAGCACAGCGTGACCCCCAGTTCCACATCCATGAACAGATCAAGGTTGCCGGGCCCGGCCGCCGGGGGCGCCACCGGGGTTGGAGAAACGGGAGCCGGCGCTGCTGCGGCGGCGGATGATTCGGCGCGGCTTTGCCGCAGTGCCGCCAGCAGCGCTGCGCTGGCCTGCCACTCCACCCAGAGTTGGGCGGGGGCGCCCTCGCCGGGGCCGACCCAGCCGCCGGCGCCAGGCGGCCAGGAGGGCGCGGAACCGAACTCCAGGCGTAACTGCACTTCTCCCCACGCGGGTTTCAGAGCGGTCGCAACCTGGCCGGCAACCTGGCGCAGGAATTCTTCAGCGGCCTCGCGGTGTTCGTTGCTGAGGCTGGCGGAAGCGTCCTGCGCTTCGCCGAGAAAAATCTGCGCCACGCCCAGCACCGCCCCCTGGGGCACCCGCATGGCCATTTCTCCGCGCAAGGAGCCGGCGGCCGTCATCATGGCGCGCAAATCGCCCTCGGCGTCCCCCGCTCCGGCTTCCGGGGCCTCGGCTTTGAACTCCATGGGACAGGCGGCGCCGGCGATCTGGCCGAGCACCAGAGCCATAGCTCCAACCCATGCCTGCAGAAATTGCGTGACCTCTTCGGCCAGTGCTGGCGCGCCTGCGGAGCTGCTCATTTTGGGAGTTTCCTCTCTTTCGCTGGTCCGGCGTCGAGGTTTATTTTCCGCTCCAGCAGTTTGGCCGCGCGCCGCGTGCCGCAGCGGGCTACCGCAGCGTAGAACAGATCATGTTCGCCCACGCTCAGCACCGCAGGCTTGGCGGCGGACCGGCGCAGCACGAGCAGATCACCGGCGGACAGGTTCACCAGCTGCCCCAGCGTTACCGCGCTGGAGTTCATGCTCAGCTCCACCCGAAAGGGACACTTCAGAAGCAGCTTCCTCAACTGCTGACCGGAATCGCTGCGGGGGCGCGACTTGGCCGCAGCCCAGCCCGCCGCCAGCTTGCGCAGGAGCGCATTCGAGACCACCGCCGGAACCATCAGATTCAGATTGCCGCGGCTATCCGCCAGGGTGATTTCAAAGCTCAGACAAAGGGTCTTCTCCTCGCCCGGCATGATGTACTGCACCTGCTGCGGCAGTTGCCGCTGGTCGAAAATAAACTGCAGCGCCAGCACTTGCCATGTGGATTGCAGTTCGCGGCAGATGATGGTCATGACGGTTTCCAGAATCTGCTCCTCAATCTCGGTGATTTCGTGTCCGGTGGGCAGGGCGGTGCCTTGCCCCCCGAGCAGAACGTCGATCAGCGGGAACACCACCGGTAAATCGAGCTGCAACAAGGCCATCGCCCCGGCAGGCTCCAGCTTGACGGTGGCAAGGTAGGTGACCTCCGGGACCCGCTGCAGGAATTCCACGAAGGTAAGGTGCTCGGCGGAAACCAGGGCGGCGTCAAATACGATGCGCAGA
Source organism: Terriglobales bacterium (assembly GCA_035500455.1). GTDB lineage: Bacteria > Acidobacteriota > Terriglobia > Terriglobales > Acidobacteriaceae > DATJXG01. The sequence goes on along the minus strand of DATJXG010000255.1, from coordinate 3,907 downwards.
TAAGCGCCCAGGGAGTGAGTGAGATTGCGCGCGAAGGCTTCGTGCAGGGTGCTGATGGCACTCATCTGCTCGCGCCCGATTTGCCCCGCCTGACGGGCATCCCACCCGCTAATGCTCTTCTGGCGCGCCCCCGGCTTAGCCGCCTTGCCCTCGCGAGCGGCGCGCACCATCGCGTCGATTTGTTCCTGGTTGAGTACCTTTTCGACCATATATTTTGTCGTCAGTCTTTGGTCGTCAGTCTATAGTCGTCGGTCTTTAGCACAGGTGCCGTTGGTTCGTTAGCTGTTGGCCGTTTGCTGTTGGCGCAGAGTGCTTAGCCAACGACTCGCCAACCGCCGGCGACTGAAGACTGACGACTGAAAACTAAGCACCTCCAGCCGCGCCGTGCGCGCGCTCTCCCCCCGCCCCGCGGCTGTTCAGCTCGCTGAGGCGGGCGCGCAGGCGCACCAGGGCCATGGAGTGGATCTGCGAGACCCGCGACTCGCCCACTCCCAGCACCGCGCCGACCTCCTTCATCGTGAGTTCCTCGTAGTAATAGAGGGCCAGCACCTGGCGTTCTTTCTCCGGAAGATCTGCGATGGCCTTGGCCAGCAGGTCCTTCATCTCCGAACGCAGGCACAACAGCAGCGGAGTCTCTTCCGGATGGTTGGGCAGAAACTCGCACAGGTCCTCTTCCTTGCCGTCACGCGAGGAGGCCACCCGCAGGCTGCCCACTTCCAGGCCGTCGATTTCCCCCAGCAACGCCTGCAACCCCCGCAGGTCCATGCCCAGCTCCACTGCCAGTTCCGGCTCGCTGGGGTTGCGACCCAGCTTGGAGCGCAGCTGGTTGTGGGCTTCCTCCACCCGGCGCGCCTTGCGCCGGAGGTCGCGCGGGCTCCAGTCCATCTCCCGCAAGCTGTCGAGGATGGCACCGCGGATGCGGAACTTGGCGTAAGACCCGAACTGCACGTGTTTGGAGCGGTCAAACTTGTGCAGCGCATCGATCAGACCAACTACGCCCGCATGAACCAGGTCTTCCAGCGGCACGTGGCGCGGCAGGCGTTCGTGAATGCGGCGGGCAATGTAACGCACCTGCGGCAACTGCTCGACCAGCAGGCGCTCCCGCTCCTCGTCGTCCCGCCAGGCGGTGTAAGCCCGCCGGGTCGCGTCGGTCATGGAAAACTCGCTTCCTACCTACCAGTCGTCAGTCTTCAGCCAGGCGCGTCGATAGCCCTTAGCCGTTGGTCGTTAGTCTTTCTCACAGAGTCTTGGCCAACGACTAACGACGAACAGCCAAACGACTGGCCGACGACTACTTCAACACCCCCACCGACTGCACCGGAATCGTCGGCGGAATCTCGCCCGGGGAGAGCACCACCAGCTTGGGAAGAAAAGGCTCAAGCAAGCGCTTCAAGTGAAAGCGCGCCGGCGTGGCACACAGCAGCACCGGGCTGGCTACCGAAATCTGCTCGCCGGCCAGGCGGCGCAGGCCGTCGAGTACGCGGCGCACAAACGAGGGCTGCATGTCGGCGGCGGCGGTCGCCGAAGTCTGGGGGCTGAAGGCGCGGCCCAGCTCCTCTTCCATGGCGCTGTCGAGCGTAACCACTTTCAGGCCCCCGTCTTCGGAAAGCAGGGGGCGCACCAGCGCCCGCCCCAGCGCCTGGCGCACGCTTTCCACTAAAAAGACCGGGTTCTTGTTGGCCACGCCGGCGTCGACCAGGGTTTCGAGAATCGTGGGCAGGTCGCGGATCGAGACTTGCTCGCGCAGCAGCTGCTGCAGCACCTTCTGCACTTCGCCGAGAGAAAGCAGCTTGGGGACTAACTCCTCGACCAGCTTGGGATGGCTGTCATTCAGGCGGTCGAGCAGGCGCTTGCACTCCTGGCGGGTGAGCAGCTCCGAGGCGTGCTGCTTGATCAGTTCCGCCAGATGGGTGGCCAGCACCGAGGTTTGGTCCACGACGGCGTAGCCCGCTGCCAGCGCCTGGCTTTCGAGCGCGGGCGCGATCCACAACGCCGAAACCCCAAAAGCGGGCTCGCGTGTCGGCACGCCGGGCAGCGGCGGCGCCGCGGCTTCCGAACTGATGGCCAGGCGGTGGTCTTCATGCATTTCCCAGCGGGCGACTTCCACCCCGCGCAGAGAAATAACGTATTCGCGCGGCTTGAGGCGGGCGTTGTCGGTGATGTGCACCGGGGGAATCACGAAGCCCAGCTGCTGCGCCAGATTGTTTCTCAGAGCGCGCACCCGGGCCAGAAGCTGGCCACCCTGCTGGCTGTCGACCAGCGGGACCAGGGCGTAGCCGACTTCCAGGCCCAGTTCGTCGAGCTTCAGCAGGTCTTCGGCGGCCTCCTGCGGCTTCTTTTCTTTGTCCTTGGCGGGCGCAGCCGGCTTCTCCGCTTCGGGTTTGGGCGTGCGCCAGGCCAGCAGGCCGACCAGTCCCCCGAGAAGGATGAAGGAAAATTTCGGCAGGCCGGGAATGGCGGCCAGAGTGAGCATGACCGCAGAGGCGAGAAACAGCGGGCGCCGGCCGGAGAGCAACTGGCGGCCAAGGTCGCCCGAGAGTCCCACATCGGAAGAAGCCCGCGTGACCACCATGCCGCCCGCCATCGAGACCAGCAGCGAGGGGATCATGGTCACCAGGCCGTCGCCCACGGTGAGCACGGTGTAGGTCTTGAGCGCCTCGCGAAAGGGAATGTCGAGCTGAAAGACGCCAATCAGGAAGCCGGCGATGATGTTGACCCCGGTAATAAGGATGGTGGCCAACGCGTCGCGCTGGTTGAAGCGAGCGGCGCCGTCCATGGCGCCGTAAAACTCGGCGTCGCGCGCGATCTGCTCGCGCCGGGACCGTGCCTGGGTTTCATCGATCAGGCCGGCGTTGAGGTCGGCGTCGATGGCCATCTGCTTGCCCGGCAGGGCGTCGAGGGTGAAGCGGGCGGTGACCTCGGCGGTGCGTACCGCGCCGTGGCTGACCACGATGTATTGAATCGCGATCAGGGCGACAAACAGCACGAAGCCGACGACGTAGTTGCCGCCCACCACGAATTGTCCGAAGGCCTCGATCACTCGCCCGGCGGCGCCCGCGCCTTCGTTGCCATGCAGCAGAATGCGGCGGCTCGAGGCCAGGTTGAGCGAGAGCCGGAAGAGCGTCAGCAGCAGCAGCAGGCTGGGGAAAACGGAGAACTGCGCCGGGCGCAGGATGTGAATGGCGGAGAGCAGCACCAGGACCGATGCCGTAATGCTGGTGGCCAGCAGCAGGTCGAGGATCAAAGACGGCAGCGGCACCAGCATGACAAAAACCAGGCTTACTGCCCCGATGGGCAGCGCCCACTCCACCACCGAATTGCGGGGAGCGGCCGGGCTGGTGGTCTCGGCCATGGTTTAGTTTCCTTCCTGGGCCAGCGGGCGAAGGGCGGCGCGGGCGCGCGCCTGCTGCTCGGCGCGGTAGATAGCGGCTAGGATTCCCGCCACCACGGCGTAGAGTTTGGGGGGAATGGTTTGTCCGACTTCGACCGCGCGGTAGAGCGCGTGCGCCAGCGGCGGGTTCTCCACCAGCGGAATGCCCTGCCAGCGGGCAATCTCCTTGATCTGGCGGGCGACCAGATTCCGCCCCTTGGCGATCACTGTGGGCGCGGGCATTTCCGCGCGGTATTCCAGGGCGACGGCAAATTCGCCGGGATTGGTGATCACCACCGTCGCCCGCTTGACTTCCTCCAGCATGCGGCGCTTGCGCATCTGCCGCTGCAGCCGGCGGATGCGGCCCTTGATCGCGGGGTGGCCCTCCGTCTCTTTGTATTCATCCATCAGCTCCTGCCGGCTCATGCGCAGCTCGCCTTCCAGGCGCTGGCGCTCCAGAAAGTAGTCCGCCACCGACCAGATCATCAGGATTAAAGCGCACTTCCAGGTGACCTCGAAGACCCGGCCCATGCTGAA
>DATJXG010000254.1:0-5729 GCA_035500455.1 Terriglobales bacterium | reverse complement strand
GTATCGAGAACATTGATGCCCGAACGCAAGGCAGTCATGATGGCTTCGATGTAGGCCTGGTCGGCCGCGTCATCGGGTTCGCCGAGGTAGGTTCCCAGCCCCAGAGATGAAAGCCAGAGCGAACTTACGCCGGGAACGCCGGGCGGACGCCGAAAGTGTTCGGCATCGCGCAGATCGGGAAAGCGGTCACGGTAACGGGCGCTGCCGTCCCCGGTGACGTGCAGGGTGAGCATATTGGAAGTGTAATGGTCGCGCATGAAAGCGGGTTGCGCGTTAGTTTGCGTACCTTTGTTACGATCCGCGAAACTCGGCCTCTGCAGGCTCGAATACCTTAGTGACGTGCGAGCACGTATGATCACCATGGTCATATGGAGTGGTCATGAAAACTGTCCCGGCCGGAAAATTCAAGGCTATCTGCCTGCGTCTTATGGATGAAGTAGAGACTACCCGCGAGCCCCTCATCGTGACCAAGAAAGGCCGCCCGGTAGTCAAGCTGGTTCCGGCGGACACCGCGCCCAAAGACGTTTTCGGCTGCATGCGCGGCCAGGTAGAGATCGTCGGAGACATCGTTTCTCCCGCCGTGCCGCTGGAGATGGGGACATGCTGCCTTGATTCTCCTTGATGCTCACGTCCTGGTGTGGCCGGTGGCAGAGCCGAAGCGGCTTTCGCGGCGGGCGGCCTCGGCCATTCGGCGAGCCCGCATGGGCGATGGTTTAACCATCGCGAACGTCAGCCTGTGGGAGTTGGCTTTTTTGTTCAAGAGGAGCGTGTTGCGCTCTCATAGCACGCTGGAAAGCAGACTGGGGAATCTGGTAAGCCAGTCGGGCGTAAGTGTGCGGCCCATAACCATTGAACTTGCAGCGTTGGCCGCGGAGCTTCCTGACGACTACCCCAAAGATCCAGTCGATCGGCTCATCGGCGCCACGGCCCGCGCCGAGGAGCCGGCCCTGGTGACGCGATGGACGAATTCGTTCCAGCCAGTTGGTCAGGAGGATCTGGTAGGTTTCGTGCTTTGTGCCTCGTCACTGGGCGTGGTTCTATTTTGTTGCACTTTCCGCTACTATTCTGCTTGCTTCCTTACATTGACCTCCCATGGCTGACATCACGTTCCACGTAAACGGCAGCGAAAGGAAAGTGGACGTCGCACCCGAAACCCCGCTGCTGTGGGTGATTCGCGACACCCTGCAGCTCACCGGCACCAAGTTCGGCTGCGGCGCAGGGCTGTGCGGCGCCTGCACCGTGCACGTGGAAGGCAGCGCGGTGCGCTCGTGCTCCACCCCGGTTTCGCAGGTAGCGGGCAAGAGCATCACCACGATTGAAGGCATTTCAGCCAGCGGGCTGCATCCCTTGCAGCAGGCCTGGATCGCGGAAGAAGTTCCGCAGTGCGGCTACTGCCAGAGCGGGCAGATCATGGCGGCAGCGGCTCTGCTGGCGAAGACTCCCCAGCCTTCCGACGATCAGATCACGCAATTCATGTCCGGCAATCTGTGCCGTTGTGGAACCTATGACCGCATCAGGAAGGCAATTCATCGCGCTGCCGGAGGTGGACAATGAGTCCGCTCTCCCGCCGCGATTTTCTTACCGTCGGCGCCGCTGCCGGGGCAGGTCTGGTAATCGGGTTCTACCTGCCGCATGGGGCTTCTTCCGCGAAGGAGTTCTCTCCCAACGCCTACTTAAAGATCACACCGGAAGGAAAAATCACCATCGTCGTGGCGCGCAGCGAGATGGGCCAGGGCGTGCGCACTTCACTTCCCATGATTCTGGCGGAAGAACTGGAAGTCGATTGGAAGCAGATTTCCATCGAGCAGGCCGGCGCCAGCACGCTGTTCGGCGACCAGACCACCGGCGGCAGTGCCAGCGTGAAATCCACCTGGGACCCCATGCGCAAAGCGGGCGCCTCAGCGCGCGAAATGCTTATCAGCGCCGCCGCGCTGGAGTGGGGCGTGCCGCGTTCGGCGTGTAAAGCGCAAAGCGGCAGCGTGTGGCGCGGCGGAAGCAATACCAGCCTGAGTTACGGCGCCCTGGCCAGCCGCGCGGCCACGCTGCCGATACCATCCGACCCCCCGCTCAAGCAGGCCAAGGACTACAAAATCGTCGGTCAGCGCATCGCGCGCCTGGACACTCCTTCCAAGGTCAACGGCACGGCGCAATACGGAATCGACTTCCGCCTGCCGGGAATGAAGTTCGCTGTGCTGGAGCGTTGCCCCATCATTGGCGGCAAGGTCGCTACGTTTGACGATAAAGACTCGCGCAAGGTCCCCGGCGTGGGCTACGTCGGCAAGGTCGGAGATTCGGCGGTCGCAGTGGTAGCCGACAGCGTTTGGGGCGCGATGGAAGGCCGCCGCGTGCTTAACGTCACCTGGGACGAAGGCCCGAACAAAGAGCTGAACTCCGCGGCGATTTACCAGTCGCTGAAGCAAGCTGCCTCGGGCAAGGCCGCGAGCCTTTATTCGGTGGGCGATGTCGCGAAAGCTTCCGGCCGCCGCGTCGAAGCCGCTTATCAACTCCCGTTCATGGCCCACGCTCCCATGGAGCCGGGAAACACCACCGCGCATTTCCAAGGTACGAAGTGCGAACTCTGGTCGCCAACCCAGGTTCCGCAGGATGTTCGCGACTCGGTTGCAACCGCGATCGGGCTCGACCCCGACCAGGTAAAGGTCAACGTCACGCTGCTCGGCGGAGGCTTCGGCCGCCGGCTGGAGCACGACTACGGCGTGGAAGCCGCGCTGGTGTCGAAGGCCATCAATGGCCCGGTACAGGTCTTGTGGACGCGCGAGGACGACATGCGCAACTCCACTTACCGCCCCGCCAGCTATCACAAGCTCAGCGCGGTGCTCGATGGCAGCGGCTGGCCGGTGGCCTTTTCGCATCGCATCGTGATGCCCTCGATTAACGCGCAGAAGGGCATGGTGCCCGCCGGCGAGGTGGATTCGGAGGTCAAGGACGAAGCCTCCTTCACCTATTCGTTTCCCAATACCCTGATCGAATATGTCCAAACAGAGACTCCCGTGCCCCTGGGTTGGATGCGCTCGGTGAACGCGCTGCAAGTCGGATTTGCGCAGGAAAGCTTTCTCGATGAACTGGCCGTGGCCGGCGGCAAAGATCCCCTGGCCCTGAGGCTGCACCTGCTGGCGAAAGACGAAACCATCGGCCCGTGGAGTACTGCGCGCATGCGTGCCGTGCTGCAGCTGGCGGCGGAAAAAGCCGGATGGGGCAAGCCCCTGGAAGCAGGACGCTATCGCGGCATCGCCTGTTTTGCCTGCTTCAGCTCTTACGCGGCGCAGATTGTTGAAATTTCCATGGAGAATGACCGGCCGCGGGTGCACCGCGTAGTCAGCGCCGTCGATTGCGGGCAGGTGGTAAATCCCGCCATCCTCGAGCAGCAGATTCAGGGAGGAGTGATTTTCGCGCTGGGCAACGCGCTGCAGGCGCAGATCACCATCGACAAAGGCCGTATCGTGCAGGGCAACTTCGACGACTACGCGCCGCTGCGCATGAACGAAGCGCCGGTTGTGGAGCCGCACTATGTGGACAGTGCCGAATCTCCCACCGGGATTGGCGAACCGCCGATTCCTCCCGTGGCGCCCGCCCTGTGCAACGCGATCTATGCCGCCACGAAAAAAAGAATTCGGGCGCTTCCGGTCTTGAGCTGAAAACATCCTTAAAATCCATAAGGAGCTTAGTCAGGAAGCCCGGGCTTCCGGCCCAGGCTCTACGCCCTACTCATGTTCTGTGACGTAGCTTTGCCGGTTCCGCTGGATACCCTATTCACCTACAGCGTTCCCGAAGGGACGCAGCCGGTGGTGGGCGGGCGCGTGCTTGTGCCTTTCCGGCAGAAGCGGCTCTCGGGCATCGTCACGGACCTGCATGAGCGCCAGCCGGCGGTCGAAACCAAAGATGTTCTGAGCGCGCTCGATTCTGTCCCCGTCCTCGACGATCAGTTGCTTCGGCTGGGCAAATGGATTGCCGATTACTACCTCGCGCCTTTGGGCGATGTCTTCCGCACCATGTTGCCGCTGGGCGCGGAATTCAAGCGCGCGATCGGCTACCGCATCACCGAGGGAGGGCACCTGGCGCTGCATCTGGCAGGCATGGGCGGGTCTTCCGCGCGGGCGCGCAAGACTCCCGAAGAACAGTTTGCCGAGTTCCGGGTGTTGGAATATCTGGCCGGGCGCGAGCCTGACATCCCCGATGGGCCACCCGAACTCACGCGGGAAGGAACGCTTCGCGCGGCGGCGCGCGTATCCAGAGCGCTGCTGGCGGGGATGGTTCGCAAGAAATGGATCGTGCGGGAAGACTTCTCCGGAGCGCGCGATGCCGTCCCCACCGTAAAGGTGGCAGTCCTGAAGAATGCCGAGGGGAAGCTCAACGGCAACCAGCAGACGCTCATCGATACCCTCGCAGCAGCCGGCGGCAAATTGGCGGTGGAGCAGTTGCGCACGCTGGAGGTCCCACGCACCACGCTGGGTACGCTGGTGAAACGCAGCCTGGTGGAACTGATCGACGAACCCGCCGAACGCAGCCGTCCTACGATCAAAGCGCGGCGTTCGCCGTTCGATTTTCAATTCAGTCCGGCGCAGCAGCAGGCGCTGGAGAAGATTCGCCAGAGCGTGGATTCCCGCAAGTTTGAAGGAATGCTGCTGCACGGCGTCACCGGCTCGGGCAAGACTGCGGTTTACCTCGCGGCGATGCGCGCTGTACTGGACGCTGGGCGCAGCTCTATCCTGCTGGTCCCGGAAATCGGGCTTACGCCGGCGGTGGCAGCCGATCTGCACCAGATTTTCGGCGATGAAGTCGCTATTCTGCACTCCGCGCTTTCCGACAAGGCGCGGGCCGAGCAGTGGCACCGCATCAAGCGCGGGGAAGCACGCGTCGTGGTGGGAACGCGCTCGGCGGTGTTCGCGCCGGTGGCCGACCTGGCGCTGATGATCGTCGATGAAGAGCAGGATTCCTCCTACAAGCAGGAAGAGAACCCGCGTTATCACGCCCGCGATGTTGCTGTGGTGCGCGCCAAGATGGCGCAGGCGACCGTCGTACTGGGCTCCGCGACTCCCTCGCTCGAGTCGTACTACAACGCCAAGCAACACAAATACACGCTGCTGGAACTGCCGGACCGGGTGGAGCAGCGGCCGCTGCCGGAGGTTGAGATCCTCGACATGCGGCAGGAGTTCCAGGAAACCGGCCACGAGCAGGTGATCTCGCGCAAGCTGCTGGCGGAGGTCAAGGAGCGGCTGGAGCGTAAAGAGCAAGTGATGGTGCTGCTCAACCGCCGCGGATATTCGCCGGTGGTCCTCTGTCGCGCCTGCGGGAACACTATGCAGTGCAGGAACTGCGCGGTGGCACTCACTCATCATAAGCGTACCCATCGCATGGAGTGCCACTACTGCGGATTCACCGCAAAGGTCCCGAAAGTGTGCGGGAACTGCGGCAGTGAGTATGTGTATTTTCTGGGTACCGGGGCAGAGAAGCTGGAAGAGCTGCTGCGCGGATTCTTTCCCGAAGCCCGCATCGCGCGCCTGGACCGCGACACGGTGCGGGGCCAGCACGATTTCGAGCGGGCGTTGAATGCCCTGAACGAGGGTCAGCTCGACATCCTGGTGGGCACGCAAATGATCGCCAAGGGCCACGATGTGCACGGGGTCACCCTGGTCGGGGTCATTGGCGCCGATATCGCGCTGGGCTTTCCTGACTTCCGGGCGGCGGAGCGAACGTTTCAATTGCTCACCCAG
>DATJXG010000253.1:0-6003 GCA_035500455.1 Terriglobales bacterium | reverse complement strand
GGCTGAGTTGCTGAGCGCGAAAGACAAAGACGTCGAAGTGCTGGAACGCTACGGCAAGAGCAACGGCTGGCTCGACGGGCAGCCCGCGGCCATCACCCGCAAAGTTGGCAAGGGGCGCATCACCTACATCGGGGCGTGGCTCGACGACACGGGTATGGCAAACGCCGCCAAGTGGATGACGGAGGTTAGCGGCGTCAAGCCCGCGCTCGGCCCGGTCCCCGACGGTGTGGAAGTCGATCCGCGCTATGGCGAACACGGCACAGTTTACATTCTGGTAAACCTCTCGAAAGCCGAACAGACCATCGCGCTGCCTTCGCCGATGCAGGATGTGCTCGCGGGCGGCACCAAGCAATCGGTCGAGCTGCCGGTGTACGGGGTCGCGGTGATGGAGAAGACGAAGTAACCGCTATCTCAGCAGCTTGCTCAGCCACCCTCGGCGACCTCGGCGGCAGTTCTTTGCGCGCTCGGCGTTTTAGGGTTTATTGCGGCAAGCTTCAAATTGCGGGCGGTATTTTTATACCTCGGATGAACTCGATGACCGGTCGCCTCGCTTCGCCCGGGACGGGGCAAGCCCCGTCGCTACACGGTTCGGGGTCGCGTCTAGCCTCGCGCACACTTCTGGATTAGCATGAGGAAGGCATTCTTACTGCATGGCTAAGAACAAGAGCAAGGCCGGCCCTTCCACCCGGCGATCGGGCAACCACGGCGGGACCAACCACCGGGGCCCGGAAAAGCCTTCCATTCCGCAGCAGCGCACCTTCTCCATTCCCGACTATCGCCTGGAGATGCCAACCTTCACCATGCGTCGCGTGCGAGGCGGCGAGGGCGTCAGTTACGGGCTGAGTGGGGATGTCAACGCTCCCGTGCCGCCCATCCGCGAGTCGAAATATCTTAGCCGGCAGCAATGCCTCGAGATTTACCGCTTCATGCTGCTCAACCGCAAAATGGAGCAGGCCCTGGAGAACCTTTATAAACAGGGGAAAGTAGTGGGCGGGGTCTATTTCGGCCTCGGCCAGGAAGCCTGCTCCTGCGCCTCCGCCTATGCCCTCGATAAAGACGACTGGTTCGCGCCCATGATCCGCAACCAGGGCTCGCTGCTGGTGCGCGGCTTTCGCGCCCGCGACACCATGATGCAGTACATGGCCAAGGCCGATTCACCCACCAAAGGCCGCGACGGTACTTCGCATTTTGGCGACATCGTGGAGCGCAATATGGTTTCCCCCATCTCCATGCTTGGCGATCTCATTCCTGTGCTCGCCGGCGTGGCGCTGGGCGCGCGGCTGCAGGGCCGCAACATCGCAGTCATGACCTACATCGGCGACGGCGGGCAGTCCACGGGCGTCACCTATGAAGGCATCAACCTCGCGGCGGTGCAGAACCTCGGCCTGGTGCTGTTCATTGAGAGCAACCACTGGGCCTACTCGACACCCTCGGAAATGCAATACAAGGTGAAGGATCTCGCCGAACGCGCCATCGGCTACGGCATTCCCGGCGTGATCGTGGACGGCACCGACGCCTGCCAGGTGTACGACGCCGCCCACGAAGCCTGCGAGCGTGCCCGCCGCGGCGAAGGCCCAACGCTGATCGAAGCAAAAATGATGCGCATGAAAGGCCACGCCATCCACGACGCCGCCGATTACGTCCCCAAGGCGATGTTTGAATATTGGCGGAAACGCGATCCCATCACGCGCTTCGAAAATTATCTGGTGAGCGCAAAGAAGTGGCTTACGCCGGAGCAGAACCGGGAGTTGATCGCCGGGGTCGAGCGCGAAATCGAGCAGGAGCGGGAGATCGCCGTGAACTCGCCGATGCCCACTCCTGAATCGGCTGTGGGCGGGGTTTACTGCGAAGACGGTTGCCATGCGATCAAGCCGAAGTACGGAATGCCCAAGGTGCGGGCCGGCAAGTCCTCGACCGGCCCAAGGCGGACCGAAGCGGCCGTGCACTTGAAATAAGCGGCTTATCTGCGCTTCTTGATGCGGGCCAAGTGTCGGTGCCTGCAAGCAACCAGTCCGGCTAAATACGGAATCAATCTCTACATGCGGCTTATCGCCAGGTTGTTCCCGATGTTGCTGGTAGTAGTTGCCTTCGCTCCCGCGCTCGCCCAGTTGAGCGGGTCCCGCGACCTCACCGTGTCCTGGCGCGCCCCGGAGGACCACGTGCCCTCGCCTTCGCTGGATGCCTGCCCCGCTCCCCGGAACACGATTTCCAACGGCGCCGTGGTGAACGGAGTTCCTACCCCGTCGGCAGCGGCGGAAAAGCCGGACAAGATCGAACTCACCATCGTCAAAGTTTCACCTGCCAAGCTACAGGTTGGCAAAGCTTTCACCGCCACCCTTCGCCTCAAGAATGCAAGCCCCAAGGCAGTCCGCATACCGTGGCAGCCCGATGGCGAGCAGGTGGTGCCGCCCTCCGCCGACGGCAGCGAGCAATACGAAGTCGCCGATGTTGACTTCCACCTTGCCACAACCGGGAAAACGGGCCCGGCAATGCCGCTTGAAACGGAAGGCGCGCTGTTCGCGCATCCCAGCAACCCTGCAACGTACTTCACGGTCGAGCCCGGACGATGGGTGGACATCATACTGAAAGGAACCGTGGCTTGCGGCATCTCCCACTGCATCGGCGAGGTCAAGGCCGATGAGCACGCGACCTTGACCGCGCGCTGGTATCAGCGCCTGCTGACTCACCAGGTGAACGGCTGTAACGAGGACCATGGCGCTTACACAGTCCGCGAACTGGACTCAGCGCCGATTCAGATTGCAGTGGAACCCGAGCCCGGTTCGGGCCCGGGCAAGGGGCACACGGGGAAGCCCGATTCTCCCTCCATGAAACCGCCGAAGCGCATGATCCCCGAAATTCAAAGCGCGTATCCCTCTCCCTCCCGCCGCATTCGGTTTCACCGCAAGCCTCGGATTGATCGTCCTGCCATCGTGCCCGTATAACTAGCAAATGGCCGATTCTTCATTCCGCGAACCTCTTCGAACTGCCTTCGAACAAGCGCTGCTTCATTTGGAAAGCCTGGAGCAAAGCCGTGTCGCTCCGGACGTGGACTTGCACACCCTGCGCCGGCGGCTCGCCAAACCGCTCGCCGACCAAGGCATCGCGCCCGGGCAAGTGGTAGCCGAACTGGTGCGAGATGTGGAAGGCGGGATCATGGGCTCCGCTGGCGGGCGCTTCTTCGGCTGGGTCATCGGAGGCACGCTACCCTCCGCGCTCGCCGCCGATTGGCTGACTTCCGCCTGGGACCAGAACGCGGGCCACTCCGCCTGCGGAATCGCGGCTGCTGTGGTTGAGGAAGTCGCGGGAAGCTGGCTGAAGGAACTGCTCAACCTGCCCCAGGAGGCCAGCTTCGCTCTGGTCACCGGCTGCCAGATGGCGCACGTCACCTGCCTCGCCGCCGCCCGCCACGCCGTGCTGGCGAAACATGGCTGGGATGTTGAGAAGCAGGGCCTGTTCGGCGCGCCGCAAGTTCGCATCATCTCCAGCGACCTGCGCCACGAAACCTTCGAACGCGCAATTCGCCTGCTGGGCTTTGGCCTCGAACGGGTGACTTATCTTCCGTCTGACCGCCAGGGTCATCTTCCTGTGGATGAACTCGAACGCGCGCTGGGGCAGAACACCGCGGCTCCCACCATCGTTCTGCTACAGGCGGGCGATGTAAATACCGGCGCCTTCGACTCGTTTGAGTCTCTGGTTCCCGTCGCCAAACGTCACGGCGCCTGGGTCCACATCGACGGCGCGATGGGCTTGTGGGCGGCGGCGACTCCACGCTACCGCCATCTCTTGAAGGGTGCTGACGCCGCCGACTCATGGGCCACCGATGGCCACAAGTTCCTCAACGTGCCCTACGACTGCGGCTATGCATTTGTGCGGGACACGCAGGCCCACCGCGCTGCCATGTCGCACACCGCGTCGTACCTTCCGCCGGATGACAACAGCGCCCGCAACCAGCTCGACTGGACTCCGGAGTGGTCGCGGCGGGCGCGGGCGTTTCCCACCTATGCGGCACTGCGCAACCTTGGGCGCAGCGGCGTAGCTGAGTTGATCGAGCGGTGCTGCCGCCATGCCCATTCGCTCGTAATGCAGATCGGCGGCCTGCCGGGCGCGGAAGTTGTGGCCGAACCGATCATCAATCAGGGACTGGTGCGTTTTCTCGATCCGGCTCCGAAAGCATCCCAGACCGACCACGATCGCCGGACCGATGAAGTGACCGCTGCGATCGTGGCCGGCGGCGAGGCATTCTTCGGCGGCACCACTTGGCGCGGCCGCCGGGCAATGAGGGTGAGCGTATCCAGCTGGCAGACCTCGGAAGCGGACGTGCGACGCGTGGTGCGGGCGGCGCAAACCGCGCTGCAGAAGCACCACCTGGTGTCCAGCCGCGTGTAGCCTTTGTTACTGCCGGATGAACAATGGATGAAAAATTAATGAGAGAACGCGCCTTTCCCTTTGCGTCCTTCGCGATCTTTGCGGTTATTTAACGCCATCGCCGCGCAATCCAACCGCAAAGGGCGCAAAGAACGCAAAGAAAACACGCCAATTACTGCCATTCTGGAAGCGCCGCGAAATATTCGCGAAACTGCCACGAAGATTCAAAATCTGCTATGGAAACCCCTTATTGCCTTCATCAAAAGTTGCAATTGGACACCTGCCGCTGCGCGCGGTAGCGTAGACCATGTGTGCCACAACCTTGCTCGAAGATTCACATGTTGATTTTCTGCATGAAATCGGCAGCCGCATGGCGGCCGCCGATCCTCTTCATGAAGTCCTCGTCCAGGTGCTTGATTTCGCTATCGGCCTGGTAAAGTGCGATTCCTGCTTTATATATCTTCTTGAAAATGACGAGTTAGTTCTGCGCGCTTCCAAGAATCCGCACGAGGAAGCCGTGGATCGCCTGAAACTTCGCGTCGGCCAAGGCATTACCGGATGGGTGGCGGAGCATCGCGAGCCTGTAGCCATTCCGCGCGATGCTTACCGCGATCCGCGCTTTCAATTTTTTAATGAACTTCCTGAGGATCAGTATGAGGCCTTTCTCTCTGTGCCGTTGCTTTGCCGGGGGCGCGTGGTCGGCGTCATCAATCTGCAGCACCGCCAACGACATATCTACAGCGAGCGCCAGATCCGTCTGATTTCGACCATCGGATTTCTGGTGGGCGCTGAGATGGAAATGGCCCGCCTGGAAACCGAGAACTCGTCCCTGTCGCAGCAACTGGAAACCCGCAAGCTGGTGGAACGGGCGAAGGGCATTCTGCAGCGTGAACTTGGGCTCGATGAAGAGCAGGCATATCTTGCCCTGCAACGGCAGGCACGGCAAAAGCGGAAGTCGATGAAGGAAGTTGCGGAAGCGATCGTGCTCAGTGAAGAAGTGAAGAACAGTTCACGCAGCAGCTAGTCCAGGCCACCCGGGGTAGCGCCGGCATCCGCCGGCGGTTCTTGGGCAATGAGCTAGGCGCGGAGTCTCCGAGGCGTGTTCAAGCCGGGGAGCGAGTTTGCCACTACGCTCGCTCCCCGTGGCCATCTTAGCGAGCTACTTCTTCGCCATTGTTGGCTGTGACGCCGCTTGTGACGCGCTGGCCAATTCGGCTGCGGCCGGCGGAGCCGGATAGTAAAACACCTGCCCCAGCGATCCCATCTCAAAGGAAGTAACGAACACTTCTCCTCCTTGATGCGTCAGTTGCAGGCTGTCGTTATTGGTGATTGCGGTCTGCGCGATCGAGGCCGGCATCAACATCACCGAATGCCGGCTGTCCAGGCTGCGAACCACCAGCATGGATGTCGCTCCGAATCCCTCCGCGGTAAAGGTGTATTCCCCGGCAGGCAGAACGACGCTCTTCCAGTGAGCCTCCGTGGGCAGTGTGAACTTGCCCACCAGCGATTGAGCGTTGGCCATGCCGGACGACAACACCAACATTCCAACCGCCAGGAACAGCGCCTTCACGAACGAGAATTTCCCAATAAGCTTCATACCTAACCTCCTTCAAGGTGGGTTGGGGCGCGCGCCTCTGA
>DATJXG010000252.1:0-9102 GCA_035500455.1 Terriglobales bacterium | reverse complement strand
TGTTCAGTCCCATGACATTCTTTACAGGGTGTCCCAAGACATCCCTTACACTCCGCTCGTCTGGAAAGCGGACGAGGGAGAAAGATGCCTTGGAAGACGATGGACGTGCAAGAGCAGCGGGTGAGGTTTGTGGTGGCGGCGTATCGGCGGGAGAAAACGCTGGCCGAGTTGTGCCGAGAGTTCGGGATCTCGCGGCCGGTGGGCTATGAATGGCTGAAGCGGTATCGCCAGGGCGGCGTGGCGGCGATTGCGGAATGCAGTCGGCGGCCACGGCACAGTCCGCGGCGAACCGAAGAGAAGCTGGAACAGCGGGTGTTGGAGCTGCGGCAGAGGTATCCGGACTGGGGAGCGCGCAAGTTGCGGGTGCTGTTGCAGCGAGAGGGAATCGAGCTGGGACGCAACACGATTCATCGCATTCTGCTGCGCCACGATCTGGTGCGTCCCGAAGACCGGCATGAGCCGGCGGTGGAGCGGTTCGAGCGCAGCGCGCCGAATGAGCTGTGGCAGATGGACTTCAAAGGTCCGAAGCTGTGGCATCAAAGCGTGGGGCCGCTGTCGGTGATCGACGACCACAGTCGTTATGTGATCGTACTGCAGGCGGTGGCGAGCACACACACCGAGCAAGTGCGAGAGCCGCTGGTGGCGGCCTTTTGCGAGCACGGAGTGCCGGAGGCGATGCTGATGGACCACGGCACGCCGTGGTGGCACAGCCGCAGTGCGGGCGGGATGACCAAGCTGTCGTTGTGGCTGATGCGGCAAGGCATCGGGCTGCACTGGAGCGGGGTGAGGCATCCCCAGACGCAAGGCAAGGTAGAGCGGTTTCACGGCGAGTTGCAGCGAGCCTTGGCGCGGCGGCGAGTACTGGTGCCGGACGTACAACTGTGGCTGGACCAGTTTCGCTGGGAGCACAATCAGGTGCGACCGCATGAGGCGTTGGGTATGCAGGTTCCGGCCAGCCGCTGGCGTCCGAGTGTGCGGCGCTATGATGCCAACCCGCCGCGCTGGGAATATGCGGCGGGAGCACGGGTGTTGAAAGTGGACTCACAAGGCAAACTGACCCTGGCGGGAAAAAACTGGAGCATCAGCGACGCCTTGGCGGGAGAATGGGTGCAGGTGGTGCAGTTAGAAGAACGCTTGCAAGTGTATTACTGCACCACCCTGATCCGCGAGATCGACCTGGGAATCCAGCGCTCGACCATGGTCGAGCGCTGGATTCCCAGTTAACGCCAAAACAAAAGTGTAAGGGATGTGTTGGGACGCTTTGTAAGCCATGTCCTGGGACTAGACAAAAACCGCACTTGGGTGGGACACCAGCCATCAGGAATGTGGACAGTGCGTAGGCGCGGTCCCTGTCGATATTCCCCGCCATCGGTAAAGGCCCAGTAACCTCCAACAGAAATGGACGAGCAAAATAACAGACCACGCAATCCCGGATAGCCCTATCTGCTTATATGGTTTGATAGCGTCGGGAAGCATGGCGTATATGGTGGCCAACGCCCCGACACCTACGGCGACCAGGAGTCCGCCCCACGCTAGACTCATTCCCATAGCTTTGGAGCGTTCCATGCGTTGACCGTCGAGAAAGTAACGATCCGCCTTTGCGCCAGTCCAATACCAAAGCACACCGACGGCGGCGAGGAAAAGGAAATCGTCCGTGGTCAATATGATCAAAGGCTTTTCCCGGAAGAATTCCAGGTCTGGTATAGCCCACGACGGCAGAAACCGGAACGGAATGGTGGCTGCCAATGCTGGAAAACTTATGGAGTACGTGACACGCAACACCGGCGGGGGGTACGTAGCGCGCCAGATACGAAGACCAGCGTCATCCTCGGTCACATGGCTTCTTGAACGATACTGAATGGGCGCATACAACAGCGCGGCGATTGCGGCTGCGACCTGAAGAAGCGGTAAAATCCACCGCCAGCGAAGCCTCTTCATGCTGCCAAGATTAGACACCGCGGCCACGTAATCTGCAACTACCTGAGTCACTCTGCTGTAGTTGGGAGGTATACATACAGACCGGCATTCCGCTTACGCTACCGTTTAGGCGATAACACAATGCTCGAAGCGAAAGTAACGCGGATAACTCGGCACAGACGTGACGTTTTCCGATTTGTCTAAAGGTTTTAGAGACGATCCTCCCAATATCCAGGTCCGCGTTCGTCATGGCTATCGCGAACGTTTACTGAAGCTTCTAATGATAAGAAAACGGGACAACAATTCGGTGACAAACAGGGTCATCCCAATTATAGGTCACGTAACGAACGTCGTGTTCTTGGGCGGCTGGCGGAAGCGGGGAGTTCCTGGCTGAATTGGGGTCAGTTTCGTCTGTCCCCAAGCTCTACTTGACGCCTCTCCGCTCTAGCGTCATCATTGTACCGTGTTAACCCCCCGGTCTCCGGTGTGGGCTGGGTGGCGCACCCTTTCTGAAGCCAGAGGCCAGCCCGTTGAGGGTGCCCCACTCTTTTTCGTGTTCTTTGCGAAAAGGGGTGGGCCCGGTTGAATATCGTTTTCAACAGTCTGCGGCTTCGGTGCTCTCTTGCGAAATATCTGGCCGGGATAAAGCGTCGCCTCCAGTCTTCGCGACCTCGCGCTTTGGGTACAATCCTTCCTGAGAGGTTGCGGAAAGAGTCGATTTCGCCGTGGAGAAACGACCACCGGGGCTGAAGCCCTCATCGATTTGAGGGACTTACGCGGCCCTGAAGGGCCGCTCTTCCACGGTGATCGACGCATTCGTGAGTTTTTTCGCCACAGTGATCGACACGTTCGTGAGTTTTTCCGCAGCCTGCTAAATTGGGTTATGGTGCTGATGTGCGTGTCCCCCCTTGATCAGCGTCCGCCCGGACGGGAACTATTGCGCGAACGGGCGGCGAGGGCTCCGACGGCGGCCGGTCGCCGGTGGCGCTGGGTTTTCGGGCGCATTCGGGATGGGTGGGGGTTGTGCTATGCGGGGCCGGCTGGGGCGCCTGCGGTTGTGAGGATAGTCTTGCTGGGTTTGGGAGCTTTGCGGGGAAACCGCAAACCTTAAAACGCAGAGAACGCAAAGAAGTGCCGCCGAGGACGCGGAGTGTTGGGGCCGCTCCTCAGTTCTCGACGGCTTCCGACTTCTCTTCGCTTCCGACTTCTCTTTGCTTCTCACTTCCCGACGGCTCCCCACTTCTCGCGCAACTTGCGCGCGAGAAATGGGGCACCCGGAGCTAGAAACGGGGCCCCCGGTTGACCTCCCGGTTCGGCCTCCCGGTTGATTCCCCCGTTTCGCTTGGATTCCTTTCCTCCGGACTGACATTTGGATCGGGAAAGTGCAAGAGTTTGCACTCTTTCCCGATGGGGGACACTTCCGCCTGATTCGATCTATGTTGCTTTGTATCAGTAGGTTGCAAGGAAATGTACGGTTGGCATTGATCCTGCATTCGTACTGGCAACCCCCGACAGGTTCTGGTAGCGGCGGATTCCCGGGATTACCCGGAAACGTCATTTCAACAAACAGGGAGAACCAGAATGTTGTGGATACTTGTGTTGGCCTACTTCGCTATTCCGGCTATTTTTCCCGCGATCGTCCTGGTGAAGAACGTGTTGAAGGGTGACGTCGTTTAGGGCTCGATATCGTGCGGATGGACTCGCTTGGGGCCTCGTCCTCTCACGGCGACAGCGCGGGACTTTGGAGAGTGAAATCTTAAATCGCCGAGGGCGCGGAGAAATTCCGCTGAGGGCGCGGAGATTACGCGTACGTTGTGGCCGTTGCCAGTTGCGCCAGGATGGCTGCGGCTGCGGCCGCGGGATCGGGTGCACCCGTGATGGGGCGTCCCACGACGACGTGGCTTGCGCCTGCGGCGATGGCTTCTTCCGGCGTTACCACGCGGGCCTGGTCCTGAACGTCGCCTCCGGCGGGGCGGACCCCGGGCGTCACCAGGGCGAAATTGGTGCCCAGTTTTCGGCGCAGAGCAGGGGCTTCGCGCGCGGAACTCACGATGCCCTGGCAGCCTTCGCCGAGAGCCAGGGAAGCGAGCTTTAGGACCTGGGCGTCCATGCCGGCGTTTACGCCGGTGCTTGCCAGGTCGCTCTCGTCGAGGCTGGTGAGGACGGTCACCGCCAGCACCAGGAGATCCGGCCTGGCGCGCGCGGCTTCCACTGCGGCGCGCAGCATTTTTCCGCCGCCGGCGGCGTGCACGGTGAGCATGCTCACCTGCAAGGCAGCGGCTTCCCGCACCGCCGCGCCTACGGTGTTGGGGATGTCGTGATACTTCAGGTCGAGGAAAACTCGCCGCCCTGAACTCACGAGATCCCGCACCACCTGCGGACCTTCGGCAGTGTAGAGCTGCATTCCCACCTTGTAGGTGGAAGCGGACTCGCCCACAGCCGCCACGATCTTGCGGGCGGCGGCTGCGGATGCAACATCCAGTGCGACGATAAGCCGATCACGCGGGTCGGACATTCCTCGCAGTATAAGTCCTTGGGGAGTTAGTTGCCCACCTGGGGAGTGCGCAGCATGGCCATCATCTGCGGTTCGACAACATCCAGACGCACTCGCTGCAAGCCCCGCCCTTTAAAGCCGAGGGCCCTGGCAGCGCTGTAGGAAACGTCAATGATGCGGTCCTGAGGCACCGGTCCGCGGTCATTGATCCGCAACAGCACCGTGCGCCCGTTCCGCAAATTGGTGACCCGAACCGTCGTGCCCAGCGGGAGAGTAGGGTGCGCGGCGGTCAGATCGTACATGTTGAAAGGCTCACCGCTGGCGGTCGCCTTTCCTTGAAAATCTTTTCCGTACCACGAGGCCGTCCCAACTTGATACGGCCTTTTCCGGTTCAGCTTCCTGTTGAATGTGGCTACGGCTTGTTTTGAGACGTTCCCTTGCGTCTGTCTCGACTCAGCGGTTGGCCCCTGAGCCATTACCAGGGTGACGACCGATAAAACGATCGCCATTCCATGAGCTAGACGTTTGTACATCAGTCACCTCTCATCATCAAAGTCGTTCCTCCGGAGGCCTTTTCTTCGCGAATTTAGAAATGCTACCGGGGGCTCCTGGGGATGTCAATCGGTGAACGACCGCACAAATGTAACCGCGTGATAACCACTTTCGAACGTAATCTCTTGTATATCTTGATGGATAGCGATGTATGGTCCCTACTTACCGATACTTAGGTATTTACTAGTAGGTAAATCAACCCTCAGGGATCGGCCGAGGAAATATTTACTCCTATCCTTATTTTCAATGGCTTACGGACCATTAAATATCGTTTAGAGTAACCTCCGGAAATTGAGGAAAGCTCCCGCATCCTCGTTCTTCCTTCGGCATTCGCCTTCGTTGCCTGTACCACGAGGGTAGAAAACCGGGGGAAACCATAAACGGCATGAAGTTATACGCAGGAAATCCCACGCCGGTTTGATAGATTGGCGGGGATGTCAGAGATTCCACCCGTCGTGCTCACCATAGCCGGCTTCGATCCTTCCTCCGGGGCGGGGGTCACGGCAGACATTAAAACCATCGCCGCCCATGGCTGCTATGGGTTGGCGTGCATCACCGCGTTGACCGTTCAATCGACAACGGGAGTCCGCCGGGTTGTGCCAGTGGAGACGAGCGTAGTGTCCGAGACGCTCGAAGCGCTGGCCAGCGACATGAAGATCGCAGCGGTTCATATCGGGATGCTTGGTTCGGGGGACGTCGTGAAGGCGGTGGCGCGCTTTCTGCGCGATCAGGCCCAGGCAAACGTGGTGCTGGACCCGATATTAAGGTCGTCGTCCGGGGCGGCGCTGCTCGACCAGGATGGCAAAATGCTGATGGCGAAGGAGTTGTTTCCTCTTGCCGCCGTCATCACGCCGAACGTCGATGAGTCTGCGTGGCTAACCGATAGCCAGGTCAACAACCTAGAGGAGATGAAGGAGGCGGCAGCGAAACTTCATGCCCTGGGAGCGGCCGCCGTGGTTGTGACTGGAGGGCACCTGGCAGATGCGACTGATCTGCTGAGTGTTGCCGGCGCCAAAGGAACCCAAACGCAAACCTTCCGCCTGGAAAAGCTGCACAGCAGCTCAACCCACGGAACTGGCTGCGCGTTCGCCACTTCGATCGCCTGCCATCTGGCTGTGGGGAAGAGCCTGCCGGAGGCAGTCGAACTGGCTAAGGCTTATGTTTTCAGGGCAATAGCCAGTGCTTACCCCATAGGCCGGGGGGTGGGGCCTGTGAACCATCTGTTTGAGCTATATAGGTGAAGGAAAAAGGAAAAGGGAGCGAGAGCTACTTCTTTGCTGCGCCCGTACCCCTGAGTAGAATCCCGGCTACAAATGCGGCCACCGCACCCAGCAGCCACTGCATGCGCCAGAACTGGACGGCCTGGAAATCGGAGAAGTTCTTGACGGTATAGATCATTCCAAGGGAAACGGCGGCCAGGAGGCAGCCGATTCCGATCAGGAAAGCGATGAGGGAGGGCGTGGGAAGCGCAAGCGCTTCCTTAATGTTCTGGAACTCGAAGTAGCGGATCCAGCCGTGGTCGCTGACGAGGTTGGACTGGCGGCCTTTGCCGCAGACGTAACAGTAATGAGCGCCGGGCATGAATTCGGCGCCGCAGCCGGCGCATCCTTGTACGGTCGTCGCGCGCGGGACGGCAGGGGTCGTCTCGTCCGCCGCAACCGGCGGGCGCCAAAACTCCTGATGTATTCTTGGTGCTACTCCCGACATCTCAGACTGCCCCTTGCCCGGTACATCGCAACCCGGTGACCAAAAGCTAAACACTGTAAGTATAGTAAATACAGTTACTTACAAATTGTTAACGGATTCAGCCTAAAACTTTCAGAGAAATATTTACCATTCCGCCAGCAAAGATTATCGGCACAGCAACACGCCTACTCCATGCAAAATGCGAAAATTCACCCAGCCTGAACTCCCGAAATTGTGCGGCAGATTCACAGGCCCTAAATCGGATAAACTGAGTGCATTCCCTTCGGGAGAACCTTAGCTTGCCTCCACGATGTGCTCTACGCCGTACCCTCCTCGCTTACCCAGGCGCGATGCTGCTTACAGGAGGACTGCTCCTGGCGCAGGCGAACCCGCCGGCGGCGCCGGCGAATCCGGCCGCCTATACCTACCGCCCGAGCGATCCGCTGAATGCGGCGGCCTTCGACCACTTCTATAACCTCGATTACGAGCGGGCTATCGCCGAGTTTGAGCAGGTGGAGCGGCACCATCCTGGCGACTTCTTCGCGGTGAACCATCTGCTGGTGGCGGTCCTGTTCCGCGAACTGGACCGGGTGGGAGCGCTCAATTCCGGCGACTATGCCAACGACGGCTTCATCACCGCCGCAAGGCGCCCTGGCGACCCCAAGGTGGCGCAGCGCATTAAGGAACTGGTGAGCCAGGCGGAGGATCTTGAGGCCAAGAGGCTCGCCGTCAACCCGAACGATGTGGACGCACTTTATGCCCGCGGCGTGACCCGCGCGCAGTATGCGACCTACGTCGCGCTGGTCGAGCGTGGCTGGATTTCCGCTCTGCGCAACGCGGTGGGAGCGCGCCGCGACCACGAACGGGTACTCGAACTTGATCCCAATTATACCCAGGCCAAGCTGATCGTAGGCGCGCACAACTACGTGATGGGCAGCCTTTCCTGGCCGGTGAAAGTTGCGGTGGCCATGGTGGGCTTGAGCGGCAGCAAGGAAAAAGGGTTGGAACTGTTGAAGGAAGCGGCCAACGGCCCCGGCGAGACCAGCGTGGACGCCAAGTTCCTGCTGGAGGTTTTCCTGCGGCGGGAGCGGCGCTACGACGAAGCCCTGCAGATTGTGCGCGGCATGGTTCCGATGTATCCGCGCAATATGCTTCTGGCGCTGGAAGAAGGAAACCTGCTGCGAGCGGAGGGACACTTTCAGGAAGCCGCCGCCGCTTACCGCAAAGTCTGGCAGGAGGGGCACGACGGGCATTTCGACGGATTGCACTACGAGCTGGCGGCCATCGCCCTGGGCGACCTGCTCTCCAGCCAGAAGGACTATACGGGAGCCGCGGCCGCCTATGAGCAGGTCGGGGAAGTGAAGGCGCCGGACGCGGAAATGCTGCAGCGGGCCAATCTGCGGGCGGGAGAGATGTATGACTCCCTGCAGAAACGCGATCTGGCGTTGAAGAAGTATCAGGAAGTGGTGACGGCCAACGGCAGCACGCCCTTTGCTGAAGCCGCCAGGAAGTGCATCGGCAACCCCTGCCGCCCGGAATAGGGCCTCTTCGTGAACCTTCGTGCACCCTTGGTGTCCTTGGAGGTTCGGTTTTGGAGGTTTGCTTCTGCAGGCAAAAGGCAAACCACAAAGGACACCAAGGGTGCACGAAGGTTCACGAAGGAAGGCCGCTTCACGAAACGTGGAACTTTTGTGAACGGGCAGCGTATCTTCTGCTGGGAGGGTCTGCCATGTACTGCAACTACTGTGGCAAGGTCATTCAGGATGACGCTAACGTGTGCGCCTACTGCGGCATTCGGGTGGGTGGCGTGGCTGCCCGCAAGAGCCTGGTGCGCCTGCGTGCAGGCCGCAAGGTCGCGGGCGTATGCGCCGGCATGGCCGAGTATTTCGACCTGGATGTAGTTCTGGTGCGGCTGGTCTGGCTGATTGTGGCCATCATGACCGGCGTGGGGTTCCTGGCATATCTGATCGCCTGGATCGTGATGCCGGAAGAGCCGGTGACGCACGCCGTGCCTGCGGCTCAGCAAGCTCCAGCCCCTTCGTCTGCTCAATCTGTGTAGGGACGGGGCAAGCCCCGGGCAAGCCCCGTCCCTATACGGCGTGGCCTAGCTTATAGACATCTCTCCGTGTTCTAATCCCGCCCATGGATCGCGTGCGGAGCGGCGACGCCGATATCTTCTATGAGGTTCTGGGCAGCGGTCCGCCTGTGGTGTTGCTGCATCCTTTTCCTGCCAGCCACGAAATCTGGCTACCCGCGGCGCAGAGCCTTACGGCGCGCTACCGGGTGATCCTTCCTGACTTGCGCGGCCATGGGGAATCCGAAATCGGTGAAGGCCCGGCCACCATGGAGAAACATGCTGCCGACATAGCGCGGGTGATGGATAACGCCGATCTCGGCCGCGCCGCGATGGCCGGCATTTCGATTGGAGGCTACGCGCTGTTCGAATTCTGGCG
>DATJXG010000251.1:0-6798 GCA_035500455.1 Terriglobales bacterium | reverse complement strand
CAGCGGGACGTAGCGAATCTGCGCGAAATCGGGCAACACGCCGAAGATCGGCCCCGAGCTCTGATAGAAATCGCTCACCGCGCGAATATCGTTGCGACGTATGTTCGGGGTTACCGCCCGCACATCAGGGCATTCGGCGGCTACGTCGTGATAGTCGCGGTCAGTGAGGTAATACTGGCGCAGGCTGGTGAAGCTGCCATTCATCGCCGGGGCGCGGCCGCCCCAGATGAACATTACGTTTTCCCCGAGTTCATTGAACTGCTTGCGATTGCCCGAGCGGAAACCTTCGCCCAACCCGACCAGCAGCAGCAGCGAGCCCACGCCCCAGGCGATACCGAACATGGTGAGAAACGACCGCAGTTTATGCGCCCACAGCATGCGCAGAGTCTGGCCAAATATGTCGAGGAGCAGGCGCATTCCTGTAACTCAATGATACTCGCCGCGCACCAGCTCGAAATTCAAACCGGCGCGATCCAATCACTATCAAACCGCTCGGGCGTAGAGCATGTAGCGCATAGAGATAGACATTGCGACAGAGCGTGCGAGCCTTCTTTGTCTCTTGCCTGTTGCCAACTCTCGATTCAAGGTGCGGCAGCAGCCTTCGTAACGCGGCGCCCCGCGGCCACTTGCCACGCCAACGTTGTGACTGACGTAATGTCCTGCCGCGGCCCGAATCTGGTGAAAGGGGTCGCGCCCGCCGGCGCAGGTGTTGTATATTTCTGAAACAGTTTTTTATTCATCTTCTCAAAGCCCAAGGGAACCCGCCTCGCTACTAGCCCTTCGTCTGCGGGTGCAGCATTCTAATCCCTAACATTGGCTATGTGATGGAGGTCTAAGTGTTTACACGCAAAGTGTCTCTTCTCGTACTGGCATTGATTTTCGCTCTTCCGGCGATGACGTATGCCCAAAGCGCCCGTATTAAGTTCGATACTGACGACGGCGGCCTCAAGAACGCCGGGGTCTGGGTGGATGGCCAATACGTGGGCTACATCGATGATCTCAACCACGACCACAAACTGGTCCTGCTTCCCGGCAAGCACGAGGTCCTGGTCAAGCAGGCCTGGTACCACGATTTTCTCGCTGCCATCACGCTCGAGCCCGGCGAGACCCACACGCTGAAAGTTTCCATGGAAAAAATTCCGGTACAGACTCCGCAAGACCCCGCCAAGGTCCGCCTGGAAATTTATCCGGTCCGCGCCGCCGTTTTCGTGGATGACCAGTTCACCGGCCTGGTGCAAGAGTTCAACCTGGGCGGAAAGTGGCTGCTGCTCCAGCCCGGCCAGCACAAGCTACGAATTGCCATGCCCGGCTACCAGCCGTTTGAGACCACAGTGAGCCTGCTGCCCAACCAGAAGATGAAGCTGCAGACCAACCTCATGACCGGCAGCATCACCGAAGCCGGCGCCCTGCTCAACCCAGGACAGAAGCCCCCCTCCGAGTAACGAATCGCAACCCGGCGCGGACAAGCAGTCCGCGCCGATTATGCAGGCGCGGGCGGCCTCGCCCGTGCCCGCGCCGCCCCAAGTCCGCCGACGATGGCGCCGCACGACCCGTGTAGGGACCGAGCTTGCTCCGTCCCGCGCAGGCGAAGCCCAGCGCACAAAGCAAACAGAGACTCGCCAGTTGCAGGCAGGCCGCAGGACGCCAGCTTTGACACTTCGCGCTCGATCGCACCGCCGGCAGCCAAGCGTCCCGCCGGCCACACGTCCGTAGCGCCGGCGTCCCGTCGGCAACCCGGAAATCTCTCCATTGCCGGAAGAACGAACCAATGCCGGCGAGACGCCGGCGTCACCTCTTCAGTTTTGAACTGGAGGCCCCGGGCGGAGTCGAACCGCCGACCAACGGTTTAGGAAACCGCTGCTCTATCCATCTGAGCTACGGGGCCGATGGGGCAGCCCCATTGTCTCATGTCTTTCCTGCCGCTGGCGCCGCCTCGAAACATCCCCTCTCATAAGTTCAGAACTTCGCTATCACATTAAACCGTACTGCTATAGCGTTTTTTTTAGACTTTACTGTACACTCCATTTCTAATCTGATCCTGGAGCACGAAATGATCGCGTGGAGGTTTCGCTCTTTTCTTCTACTGTTCCTGCTGTGCGCTGAAGTGCCCTCTCTCTGGGGCCAGGTCGCAGCCACCCTCTCCGGCATCGTCACCGATCAATCCGGAGCGGCCGTCTCCGGCGCCGCCGTCTCCGCCTACAATCTCGATACCGGAACCGAACGCACCGCGGTTACCGGCCCCTCCGGAAGATATGAATTATTTGCTCTCCAGCTCGGGCAATATGAAGTCCGGGTGAAGAAGGCAGGCTTCTCTGAGGCGGTGCGCACAGGAATTCGGCTGGTGGTCGGGCAGGAGGCGAGCGTCGATATAAAACTGCACCTTGGCCGGGTAAGCGAACGAGTGCAGGTCACCGGCGACGCTCCCCTGGTGAGCGTTACTACGCGGGACATCACCGGACTGGTCGGAGAGCGCCAGGTGAAAGACTTGCCGCTCAACGGCCGGAGCTACGATCTGCTGCTGCCGATGAATCCCGGCATCGTGAATTTCACCTGGGAGAAAACCGGCGGCATTGGCGTTTCCAACTCAACCACCGGCAATAATTTTGCGGTCTCGGGAAACCGCCCGCAGCAAAATCTATTTCTGCTGAACGGCGTGGAATACACCGGGGCGGCGGAGAACAACATGCAGCCCGGTGGCAGCAGCCAGCAACTGCTGGGAGTGGACGCGGTGCGCGAATTCGACGTGCTGCGCGACTCCTACGGCGCCGAATACGGCAAACGTCCCGGCGGGCAGGTGATTATTGTCACCCAGTCGGGCGGCAACCAGTGGCATGGCTCGGCCTTCGAGTTCCTGCGTAACAATGCGCTGGACGCTCCCAACTATTTCGACCAGGGCTCGGCCCCGCCCTTTCAGCGCAATCAATTCGGCGGCTCCTTCGGCGGTCCACTGCGCAAGGACAAAACTTTCGTCTTCGCCAACTACGAGGGATTTCGCCAGAGCCTGCATCAGACCTCGGCGGCTTTCGTTCCTGACGCCGCTTCACGCGCGGCGGCCGTGCCCAGTGTGCAGCCGCTGCTGAATCTGTGGCCGACGCCCACGGCCGATGCGCCCGACTTCAACGGCATCGCCGAAGTGTTCAGCAGCCCCCTGCAGACCATTCGCGAGGATTTCGGCACCTTGCGGGTGGATCATATCTTCTCGTCGAAAGATTCTCTCTCCGCCACTTACACCGTGGATGACGGCGACGATCTCACTGCCACGGTCTCCGATCCCTACAGCACTGACATCCTTACCCTGCGGGAACAGGTTCTTAGCCTGGAGGAAACTCACAACTTCTCCAGTTCCCTGCTCAACGTTGCCCGCCTCGGTTTCTCGCGCGCGGGATATTTTTTCAGCGGCGAACCAACTCCCGGAACCCCCGCCGCCGATGTTCCCGGCTTCCTCGTGGGCCTGCCGGTCGGCGCGGTGGTGGTAGGCGGCAGCGCCGCCTCGAACCCCGCGGCCCAACTCGGACTGGCCGGTAGCAACAATGGCAGCAATCTGAGCATCGCGCGCAACCTTTTCACCGCGGAAGACCGCCTCACCCTTACCCGCGGCCGCCATCAATTTGATTTTGGAGTCTGGCTGCAGCCCTTCCAGTCGAACGAAACTCTCGCCCTCAGCCAGTATGGGCAGGCGACCTTCGCCAGCCTGCAAACCTTCCTGCAAGGCACGGTGGGCAGCTTTCTCTACGATCCCACGCCCACGGAAATGAACTGGCGTTCGCTGCTCGGCGCGTTTTATGTGGAAGATGTATTCCACGCAACGCCCCGCCTGACGCTCTCTTTCGGCTTTCGCGACGAGTTCACCACCGGATGGAATGAAGCTCACGGCCGCGCCGCCAATTACACCTTCAGCGGCGGCGTGATCTCCACCGACCCGCGGGTCGGCGATTCCTTCTTCACCCAGAACCAAGCCAGGTTCCTTCCCCGGCCGCGCATTGGCGTGGCCTGGAGCCCCTTCACCACAAAGACCGTGCTGCGCGCCGGCTTCGGTATGTACAACGACCTGCAGGATGCCCTCGGCTATCGCGCCGATCAGAATGCGCCCTCGAATCCCACTTACAGCATCGCTTCGTTGCCAGTGTCAGCCTTTCCCATCGATCGCGCGGCCCCGGTTCCAGCGAACGCAAAGCTGGTTCCGGGTGGAATACAGCCCGATATGCGCACGCCCACGCTTATCTCATGGTCGCTGAAGCTGCAGCAGGAGCTATCTCCCAATACCGTGTTGAGCGTGGGCTATGTGGGCTCGCACGGCTACCACGAGATGATCGGGATCGATGCCAACGAGCCCTTCCCAACGATTTGCCCGGCCTTGCCCTGCCCGGCCAATTACCCCTCGACGTTCCCCGGGGCGCTGGCGAATGCGCCCGTACCCGCGGGGAGCTACTACATTCCGGCGGGAACACCCAAGGCGAACCCGGCATCGACGCTGGCCAACACCTGGACGTGGTTCTCGCTCGGCGTAAGTTCCTACAACGCCTTGCAGGTGGATCTGAATCGCCGCTTCAGCCACGGGCTTTCGCTGCGCGGCGTTTACACCTGGTCCAAGGCGCTCGATGACGGCGACTCGCTCAACGGCACCGCCGCGGCCAACGCGCCCGGACTGGTTTCCAATCCCTTCAACCTGCGCGCTGACTGGGGGGCGGCAACTTATGACGTCCGCAATATGGGCGTGATCAGCGCGCTCTATGAATTGCCTTTCGGGCGCGGCAGGGCGATCGGGCACTCACTGGGAGGATTGGCCAACGGATTCGTGGGCGGCTGGGCAGTGAACAGCATCGTCACCTTGCAGGATGGATTCCCCTTCACGCCGCAGCTCAGCTATAACCCCTCGAACAACGGCGATACCAGAAATCCGGTGCGGCCGTTTGCCAATCCGGATTTCACTGGCTCGGTGATTCTGGGCAAACCCGGCCAGTGGTTTAACCCCGAGGCGTTTCTGCAGCCGCCGCCCAGCAGCGGCTTCTACGGAAACCTCAGCCGCGACACGCTGATCGGCCCGGGGCTCGGCACGTGGGATTTCTCCGTGATCAAAGACACTTCCCTCGGCGAACGCATGCGCCTGCAGTTCCGGGCGGAGATTTTCAATCTGCTGAACCGCGCCAATTTCAACACCCCCAGCCTGATCGTGTTCACACCGTCGGGAGTTTCTGGAACCGCGGGAGCGATTACCAGCACCTCCACCACGGCGCGGCAGGTTCAGTTCGGGCTCAAATTGCTGTGGTAGCGCATTTCAGATTTGCAAGGGCGCGGCTTCAGCCGCAGAGTCCGGCCCAGAAACAGCAGCCTCAACACTCTGAGCGCAGCACAAGATCAAACAGCTGCCCGCTTAACTTTTAGCAGTATCCAGGCCGAGGTCGAGGTGCATGCGGCTGCTCCAGGTGCCGTCATCGCTGGAATGCAGGTCCACCCACTCTTCATCTGAGAATTTCCGGCGCCACTCCAGCAGCGGGGCCGCATCCGGGCCCACCGGGTGGCGCAACTGCCAGGTACCGCTTTCGGCGACCTCGAGAATCTTGTTCGCCGCCAGGCAGGGCGGTACAGGATTCTTCAGGGCAGCGGAAAAAAGCGACGCAAAACGCGACCGCTGGGGGTAGAGCGAAGCCTGCCCTTCGTCGCCGATACGGCGGGCCATGGCGGTGTCAACGATGCCCGGCTCGACGATGGCGACGCGCACGCCGAACATCTTCATCTCGCAGGCCAGGGCTTCGCTCATCGCTTCCAGGGCCCATTTGGAGGCGATGTAAGGTGTCAGCGGGGGATTGGTCAGCCGCCCGGCAACCGAACTCACGTTGATGATGCATCCGCTGCGCCGCTGCCGCATCTGCGACAGCAGAGCCTGGGTGCAACGCAGCACGCCGAAGTAGTTGGTCTCCATCACCGCGCGGAATTCGGCCAGCGGCAGTTCTTCGACAGAGCCGGCCCGCTCCACCCCCGCATTGTTGACCAGCACATCGACCGGTCCTTGTTCCTGAATGGCCGCGATGGCCCGGCGCACGGATTCGTCGGAATCCACGTCCATGGCGGAGACCGTGATCGGCAGTTTCTCTTTTGTGGCGATCTCTGCCAGCCGCGGGGCCTGCGAGGGGTTGCGCATCGTGGCATAAACGCGATGACCGGCGCGGGCAAAGGCCAACGCCGCTTCCAGACCGATTCCTTTGCTGGTTCCAGTGATCAGGACCGATTGCATTGTGCGCCCTCCGGAAGAATTAGCCGCTAACGTCCGTGCGCGATTATAGCCCGTTGATGCAGATGCTGCGCCGAGTCGGCTATCGGAATTGGTCGAGGTTGCACCATCTCCGGTGCAAGCGAGGGAGATCTGTCAAGCCCTCAAAGCGGTCCGATATTGCCTAAAGCTATGATTACGCGGCCACAATAATCCTTCTTGTGGTGTCCAGATTTCCCTCTCGATTGTGCTATGCTGGAAGTAATAGCAGTGATGAGGCACGGAGTTTCCGCTCCGTGCCTTTTCTTTTGCCCGCGACCGCTTCGCGGTGGCCGTTGAAGCAGGCGTTCGTCTTCGGCGGCCCGGTTTCACGGCCCCGGCGGTTGCGGATACACTCTATGTCGTACCAACGAGCCTGAGGGAACGCGATGACCAAGACTTTTCGTGTGTTTGCCACCTGCGATATCGGCGAAGCCATCGATCTGCTGCGCAGGAAGGGATACGACCTGGAAGTCTATCCCAAGCCGGAAGCTCCGCCCAAGAGCCTCATCCTGGAGAAAACGCGCTCCGGTGTGGATGGGCTGATCACA
>DATJXG010000250.1:0-13252 GCA_035500455.1 Terriglobales bacterium | reverse complement strand
GGCACGCACGACATCCACACCCTGATCATCGGAGCGAGCGTCACCGGGATCGACGCGTTCTGAACCTTTCAAGCAAAGCTTGGGTGCGAGGCGAAACTGCGAAAGCAGAAGCTACCGTGGAAGCAGCGCGCTTCAGCGCCCTGTCGAGAGCCCTGCAGCCGCGCGCTTTAGCGGCATCGTCTGCCCCAGCCGCGCCGCGGAACTGATACGCCGGCAAGCCCTGGCTCAGAAACAGTTTTTCGCTGGCCCGCGCCACACGTGACCTACTAGCGGCAATCGAGTTACAGGTCATGCACGCTAGTTACCGGTGTCATGGCTAGCGTGCCGCAAAACGCGGCTTCCCTCCTATACTTAAACAAACCTTTGCATGGCGGCAAGAGGGGAAACCCGCTGATGAAAAAGTGTCTTCTGCTTACGGCAATATGTTTGGTGATGCCGGTGCTTTCCGCGGCGCAAGCGCCTTCGGCGGTGTTGGCGATGGAGAACATGTGGAACCGGGCCGAGATGAACAACGACGCAGCCGCCGTGGAACTGCTGCTGGCCGACGATTTCGTAATGACCGCGGCCGAAGGCACGCTCTACAACAAGGCGCAGATGGTGGCCTCGGTGAAGGACACGTCGTATCACCCGGAAATTCTGCAATCCACCGAGATGACGGTTCACGCCTCCGGCAATACGGCGGTCGTAACCGGCGCTTATTACGAGAAGGGCGTAGATAAAGGCAAGCCCTGGGAACGCCGCGGCCGCTTCACCGACACCTGGGTATTCCTGAACGGAAGATGGCAGTGCCTAGCCAGCCACTTCAGCATCAAGGTGAAATAGCTCGAAATTAGCGCTCGGCCCGGATCGTGGGGTCCTTGCCGGCTTTGGGATTTCCTCTCGACTTTAGCGGCGTGTCTCTTTGCGTTCTTTGTGCTCTTTAGCGGTTATTACTTACCGCAAAGGTCGCAAAGAACGCAAAGAAAACAATTCTTCGTGGCGCGGATTCCTGCACTGAGCCAAGCTCAGCCACCGCAAAACTTCGGTCAGCTTTCCCGCATCAACCGCTTGGGGATATAGTCAGAGACGCACCCCGAATTCGGGAGGTCCTGATGGCTACCACGTCGAAGCCGGAAGTGAGAGTCCGCAGTTTTGGGGAAAATATCGAGAGTGACCTGGCGGCGCGCTTCCTTCGCGTCGTGGAAACTGCGGCCATCGCCTCCGCCCGCACCATGGGGCGCGGCGAGCGCAAGTATTCCGACCAGGTGGCCACCGAGGCCATGCGCCGCACCATGGATAACATTCCCATGCACGGCACCATCGTCATCGGCGAAGGCGAACGCGACAAAGCCCCGATGCTCTATATCGGGGAGCGGGTAGGGGCAACTTTTCCAGATGGCACCGAAGTCCCAGAGGTCGATATCGCAGTGGACCCACTGGAAGGCACCAACCTGTGCGCCACCGGCGCCGCCGGTGCGATTACGGTGCTGGCCGCCTCCGAGCGCGGCGGCCTGCTGCACGCTCCCGACTGCTACATGGAGAAAATCATCGTCGGCCCGGATTGCAAGAACGCCGTGAGCCTGGACGCGCCGGTGGCGGAAAACCTCAGGAACATCGCCAAGCGGCTCGACCGCGACGTCGATGACTTAGTGGTGGTGGTGCTGGAGCGTCCGCGCCATGAAAAGCTGATCTCCGAAATTCGCAAAGCCGGGGCGCGCATCAAGCTGATCGGCGACGGCGACCTGTCCGCCGGCATCGCCGCGGCGGTGCTGGGGACCGGCGTGCATGCGGTCATGGGTTCGGGCGGCGCCCCGGAAGGCGTAATCACCGCCGCGGCGATCCGGTGCTTGAACGGCTACATGCAGGGACGCCTGGTGATCGACAAGCACGAACTGGAAGAGCGCATCGTGCGCATGGGGATCAAGGACAAGAACCGCATCTACGAAGCCCAGGATCTGGCGCCCGGCGAGCAACTCATTTTCGCGGCGACGGGCGTCACCGACGGCTCCCTGATGAAAGGGGTGCGCTTCTTCGGCGAGGGCGTGCGGACCTCATCGGTAATCATGACCCTGCGCACCAGCAAGGTGCGGTTCATCGACAGCATTCACCTCGACCGCAGCACGGACGTGAAGGTGGAGTTCGCGTAGGGATGGCGGAGCGGGCATTCTTGTCCGCGCCGGCCTGCCCCACTGTGACGGCACGGCCTGCCTCTGGACAAGAGCCTAAAAGCTGCCGCGTCCCGCGCGGGCGTGGCGCTCTTCACTTGATGCTTTTCACGAACAGACTTTCTGCCGGCGAAGTGTCCGCGCTACTCAGGCGATGCGCGCCACGGCTTCCTGCTGCAAACACTCCACCAGGGCGCGCTGCGAGTGCGTCTGGAAGTGGTTCTTGAGATAGAGCAGGCCGATGCGGCGGTAACTGCGGTCGTCGCTGAGGCGCAGGAACTTGCAGCCGGGGCGCTTCTCCAGCGCCATCTCGGGAATAATCGAGAGCCCCATGCCGGCGGAAACCATGGCCAGGATGGTAGCGAAGTGCCCGCTCTCGAAGACCACGTTGGGCCGCAGGCGGGCACGGCGGCAGGCGGCTACGGCGGTATCGCGGAAACAGTGGCCGTCCTTGAGCAGGATGAAAGGTGCATCCTGAATGTCGCGCAGAGAAATGGTGGTCCCTTTCGCCAGGGGATGGTGCTCCGGCAGCACGGCGTACAGCGGCTCGCGCATGAGTTCGGTGCAGACCAGGCCGTCGCCGGAAATCGGCAGCGCCACCAGAGCCATGTCAATTTTGCCTTCGTGCAGGCGGGTGAGCAGGACGGTGGTGATGTCTTCCACCACGCTCACCTGGATGTCGGGATACTGCCGGGAAAACATAGCCAGCCGCGAGGGCAGGAAATAGGGGGCGATGGTGGGAATGGTGCCCAGCACCAGCGTTCCTTTGCTGCCGCCTGCCAGTTCCTGAATTTCGCATTTGGCCTCGCTCAGTTCGCGCAGGATGCGCTGCGCCCGCAGCAGGAAGGCCTCGCCAAACTGGGTGAGCTGCGCTTTGCGGCCCAGGCGGTCGAAGAGCTTGGCGCCCAATTCGTCCTCCAGTTTCAGAATCTGCTGGGAGAGGGATGGCTGGGCCACATGTTCCTGCTCAGCCGCGCGGGTAAAGTTGCCGGTGTTGGCCACGGCGCAGAAGTATCTCAGCTGGTGCAGTTCCATATAGGTATGTCCTATTGGATGAAATGAAACGATACCACAGGACTATGGGTCATGGCGCGCGGCAGGACAAACCCTTATGTCGCCGAGCGCGCCGAGGAACCCCACCGAGGTCGCGGAGGCCTGGCTTTGGGATTGCAGGGAAGCTTGTGTCCGGAAGCTCGCATCCCAGATCAGGTAAGATGGGCGCTTTCGGGCTAACCATGCTGAAGGGTTCTCCATCGCTTTGAACGCCAGCCGGTCTGCAAATAATCCGGCGAAGTCCGCTGCGCAGCCGTCGCCTGCCTGGGCGCGCGTGTTGTTCCCTTCGGTCGCGGACCTGATTTTCCTGGTTCTGGCATTTCTGTTGAGTTGCGGCACGATCGCCCCGCGCCTGCTGGGCGATGCCGGCATCGGATGGCACATTCGCAACGGCGAGTTGATGCTGCAGACTCACGCCATCACGCGCACTGACCCGTTCTCCTCCACCATGCAGGGCAAGCCCTGGTACGCCTGGGAGTGGCTGTATGACCTGTTGATTGCGACGATGCATCACTGGATGGGACTGAACGGCGTGGTGCTGCTCACCGCGCTGGTCATCGCCGCCACTTTCGCACTCACCCTGCGCCTGGCGCTTCAGCGGGGCGCAAGCCTGCAGGTGGCGGTGGTTCTTGTGCTTCTGGCGGCGGGGGCCTCCACGATTCATTTCTTGGCGCGGCCGCACGTGTTGAGCTGGTTGTTTACCGTGGTTTGGTTTGGGAAGTTGGACTCGTTTGAAATTTCTCCGCAACACTGGCGAAGGCTTCTGTGGCTGCCGGCCCTCATGCTGCTCTGGGTAAATGTGCATGGGGGATTCCTAGTGGGATTCGCCCTGCTGGCGATTTATCTGCTCAGCGGCTTCGTGAGATGGATTTCCGCCGCGGCGGAAGCCAAAGGCGCCGCCAAACAGAGCCTGCAGCGCCTGGCAGGGACTGCAGTCCTGTGCCTGCTGGCCAGCCTGGTCAATCCCTATGGGTACAAACTCTACGTCCACATCTACGGCTACCTCACCGACCGATTTCTGATGAACCACATCGACGAGTTCCTGTCGCCGAACTTTCATGGCGTGGCCCAGCAGTGTTTCGCGGCGCTGCTGCTGATCACGCTGGTGGCGCTGGCAGTAAGGCGCGAAACCCTGCCGCTGTCACAGTTGCTGGTGGCGCTGTTCGCGGCTTACAGCGGGCTTTACGCCACGCGCAATCTGCCGGTGTCGGCGATTCTTCTGACCTTGCTGATCGCCCCCTGGCTCACCCGCAGCATGGACCGCGCCGGAACAAACGAAAGTATTCAACCCTGGCTGCGCCGCTGCTTTCGGCGCGGCCAATCGTTCGCGGCGCGCATGGGGCGGATGGAAGCCGCGGCGCGCTGGCATCTGTGGCCGACT
Organism: Terriglobales bacterium; assembly: GCA_035500455.1. Lineage (GTDB taxonomy): Bacteria > Acidobacteriota > Terriglobia > Terriglobales > Acidobacteriaceae > DATJXG01. The sequence continues at coordinate 8,674 of DATJXG010000250.1, read as the reverse complement.
GCCGCGTGCGCCTTCCTGCTATGGGTGGCGGCGCACGGAGGAAACCTGGGGCCGCAACGCCTCATGAATGCGCGCTTCGACCACAAACGCTTTCCGGTGGAGGCGGCGGAGATCGCCTCGGAACTGGGCATCCACGAACCGATTTTCTGCCCCGATTCCTGGGGAGGCTACCTGATCTACCGCCTCTATCCCCAAGTCCACGTGGTGGTCGATGACCGGCATGATCTTTATGGGCCTGAATTTCTGAAGAAATACTTGACGCTTGTCCGGGTGGAACCGGGGTGGGAGGAAGTGCTGAACGGCGAGCATGCGAACTGGCTGCTGTTGCCCGCTGAATCGCCGCTGGCGAATGTGCTGAAGCAAACCGACGGCTGGGAGGCGGTGCATGAAGACAGCACTGCCATTCTGTTCGAAAGGGTAGAGACGTAGCTTCGCTAAGTCTTCCGCGCAGGAAGGCACTGCGCATGATGCAAGGACGTTGGCAAGGAACGTTTCAGAATTTGTCGCTGGTATCGATGTTGAAGCCCAGGATGGCGTTCACATCTACCGTCTTGGCGCCGCGCTCCGCCGGGCGGAACTTCCATTGCGGCAGGCTGGCCAGCACTTTGCTGGTCATGACTGCGGGACCGGCCTCCAGAACCTGCAGGTTGCGCAGCACTCCGGTGTGGTCGAGAACGCAGGCAATCACCAGGCGGGAGCGCGACAGTCCTGCGGGCAAGTCAGCACGCACCGGCTGGGGAGCCGACAGATCCACGGCATAGGGATGAGCCTCGGAAGATGGATCGGCGAACTCCATGACCGCCGGGCCCAGAGTGGTGTTGATGTAGATGGTGTAAACCTTGTCACCCTTCAGTGCTCCGTAATAGTTGAAAGCGCCGCCGGAGCGCGAAGACGCCACAATGGTGATGTCGGGACCCTTCTCCGTGGTGCCGACCGACGACCTCCCGGGCGTGGAAGGCGCACTGCCGGAACCACCGAAGCTGGGCAACGTCACAACACCAGCGTTGCCGCCACGGATCGAAACGCCGGGCGCCGGAGGCTTCCCGCCCATGGCGTTTCCTGCGCCGCCCGGGCCGGGATAGGGCGAAACTCCGCCGCGCGCGTTGGGATCCGATCCGGCCCCATAGCCGCTTTTCCCTGCTCCTGAACCTTCTCCGTTGAATCCGCTGCCGGAGCCGCTTCCATGGCCGATGCTTACGCCTCCGCCGGAGCCACCCAGACCAGGATTCGCACCGCCGGTCGGCGACATGGCGATCGCTCCACTGCCGCCGCCGGGAATCCCTACTTTCGGGCCCGGCCGGTTCGAAACCACCACGCCAGTGCCATCACTGTTGCCGCCCGCGGTCGGGGGCGCGGCCACATCTCCGATGTCGCCGACTCCGCCGCGGCCCGCGCCGCTATTGCCGCGTCCGACTCCGCCCGCAGTATTGCCGCCGCTGAGCGACGGCGGAGGCGGAACTACCGCCGACCCACCACCCAATCCTCCAACCGGATGCTGCTCGATCGCGCCATCCGCCACTTGTACAGGAGGCGGAACCACGGTCACACTTCCGCCTAGCGCGCCGTCCTCCTGGCGTTGCGAGGCGGTATTCCCCACCTGCACCGGGGGCGGAACTACCTGCTTGTGCATTTCGCCCGGGCCGAAACCGGGACCGGCGGTGGAAACCTGCCGTTGAACCTGGGTTGGGGGCGGGGCGACGACGCTGGGCGCCGGCATCCTGAGCCGCGCTTCCTGGTCGGAGTCCTGCACCGGCGCCGATACCGGCGGCGGCACCACCTGGACGGCGTGGGAACCGGGCAGATCAAGCGGCGGCAGGTTCCGCTGCGGCGTAGTTGGCGTAGGCGCTACTGCGTTCGCTTGCAGAGTGGGCTCTGCCTGAACTTTGTCGCGCAATACATCCGGAGGCGGCGCGACGATGCTTGGCTGCGGAGCCTGGATCGAGCGCTGCGAAGACTTCAGCCCTTCCGCAGGCGGAGGCCCGGGAATGCGCGCATAAGCCAGCAGGTTCTGCACCGCTGAGTCGGAATGGGGCAACTTCAGGTTGGGCGCGTCCACCACACGCTCGCGCACGGTGTTGCCGCGCGCCACGCGGATCGTCTGGGTGCGGTCGAAGGCCTCGCGGCCACCGGCCCGGCCCGAGCGTCCCGATTCCGCCCCACCCAGGTCTTCGGTCTGCGGCAGTTCGTCGCCGGAAAAATAGATGACGTCGTACTTGGCCCGCGGCGGCGGCTGATAGGGATGCATGCTCGCCAGCTTGAGCGGCAGCAGGATCAGCAGCAGGAACAGCACAACCTCCCCTACCCAGGTGATCAGGATTCCCCGATAGGGGAACAGCCCGACTTGTGCTTCGCCCGCCAGAGCGCGCGGGGATTTCACCATCGCCGGACGCAGCGAAGTGCGAAATTCCTCCCACGGCGAGGACCACTCCACCAGGAACTTGGGAGGTTCGATGACCTGCGGGCTGATGGTTGCCTCTTCTACTTCAATCACAGCCTGGACTCCTCTGCCTTTTTGCCCATTACAATCTCGATGCGGTCGCCGACCGCGGTCCCGGTGGAACTCAGGGTATCACCCGGCAGCTCCAGCACCGACTCGGCTTTTCGCCGCACCGGCGCCACACGCCAGGGCTTCAGGTTGCGCTCCATGTGGATCACCGTCCGCTCCCGGTCGAGGTAAATCACGTCGATGGGGAAGCGCATGGCAAACGTGTGCACGCCGTGGGAGGGAACAATCCACAGGCCCTGCCCAGCGGGAAAGGCGGCCGGCTCAGCCATCATGAGCCCGCGCAGCCGCGACCAGTGGGTCTCGGCCACTCCCAGCCGCGTCGCCAGGTAAGCGCGGCGCGTCTGGTTGAACGCATATCCTTTCGGGCCCGGCAATGCCATACCACTCCTGAATGAACGAGCCTGAGTGGGCTCACCACAGGGGGAGGAGGAATTACGACTCTAATGCCCTTCGGGTGACAGCGTTCGTATCAGCTGGATCACCGCGGGGCCGAGCGTCACAAAAATAATCGAAGGCAGAACAAACAAGACGAGGGGAACGACCATCTTGATTGTAGTCTTGGCGGCGGCTTCTTCTGCCCTTTGCCGCCGCTCCGTGCGTAATGAATCCGAGTGTACACGCAAAGCCTGCGCCACGCTGGTGCCGAAGCGGTCGGTCTGCACCAGGGTTCCGACCAGGGCGCGGACGTCGTCCACGCCGGTACGCGAGGCCAGGTTGTGCAGCGCCTCGATGCGCGGCTTGCCGGCGCGCATTTCCAGATTGACCAGGTGAAACTCGCTGCTCAATTCAGGATGGGCGGTATTCAATTCCTCGCCCACGCGCATCAGCGCCTGGTCGAGCGAAAGGCCGGCCTCCATGCAGATCACGGTGAGGTCGAGCGCGTCCGGCAAACCCAGAGTAATAAGGCGCTGGCGCTTGCGGATCATGCGCTTCAGTATGAATCGCGGGGCAAAAAAACCGAACGCGGTCACCGCGACCAGAAGCGGAAGGCTCTTAAAACCCGAGACCGCCACCACGATCATTAGCCCCAGCAGGGCCATCAGGAAACGGAAGCCGACGTAGGCCGCCAGGTGCCGCGGCTCACGGTAACCGGCCTGGATGAGCCAGGCGCGGGTGCGGGAAACTTCGTCCGGAGAAAGCGGCAGAGCCTTGCTGAGCGGATCCAGGACCTGCTCGAAGCGCTCCCGCAGCGGGGGCTTATCCGGCGTCTGCTCCTTGTGCCAGCCCATGGCGCGCAGGCGTGAGCCGATGACCGACGAGGGGGCATACGCCGCCGCCCCGAAGAGAAAGACCACCAGGGTCACGGTCAGAAAAATCACTATGGCCAGCAGCAGCATGTTCTATACCTGAATCTGAATTACCTTGCGAATCACAAAATAGCCGACCGTCTGTAAAGCGATGCCGCCCACGATCAGGCTGTGCCCGATCGGGTCGGAGAACAGGGGACGGATAAAGCTGGGGTTCATCAGCAACATGGAGATCACGATGATCGGGGGCAGACCCATCAGCAGCATCATGGTCAGCCGGCCCTGCGCAGTGTAAACCCGCACCTGGCGCAGGATTTTGAAGCGCTCGCGGATGACGTAGGACAAATTGTCCAGAATTTCCGCCAGGTTGCCGCCGGTTTCGCGCTGCAGCATCACCGCGGTCACGAAAAACTTTACGTCCACCAGCGGCACCCGTTCCGTCAGGTTGATGAGGGCGTCGCGCACCGGCAGGCCGAATTTTTGCTCCTCGAACAGCTTGCGGAACTCCGAGGCCACCGGCTCGGAAACCTCGTTGCCGATGAGTTCGAGCGCCGTGGTCAGCGCGTGTCCCGCCCGCACCGCGCGGGCCAGGGTGTCGATGGCTTCCGGGAAGAGTTCCTCAAACTGCTGGAAGCGCTTGCTACGCTTGTGGGAGATGAACGAATAGGGCATCAGCCCGCCCACCAGGATTCCCACCAGGCCGAAGGCCAGCGACCCGGCCGCCACCACCGCGGCGATGCCTCCCAGGGCGGCGCAGGCCAGGGACAGCATCAGCATGTTGCCGGCGCGCATTTTCACGTCCGCCTGGGAAAGAAAAGTCTGCAGGTTGCTGATTCGCGCCGAGCGCCTCAGCAGCGTGTCGAGCGCCGGAATCTCGCTCAACATCTCGTCGCGCAACAGCGCCAGGTCTTCGTTGGGATTGCGCTCCGCCGCCTTCTGCACCGCCGCCAGGCGGTCGCGCAGCAAACGCGCTTGCGCGTTGCGCTGGTCCACGATGGAGAAAATGATGAACACCGTGGCCGCAACCACTACGAAGGCGACGACGGCGATGAAAATCGGCAACATAATTTGTGTCTGTACTCCGGCAAGATGCCGGCGCTACTCCTAGATCTCCATTCTCGAATCGAAAAGCGCCGGCCGCAGCCGCGCTCCCGACGTTGCCAGCTTGTCGGCAAACTTCGGGCGGATTCCCGTCGCCTTGAACACGCCCCGCACCCGGCCTCCCTCATCGATGCCATAGCGCTCGAAGACGAAAATATCCTGCATGGAGATCACGTCGCCCTCGATGCCGGTAACTTCCGAAATCGTTACCACCTTGCGGGTGCCGTCGGTCAAGCGCGCGATCTGCACCACCGCGTGGATCGCCGACGCCACCATTTGCCGCATGGCCCGCTCCGGAATCCCCAGGTTCGCCATGGAGAACATGCTCTCCAGCCTCGCCAGCGCGTCGCGCTGCGAGTTGGCGTGAATAGTAGTCAACGAGCCCTCGTGGCCGGTATTCATCGCCTGCAGCATGTCAAAGGCTTCCTCGCCGCGGACCTCGCCGATCACAATCCGGTCCGGCCGCATACGCAGGCTGTTGATCACCAGCTGCCGCTGCCGCACCGCGCCCTTGCCTTCAATGTTGGGCGGGCGGGTTTCCAGCCGCACCACGTGCTCCTGCTTCATCTGCAGTTCGGCCGCGTCCTCAATCGTAACAATGCGCTCCGTGTTGGGGATATAGCCGGAAAGTACATTCAGTAACGTGGTCTTGCCGGCGCCGGTTCCGCCGGAAATCAGGATATTCAGCCGGCCCTTCACCATGCCCGAGAGCAGTTCCAGCATGGGCTCGGTGAGAGTTTTGTTTTCGATCATGTGGCGGGCGGTCACCGCGTCTTTTGCGAAACGGCGGATCGACAGGCAGGGGCCGTCGATGGCCAGTGGCGGAATGATGGCGTTCACGCGGGAGCCGTCTGCCAGGCGGGCGTCCACCATGGGCGAAGATTCATCCACGCGCCGCCCCACTCGCGAGACGATGCGGTCGATGATCTGCATCAGGTGTTGGTCATCTTTGAAGGTCAGGCCGGTAGGCTCCAGCTTCCCGGCGCGTTCCACGTACACCCGGTCGAAGCGGTTCACCAGGATGTCGGAAATGCTGGGATCCTTGAGCAACGGCTCCAGCGGGCCCAGACCGAAGATTTCGTCGAGAATTTCGCGCGCCAGCCGCTCGCGCTCGGCAAAGCTTAACGGAACAGCTTCACTGTTGATGGTATTGCGAACCAGCAGCAGGACTTCATCGCGAGCGGCTTCGCCGCTGGTTTTGCCCAGCTTCTCCAGATCCAGGCGGTCGAGGATCTTGCGATGCAGCTCGGCCTTTACCTGCTGGTATTCCATCCGTTCGAAGCTTTGGAGATTAGGCATAAAAACGTTGTTGGTCGTTGGTCCTTGGTCGTTGGCAAAGTCCCACGCTGCCGGCGACCGCTCGGAACTGGTTGAGTCTCACTTCCTCCCCTAGCCAACCTGCCAAGGCTGTTGTCCGCCTGCCTAAGCCGCGAGCCTTTGCCAACGACCAAGGACCAACGACCAACGACTAAACGGTTTTAAACAGCGACCACGCCTCCCGCTTCACGCTTACGTCGTTCTCCGTCAAACGCGACGCCAACCCGATGAAGGAGCGGGCAATCTCGGTGTGGTTCTGATGCATCAAGGGCACTCCGCGGTCGATGGCCGTAGAGATGGCGAAGTACTGATTGGGGATCTTCCACAGCAGCTTGATCCCCGACGCCGCCTCGACATCAGACTCGCTGAAACCCGGCACCTTGCGGAAGCGGTTCAGCACCAGCTTCACCCGCTCGCGACTGCCTCCCTCCGCCAGATATTGCTGAATGCGGGCAGCGCTCCACAGCGACGCCACATCCGTATGCCCCACCAGCAGGACCGTCTCCGACAGGTTGCTCACCAGCCGGGTGGCCGCGTCCATGCGGGTGGAGGCATCGACCACGATGTAGCGGAACTGCCCCACCAGCATCTCGAACAGCTTGGCAAACTCCGACGTGGAAAGCTCGGACATCGCCGGGGTATTGGCCCCCGCCAGCACCTGCAAGCCGCCGTCGTGGCGGGTCATAAAGCTTTCCATCAGGTCGCGGTCCAGGCGGTGCAGGTTTCGTACCGCGTCGGCCACGCTGAACAGCGGTTTCAGGTTCATGTGCAGCGCGGCGTGCCCCAGAGGGGCAATATCCACCAGCGCCGTATTGCTGTGCGCGGCCTGCAGAGCCAGCGACAGGTTGACCGCGATGGTCGTCGCCCCGGTGCCGCCCTTGGCGTTGACCACGGTAAAAACTTTGCCGCGTACATCTTCGCGCTGCACCTTGCGCTTGGCCGATGTGAGCCGGACGAACGCCTCCAGCAGGTCGGTCGTAGTGGTCGGTCGCTCGATGAACTCCTTCGCTCCCACCCGCATGGCCCCGATGATCACCTGCGGCTGGGTTACATTCCCGATGGCAAACAAAGGAGTATCCGGCATCTCCTGCTGCAGCAGTTCCATCGCCCGCAGCGCCGCCGTGGGGTTGTCTCCGGGGACATCCACCAGGATCACTTCCGGCTTGGCGTTCTGAATGCGGCGCACCGCCGGATCGGAGGCACTCATCGGAAAGCTGGCGCAGCTATGCACTGCGCGGGCCACGCTGGTGCCTTCCACCAGCACCTGCAACACGGTCCGCTGCTCGCTGTCGGCCGCGATGATTACTACCGCAAGCTCGGGCATGCTTCCGCCGCCCTCCCACTACCCAGAAGTAAAAAGTACCGCCAAATCGCTCCGGCCCGCGGTGCGGCCCGGAGTCCGTTATGCTACTCGTCCCCCGCCGGCTTGGTGCGGTCGAACTTGTCCTTGTCCAGGAACGGCATGGGATCGGTCGGCAACGCCGGCGGGCGCGTGCTCGGAGAAATCCGTTTCACCGTGCAGAGCACCACCAGTTCCGACTTGCTCTTCTGCAGGCTCTTGCTCTTGAAGAAGTTCCCGATTATGGGAAGATCCCCCAGCCCAGGCACCTTGTTGCTGATGTTGGTGACGCGATTGTCCATCAAACCCGCGATGGCAAAACTCTGCCCGTCTTTCAACTCGAACTCGGTCTCCGCCCGCCGCGTACTCAGTGCGGGAATGCTGAAGCCGGAAATGGTCAGCGCGTTGGTGAAGTCCAGGGTGCTGACTTCGGGCGCGACTTTCAGGTGGATATTCCCGTTGGGCATGATGACCGGCGTGAACTGCAGTTTTACCCCGAAATCCTTGAACTGAATGGTCACTGCGGTAAATCCCTGGCCGGGCTGCACGATGGGGAAGGGGAACTGCCCGCCCGCCAGAAAGCTGGCTTCCTTGCCGTTCACCGCGATCAGGTTGGGCTCGGCCAGAATCTGCAGCAGGTTCTTCTGCTGCAGGGCCTTGATGACCGCGCCGATGTTCACATCGGTGCGCGCAATGAACAGGTTTAGGAAGTCGGTGATATTGACCGTGGGCGGCGTCTGCGTGGTCGTGGTGGTGGTCGTGCCGCCGCTGGTGGTGGTGGTCGCTGCCTGTGTGGTAACCCCGACTTGCCCGAACTGCCCGGTCTGGCTCAGGGCGATGGTGTTTCCCTGCCCTGGCATGAACAGATTGGCTCCGAGTTGCAGCACGGCATTGCGGTCCACTTCCGCGAACTTGACTTCCAGCAGAACTTCCTGCGCCCCTTGTGGGCCAAAGCTGAGAACGTTCACAACTTTGCTGCTGTAGGCGCTGGCGATTTCGCCGGCGCGCTTCTGCACGTCCTCGGTGGAGACATGGCCGGAGAGCACGATGGCCGAGCGCGACGGGGTCACGGCGATCTGCTCGTCGGGAAACACGCGATGCTCCTCCTCGGCACATGCGGTCACATCCACATCCACGCGCAGGTCAAAGGTGCGATAGCGCTCC
>DATJXG010000249.1:0-4333 GCA_035500455.1 Terriglobales bacterium | reverse complement strand
CGCCATCCGGACCGGAACATGTCAGACCGGGCAGTAGCGAGTCCGGAGAGCCGTGCTCGCAGGTGCTCTATAATGGCGGGGTGGTGCAGGCCGCCATTATAGAGCATGAGTTCAAAAATCCTGGTCATTAACGCAGACGATCTGGGCTTCTCCGCCGATATCAATTCGACCATCGAAGAGGGCCATCGCGCAGGCCACATCACGAACGCGACGTTCATGGTGGACGGCAAGGACGTGGAAGGCGGCCTGGAAGTCATCCGCCGGAATCCAAGATTGGGGGTAGGCCTTCACCTGGATCTTTGCCCGGTGATCGGTTTTTACGAGCGCACGTACCAGGAGATCCGGGAAAGCCTGCCCTCAAGCGAAATGCAGCGGAAGGTCGCGGATGAAGTCGAGCGCCAGATCCGGCGATTTCAAGGGTTCGGCCTCGAGTTCACGCACATGGACAGCCACCGGCATTTTCATGCGCTTCCCGAGATCTTCGCCGTGGTGGTCGAGACGGCGGCAGCGCACGGCCTGCGGACCATCCGCCTGACGAAGGATTGGATCTTGCCGAAGACGCCATCTGTGTATTGGACCCATGAGTTTCTGGCCTCGGCCACCGATTTACTCAGGTGTCTCAAGGTAGTCTTCCCGGATAAGTTCATTTATGGCGCCAATGAGTACTCCGCCGCCACTTTTGACGGCAGTTTGAACGAGCTGATGGTGCATGTCGCGTATCACGACGCGTATTTTCACCGGGAGTACCTGCGAGTATCGGGGGAAGAACTCTGGCGGGAGATTCAGGAAGCCGGCATTCAGGTGCGCAGCTACCGGGATGTGGGCGTGAACGGCGATGCCGGGCACAGTAACGGCCGGCAGGGCAATGAGTAAGCCGTCGGTAGCGCAACGGCTGCTCCGGATGTCCGCTTTCGATCTCTGGAAATGGGTGAGACAGCCTCGCCTGGAATGGGCCAAAGTGATCACGCCGGCGAGAATTCCAGCCGCCGAAGCGGCCGCGGTTCTGTTCCCGGAAATCAGCAGCGATCAGATCGAAGCGTACCGGCTGGAATACCTCACCAGCGGCGAGTTCTTTGAAGAAGTCAGCAGCCGGATGCTGGAAAAACGCAAGCGCCGCCCGCGCTGGATCGGATGGCTGGAGTTTTTCTATATCGCCGTCCGGGCGCTGCGTCCCAAGGTAATTTGCGAAACCGGCGTGTTCGACGGGGAGTCGAGTTCGACCACCTTGCTCGCACTGGCGCGCAATGACGGGGGCACTCTGGTTTCGGTCGATTTGCCCGCGGTGCAGGGAATCGCGTCGTCGACGGATCGGATGCAGGATTCAGACCTGCCGCGGGGCTGCGATCCGGGTTGGATCATCCCCGAACATCTGCGCGGCGGCTGGCGGCTGTTTCTGGGCGACAGCAAGGTCATGCTGCCGAAGATCTTCGAAGAATATCCGCAGATCGACATCTTCTTTCACGACAGCCTGCACACGTTCGAACATCAATACTTCGAATATTCGGCCGCCTGGCCTCATCTGCGTCAGGGCGGCCTGCTTTTGAGCGACGACATTCTGTGGAATCACGCGTTTCAAAAGTTCTGCAGAGAGAAGCATCTGACCTACGTCAATCTGGCCGAGCGAAACCATCACTACTGGACCAACTTCAATGAAGGATTTGGAGCGGCGCGGAAGTGAAGGCGGTCTGAACTTCAGGCTGGCCGCGCGCGACGATATTCCGGCGACGGTCGCTGTGCTGAATCGGACCTTCCGCACTCCCATGGATGAGGCGACTTGGGAATGGTATCTCTACGGCAATCCCTTCGGAGCGAGCCGGGTGTACCTGGCGATCGAAGCGGAGACGGGAGCGATCACGGGAGTGTTTGCCTTCACGCCGCTTCCCCTCAGGTTTCGGACATCGATGATGGGCAGTTCCGGCCATCACCTCTGCCTGACCCGCGAGCGTCACGGAGGCACGGCTTTGATCGCGCTGTCGAGATATGCGCTCGCCGGCGAAACGGACCACGGGGTAGTGCTTGCCATAGGCCTGCCGAACCGCCGGTCGCATCAACCCCAGAAGGTCCTGATGAAGTGGATCGACCTGTGCGTGCTGGATTGTTTGTTTAAGCTGTCGCCTGCCGCGCGCCAACACAACTGCAAGCCGCTGGACCGGTTCGATGCCGGGTTTGACCGGTTCTACGGCCGGCTACAGCAACGCTTCGAGTTTCTGATTGATAAGAACGCCGCCTGGATGAACTGGCGTTTCTGCGATCGCCCGGGGCGCCCTTACACTGTTGCCGCAGTCGAGTGCGGTGGAGAACTGGCCGGTTACGCGGTGCTCAAACGCTGGCGTGAGCCGGACGGCTATACGAAGGCCCACATCGTCGATTTGCATGCGCTGGATGAGGTGGCGCTGGACGAGCTTCTCACGGCCGCGGAAAGCTACGCCGCCGGATGCAACGAATTGAATCTCTGGTCGGCTCCGGGCTTCCCATATCGTCGCTTCCTGGAGGCGCATGGGTTCTCCGCCCGGGCTGAGGGCGGGCAGCCCCTGATTGCCAAGGCGCTGGGGAATGTTGCGCTGCACTTGGATGGACCCGCGGGTTTCTCCTACGCGGATGGCGATTTCGTGTATTAGTAAGGGCCTCCTGAGGTCGATATTTTGGCACTCGATCCCAAAATGCTGATCGAATCAGGGTTCGGGGAGGATCCGGAGCGCTGAATCGGCCGAATAGCGGTGATTTTTCAATAAGTTAGCCGCATCGTGCGGATGCGATCGCGCCTGCCGGGAGGGTCGGTCATGGAATTGCACAATCGGGAACGATTCACTGAGCCGCCGGAGAGGTAGATGTCTGTTGTCGAACAGCACGATGCGACCGAGGAGCATACTGGAAGCCGGCTTACCCGGTGGTGGATCGTCAGCGCGCTGCTCATCCTCATTCTGGCGCTCGGCCTGCGTCTCCATGGAATCTCTTCCGAAAGCGTGGGAGGTGACGAGACCGGCTCGTTTCGCATCGCCCTGAGCGAGACTTCGCGGGGGCTGGAAACCGCCGAACAGGACCTGGTGCATCCTCCCCTGTACTATTTCCTGCTGAAAGCCGCTCTGCCCACGAGCCGGCCGGTATCGGCGATGGACGGACGAGTTTTGTCCCTGGCTGCCGCCGAAGGATTCATCCTGGTCACGATGTTGTTGGGCCTGGTCGTCCCTCCGCTCAGGAATGCCGCGCTTTTTGCGGGCCTTTTGATTGCACTAAACCAGCTACACATTTACTACAGCCAGGAAGTGCGTTCCTACTCGCTGTTTTGCCTTCTTGCGGGCGGACTTCTCATCTGGGCTCTCGTGATAGACCGGTATGCACAAAAGCCGGTGTTTTGGCTGGCTGGCGCCGCCATCATGACCATACTGCTCTACACGCACTATTTCGGCGTTTTCTATTGCGCCGCAGTGGTGTTGTCGGTGATGGTGGGTCGCTATCCCGGATCGGTGAAGGTGCGGGTTGCGGCCATCTCTGCCCTCGCCGGCGTGCTCTTTCTGCCCTGGATCCTGGTCGAAATTCCCGTTTTCCGAGCGAAATCCGGCTTGGGCGCCGATCTGGCGGGCCAAGGTGTAGCGAGCTGGTTTAATTTGAAGGCATTCTTTGCTCAGTACCTCGGTATCCCGGATTTTCCGGGCGCTTCCACTCTGGCTTTCTTGATCGGTGGAGTGCTGGTCTGTTGTGCTCTTCTGCCCCGCTCGCGGCGGGAAAGCGCCGTCCTGGATTCGAAAAGCGGAATGCTCTTTTTGTCGGCAGCAGCGATGCCGCCGCTGCTGGCGTTTTTCAGTGCCCGGCCGCCATTCAACATCAATCTCTTTAGCGAGCGTCACCTGCTTCCGTCCATTCTCCCGGTCCTCGTACTGGCTTGTTACGGCCTGTGGCGTATGGCGTCGCGTACGGCAAAACCTGCGGTCGTATCCATGCTCGGGGGGGTGGTTCTGATCTTGCTTCAGGCACTTCCTTTGTGGAGCCACTGGCCCGGGCCGGCCCGCCATCCGAACGCCGCAATCGCGGAGTGGTTGAGTCGACACGATCCGAACTACCCCGTGTACACCACTTGGCCCTACGGCATCGGCGAGCCGGTCATGTTCTATCTGCGGGGGAGCAAATTCATATACAGACTGCCGGGGACGCCGCTATTGGTGCATGACGTGGAGTTGTCCCAGCAACCGAGCATTGCGTCCCTGATCCAGCATCCGGGCATCGCTGCTCCGCCTCAATCGGTGTTTACGGCGACGGCGCCGGCGGATTTGCCGGACAAGTTCATTGTCCTTTACCGCCCCGCGGCCGCTCACGAAAACGCCGTTGTGCAACCGCT
>DATJXG010000248.1:0-26882 GCA_035500455.1 Terriglobales bacterium | reverse complement strand
ACCGTATTCGACATGAGCATGGCGATGGTGAGCGGCCCGACTCCGCCGGGAACCGGCGTAATCGCTCCCGCTATTTCGGCGACCTCGGGGTGAACGTCTCCTGCCAACACTGAGCCTTTGGTCCGGAAGGTTTCTTCTCGCTTGGCGTTGCCGCGGAACAGGCGATCGAACTCGGTAGCGTCGCTCACCTTATTCATACCGACATCGATCACGGTTGCTCCCGGCTTCACGAAGTCGCGGGTAATCATGCCGGAGCGTCCGATGGCAGCCACCAGGATGTCGGCCCGCCGACACACTTCGGGCAGGTCGCGGGTTTTGGAGTGGCATACGGTCACGGTGGCGTTGCCATTCAGCAGCAGCATCGCCACGGGCTTGCCCACGATATCGCTGCGCCCGACCACCACCGCCTCCTGGCCGGCGATAGGAATTCCACTGCGCTTGAGAATCTCGATAACCCCGGCAGGCGTACAGGGAACAAGCCCGGGCCTCTGCGTGGAGAGGAATCCGACGTTCATGGGATGAAAACCGTCCACATCTTTGCCGGGATCGACCGCCATGAGTACTTTCTTGGAGTCCACCTGGGGAGGCAAGGGAAGTTGCACTAGAATGCCGTCGATTTCGTCGCGGCGATTCAATTCACCGACCAAGCCGAGCAGGGCTTCTGTGGAGATGTTTTCCGGGGGAGTGTGCTTCTCGCTGTAGATGCCAAGTTCTTCGCAGCTTTTGACCTTGCCGCGAACGTAGATCTCCGAAGCTGGATTGTGTCCTGCCAGGACCACGGCCAGGCCGGGACGCAGGCCGGCGGCGGTCAGTCCGGCGACCTCGGCGGCTACTTCGGCGCGAATTGCGGCGGCGATTTTGTTGCCGTCAAGAAGCGTGGCTGCCATGAGATCTCTGGGAACTCGAATTCCTAACGTAAATGATCGATGGTCACCCCGGCAACTCGGTGGACGGGAGTGCAAAACCTTAAATCGCCGAGGGCGCGGAGACAGGCCGCCGAGAGCGGGGAGAAGAGCGAAGAGGAGAGGTGACTGGTAACAAACTGCCTGAGATGTAGGACGCCACGGCAAATTGGGATTAGAATCTGGTGCGATGATTTCTCAGGAACTTCTCAAGTTGCTGGCGTGCCCGGCTTGCCGCAAGGCGCTGGCGCTCGACGGCGCCGGCGAGAGTTTAAAGTGCGCGGAGTGCCGGCGCGTCTATCCGATTCGGGACGGCATTCCTATTCTGCTCATTGACGAAGCCACCATCGAGCCTGCCTGAAATCGCGCGTTCTGCGAGCCTCTGCTGCCGGGTTGGACCAAATTTCGCACTCCTGCGACACAACGTGTCATTTTCGAAACGACACTAGTCGTGCTACGTCCACCCCCACGATTGTGCCACGCTTGCGCCGCAACTTACCGTGCTGTAACGGGTTGATGAGAGTGAGGGTGGTTGGAAAATACAGTAAAAAACGGGCTTGCAAAGGGCATGCGAATTGCATGCAACGAAAGACGAGTCCGATGAGTCTAATACCTCAAGGAACGACAGAGGTCGGAGGTGAACGGCCATGAAAGAGAGATTTTCCGTACACGAACTAACGGCGTTGCGGAGTGATCTGTTGCAGGGAGGTTGGATCGACTCCCGCGAGGCCGCCGAACTGTTGCAGGTGTTTCTCATGGGACGCGGCTACGGCGTTTCGCCTCAGGCGGCGTTTGATGCCGCCAGCAGGGTAGAGATGTCTGGCTGCTCTTTGCCGGTGCTCCAGCACGAACTCGAGGGCCTGGCGTTGGTGATGTAAGCGGTGACGCTTCGGCGTGGTGACGCCGGAAGCAGATTTAGAACGATTTGCAGCGGTGAGGGGCAAAGATCTGCGGGGAGTCTGGAAACCAAGTAATTCCCCGAAGGTTGTAATGCGAGAAAGCGCCGGGCCAACCAGCCCGGCGGTCTTGTCTTAGTCGTCTTTCAGTCGTGGATCTTATTCGTTAGCCTTTGGCCGTTGGTTCTGGGCCGGTTTCAGGCTCCTAAACTTTGTGAAAGATACGCCGCTCTGCCGGCGGGACGCTGGCGCTACGGGTGCGGCTGCCGACTAACCGCTGAAGACTGAATACCGACGACTGCTATTCGTATCTCAGGCTCTCCACCGGATCCAACTTCGCCGCGCGGGCGGCTGGGACGGTGCCAAACAGCACGCCTACCAGCGACGACACCACGATCGCTACGATCGCCGACAGCCCGGAAATTGGAAGGCGGTAGTTGGTCAGGAAGCGCACCGAAAAGGGCAAGGCCAGGCCTATGACCGCGCCGATAATCCCACCCACCAGAGAAATAAGAACGGCTTCGGACATAAATTGAAAGCGAATTTCGCGGTTGGTGGCGCCGATGGCTTTGCGAATTCCGATCTCGCGAATACGCGAACTCACCGTCGCCAGCATGATGTTCATAATGCCGATGCCGCTGACCAGCAGCACTACGAAAGAAATCATGAAGAGCACCAGCGTGAGCGCGTCAGCAGTCTTCGCGGCCACGGCTACGAGCTGAGTGAGATTTTCGACCTTGTACACCGATTCGGCGCGATGCCGTGACTTGATCACGTCCTTGATCTGCTCGGTGGCCACGCTAACCATGGTGGGGTCATTTACCGAGAAGTAAATCTGCTTCACGGTGGGCGTATCCGTGAAATAGCGGGCGACAGTGTAGGGGATGACCATGGTGTTGTCGGTCACTTCCGATTGCCCGAATGTGTCCACGCGCTCTTTGAACGTCCCCACGACCGTGAATGGCAGGCCGCTCAGTTTGATCACCTGGCCTACCGCTTCTTCGGGCGAGTGGTAAATGTCTTCGGCTAGTTTGTCGCGAATCACCGCCACTTTGTTGTGCTGCTGTTCATCTTCCTCATCGAAAAATCTGCCGGAAACCACCACCAGGTTGCGCACCTGGCTGTATTCCGGATAAACCCCCAGCACCTGGATGTCCCGCTCCTTGCCGCCGCCCACCGGGATGCGCTCCTCCAGATTCACCACGGGAGAAGCGGCCACAACGCCGGGCACATACTGCCGGGCGGCGGTGAGGTCGTCGAGGGTGAGGGGGTCGTTCGGGGTGTTGGTGATGCGCTGCGCGCCGCCCTCATATTCGGCGTAAATCATGTTCGTGCCGATGGCCTGAATCTGGTTCAGGATGTACTGCTTGCCGGTGAGACTGATGGTGACCACCAGGATCAGGGAGGCGGTTCCGATGATCATACCGAGCGCGGTCAGGGCGAAACGTACCTTGTTACTGCAGAAGGTGTCGTAGGCGAAGCTGAGGATTTCGCCCAGAGCCAGCGTCGGCCGGCGATGCTGCTTTCCCCCGTTCGCCATAGTGATTAGATGCTAAACGGCGGACGCGGACGCTGCAATGGCCGCGCCGGTAACCTGTACGGGGAGGGCGCGACAGGGCCGATTTCGGGGTTAAGGTCCTTGATCATCAGGCAACGAATGTTGCCTCCGGGGGCTCTTTCTATATGGCGATCCGAGCGTTTGCGGCAAAGGAACAATAGAGTTTCCGGAAGGAAAGCTTTAGAATCCAGCTATTCATGGGCAGCGCCAAAGCGGTACTGGGACAACCCGAATCTTCAGTTGAAGGCGCGAACCGGCGAGCGGCCTTCGAAGAATCTGCTCCAGCGAAGCTGGCTGTGGTGGTGCCGACGCTTTGTGAAGCGGCCAACATTACGTCCGCACTGGAACGCGCAATGCGCAGCCTGGATACGCTGGGGATCTCCTATGAACTGATCGTGGTGGACGATGACAGCCGTGATGGCATCGAGTTTCTGGTGAATAAGCTGGCTGCCGAGAACAATCACGTGCGCTTCCTTTGCCGCCAGGGGGAGCGCGGCCTGGGCGGCGCAGTGATTTACGGCTGGCAGCATAGTACCGCCGAGGTCTTGGGCGTAATGGATGCCGATCTGCAGCATCCGCCGGAGCTTCTGCCGGAGTTGTGGAAAGCGGTGGAATCCGGCAGTGATATTGCGCTGGCGAGCCGGTATATTCGGCCGGGTTCGTTGGAGCGCTGGCATTTCCTGCGCCATTGGCTTTCGCGGGCGGCGATCGCCCTGACCTGGCCTTTGCAGAGACGCGGAATTGCGGTGAAAGACCCGATGTCGGGATTCTTTCTGGTGCGACGCTCCTGTATTCAGAACCTGGGCCTACAGACGAAGGGCTTCAAGCTACTGCTGGAGATTCTGGTCCGCGGAGACGTCCACTCGGTCGACGAAGTGCCTTTCACTTTCGGCCTGCGGCAGGCGGGAAGCAGCAAAGCCGGATTTAGAGTAGGCCTCGACTACCTCCTAATGCTGGGACGACTGTGGAAGCAGCACCGCCGGGATAGAGTTTCTGCGCCGAAGAGTGCGTCGGTCGCGCTTGGTTCAAGAGGGGGCCACTGAAGGCCCGGGAGTTGCAAGCGGCGGTCCTTAAAAAGCTATCGTTTGCTGAGTCTTAAGTCCGCTAAAGTCCGCGGAAATCTGTGAATGTGAATTCCTTTCCAGCATTCCAGTACTTCGAGTGAAAACTACGATTTCATCCCCCGGCGGCCGGAAGCGCGCACATTTGCTGTGCCTGCTCCTGCTCAGTCTGGGCGCGCTGTTCGTCCATGGCTACCATCCCTTCGCCGAGGATGCGGAAATCTATTTGCCCAGCGTAGAGAGGATTCTCCATCCCTCTCTTTTTCCCATGGGCCGTGAGTTCTTTGAATCGCACGCGCAGCTGACGCTGTTTCCCACCATCATCGCGCTCTCGGTGCGGCTCACGCATCTTCCGTTCTCAGTTGCGCTGATGTTGTGGTACCTGGGATCGATTTTCCTGCTCTTGCTGGCCTGCTGGGAACTGGCGGGAAAATGTTTCGCCGACGCCGCTGGCCGCTGGGCGGGCGTTGCGATGGTTGCTGCTTTGCTGACTCTGCCGGTGGCCGGCACCGCGCTGTACATCATGGATCAGTACACCAACCCGCGGAACATCGCGGCTTTTGCCGGGGTCTTCGCTGTGGTTCGGGTGCTGGAGAAGAAATATATCCGCGCGGTCCTGTGGCTGCTGCTGGCGGGAGTCGTGCATCCGCTCATGGCGGCGTTTGTCTTCTGCTATTGCGCGCTGCTGGTTCTGATGGGGCGCCGGGATATTGCCGTGGGCGGGTTCGCCTGTCTCTTTCTGCCGATTGAACTGTCGTTCCATCAGGGTTCGCAGGCGTATCGCGAGGCAGCGAAATTCCACGCATTCCACTATCTCCTGCACTGGCAATGGTACGAGTGGCTGGGGATCGTGGCGCCCATCGGATTGTTTTATTGGTTCAGCCAGATGGCTCGGCGGCAGCAGTCACGCTATCTGGAGCGAATGTGCCGGGCGCTGATCATCTATGACGTGGTTTTCTTCGCCGCCGCGCTGGTGATTTCCATCCCGCAGCGCTTTGAGACGCTCGCCCGGTTGCAGCCTTTGCGGAGTCTGCACCTGCTTTACATTCTGCTGCTTTTGTTTGGCGGCGGCCTGCTGGGGCAGTACGTATTGAAGCGCAAGATCTGGCGCTGGGTGGTGCTGTTCGCTCCGCTTTGCGCAGGAATGTTCCTGGCACAGCGGGCGCTTTTCCCCGGCAGCGCGCATGTCGAGTGGCCGTGGGCGCAGCCCAGAAATCAGTGGGTGCAGGCGTTCCTGTGGATTCGTGACAACACGCCTACTGATGCGCGGTTTGCCATCGATCCGTTGTACACGAAAATTCCCGGCGAAGACACCGATGGCTTTCGCTGCCTCAGCGAACGCAGCCGGCTTGCCGACGCGGTGAAAGACAGCGGCGCGGTCTCGATGTTTCCGCCTTTGGCGGACGAATGGTGGGAACAGTTTCAGGCCCAGAGCGGCTGGAGAAATTTCGCCGCGCCGGATTTCGAGCGTCTGCGAAGCCGGTACGGAATCGCCTGGGTGGTGGTTCAGGGGCCGCAAGGTGAGGGATTGAGTTGCCCATATGCCAACCGCGAGGTGCGGATTTGCCGGGTTGATTAGAGTGTGGCGTGAGAATGCCGGCGAGTGAGCCAGGTCCCGGTACAGGCGCTGCCCAGAACGACAAGATGCGAATCCAGGAGAACTAAAGGTGGCAGAAAGTGGCGCCGCCCACCCAACGTTGGTGGATTCCCCCGCATCGAATCTGCTAGATTGACATCTCCTATGACAATGGTCCGGGACCTGTAATGGCTGTTCAACCTGGGATTGCACTCAGCGAAACGGCTCGGTTTCCCTACGAGAAATGGGGGCCGCAGCTTCCGGTTCTGAGCAGGATTTATCGAGAGAACGCCCCCTTTCCCCACATTCAACTGCAGCAGTTTGTTGACCCGGAGATCGCTCTGGCTGCGGCGGAGGAATTTCCGCGATCGGATACGCCCGCCTGGATTCAGTACAAGCACCAGAACGAAAACAAGCAAGGCATGCCGAAGCGGGAGCGCTTTCCGCGCCTGCTGGGAGAACTTACCGATGAGCTGAACTCGCCGGAGTTCTGCCGCTGGCTATCGGAACTTACGGGAATTCGCAATCTCCTGTCGGACGCGAGTCTTGAGGGCGGCGGCCTTCACCAGAGCAGCCGTGGCGGCTTTCTCAACGTCCATACTGACTTCAGCAAGCACCACTACCACAAGCACTGGCGGAGGCGCGTCAACCTCGTTCTGTATTTGAATGAAGGATGGCGCGAAGAATGGGGTGGGTCGATCGAGCTGTGGGACGCATCCATGCGGCACTGCGTCGCGCGCTATGCGCCGATCCTGAATCATGCGGTGATCTTCACCACGGACGAGGGCTCGCTGCATGGGTTTCCTGATCCGCTGCGATGCCCGCCCGGCGAATCGCGCAAGAGCATCGCGCTCTATTACTACACAGAGGAAAGGGATGAGCACGCCGCTCCGCATTCCACCGACTACCGCGCCCGGCCTGAGGATAGCATCGGGAAAGCGTGCCTGATCTGGCTGGACAAGAAAGCCGTGGATCTCTACTCCAGAGCGAAAGCCCGCTTTGGATTTTCCGATGAGATGGCGAGCCGGATCCTGGGATTTCTCTCCAGCAAGAAATAACGGGTCGAAGGGGCGGGATCGGACTTCCAGGTGCCGGCGGGACGCCGGCGCTACGCCTCCCATTCAATAATCAGCTTGAGCAGAATCCTTGGGAAGTTTTATACCGGTTGATGCTCGCCGCGCGCGTAGTAATTGGCGTTGCCCGGTTCCAGGCGGCGGCCCTTTTCGCTGAAGATTCGAAAGTGCGCCAGCCCCATCCGCTGCAGCGCAAACTGAAGCGTGGTAGCCAGGACTCCCAGGCCGTATTTCACGCTGCGCCGGAAATTGATGGAGGAGGCCTCCTCGAAATACTTTGTCGGGCACGAGACTTCACCGATGCGAAATCCGAAGTGCACGCACTGCGCCAGCATCTGGTTATCAAATACGAAGTCGTCGGAGTTCTCCAGCAGCGGCAGGCGGGTCAGCACCTCGCGGCTGAAGGCGCGGTAGCCGGTGTGATATTCCGACAGCTTGACGCCGAGGAAGAGGTTTTCCGCCGCGGTAAGCAAGCGGTTGGCCACGTATTTGTAGAACGGCATTCCACCGCGGCGAGCCTGGCCGCCAATAATCCGCGAACCCAGGACGACGTCATACACGCCATAAGCCACCATGCTGGCCATGGCAGTTACCAGCAGAGGTGTGTACTGGTAGTCGGGGTGCACCATGATTACTACATCCGCGCCCGCGGCCAGGGCCTCGCGGTAGCAGGTCTGCTGATTGCGTCCGTAGCCATAGTTGCGGTCGTGGACGTAGAACTGCAGGTTCAGGTTCTTGGCGATTTCCACCGTCTGGTCGGAGCTGTGATCGTCCACCAGGATGCGGATGTCCACCAGGTCCGGGAGTTCGCTCACAGTGGACGCCAGCGTCTTCTCTGCATTGTAAGCAGGCAGGACTACCGAGATCT
Organism: Terriglobales bacterium; assembly: GCA_035500455.1. Classification (GTDB taxonomy): domain Bacteria; phylum Acidobacteriota; class Terriglobia; order Terriglobales; family Acidobacteriaceae; genus DATJXG01. Next base: position 18,948 of record DATJXG010000248.1, on the reverse strand, counting down.
TCTTTCCATTTAGCATGGGTTTGATTCGAGAGCCGGGTGCCTCTGCCATCATAATACTTCACCGCCTTAAACCAATTCCCGCGAAGGCCCGAGAATTCAGGTCGACCGGCGAGGCCTGATGCGGCCGCCGCTATAATCAACGGACATGTCCGCCATTCCCTCAGCGGTTCCCGAAGGGCGCACTGTTCAGGGAACCGCTTTTGCTCATCTGGAATTTGTCTTGACCGGCATCGTGATGACGCTGCTGGGGCCGCTGTTGCCGAGCCTTTCCGCGCGCTGGCTGCTCAACGACACTCAGGCAGGGTACCTGTTCACCACGCAATTCGCCGCTTCAATCGGCGGTATGGTGATCGCCAGCTTTCTGATTTCGCGGCGGGGATACCGGGTTGCCATGATCGCGGGAGTCATACTGATGGCTGCCGGAGTGGCGTTGCTGGCCGGCGCGGGATGGATTCTGGGGTTTGCTTCGATCTGCATCTACGGTGTGGGCTTCGGCGTGGCCAGCGCGGCGGTCAATCTGTTTGTTGCCTTTGCCAACCCGGCCCAGCCTGCGGCCGCTTTGAACCTGGTGAACTCATCCTGGGGAGCGGGCGCTATGGGTTGCCCGCTCCTGGTTGCGACAGCCTTGCGCTGGGGACGGCTCTCATTTCTTCTGTATGCTCTGGCTCTGGCTCTGGCCGCTCTGGCATTTGCCCTGAGCCGGGTTCACTTCGTGACGGAACGCGGCACGGAGGCCGTCAAACCGGGCGCCGCACCGGCTCGCGCGCCGGAGGTGTGGTGGCTCGCGATTGTCGGCGTGATGTTCTTCACTTACGTGGGCACAGAAAACTCGGTTGGCGGGTGGGTGGCGGCATACGCGCGACGGATTGATCCCGCTGCCCGGGTGCTGGGCACCATGGTGCCATCCTTCTTTTGGGGCGCCTTGCTTCTGGGGAGGGTTCTTGCGCCACTGGTCCTGCGTCGCGTGCGCGACACCCGGGTGGCTGCCGCGGGCCTGGCGCTGGCCTCGCTGGGGATTATTGGGCTGCTTACCGCAAAATCAGTGCCGTGGGTTGCAGGCGGAGCGGCAGTAGTGGGAGCGGGACTAGCTTCGGTCTATCCCATCAAAGTTTCGCTGTTGCCGCGCTGGTTCGGAAGCTACGCCGACCGGCTGGGAGGACTCATCTTCTCCATGGGCAGCCTGGGTGGCGCCGCTTTGCCCTGGGTCGTGGGCGCGGTTTCAACCCAGTCTGGCAGCCTGCGGACGGGATTCGTCGTGCCCCTTTTCGGCACGCTTCTCATGCTGACCTTCTATTCGGCCAACTTCTTGCCCCGCCGCGAACCCGCCTGAACGCTGGTTTATTGCTAAAATATTTACTACCGATGGCAGAAAGCCGCACATTATTCGAGAAGGTCTGGAATGAGCACGTAGTCACCGCCGCCAATGGGCGGCCGCCGTTGCTCTACATTGACCTGCATCTGGTGCATGAGGTCACATCGCCGCAGGCGTTCGACGGCTTGCGGGCAGCCGGCCGCCGGGTTCGCCAGCCGCAGCGCACGGTTGCTACCGTGGACCACAATATCCCCACGGAGCCACGGGGCACCCCGATTACAGACCCCATCGCCGCCCGCCAGATCGAGGCGCTGCAGAAGAACTGCAAAGACTTCGGGGTACCGCTGTTCGATATGGATTCACCCAACCAGGGCATCGTGCACGTGATCGGCCCGGAGTTGGGCCTCACCCAGCCGGGAGCGACGATTGTTTGCGGCGACAGCCACACCAGCACGCATGGAGCGCTGGGCGCGTTGGCCTTTGGCATCGGGACTTCAGAAGTGGAGCATGTCCTGGCCACGCAATGCCTGCCGCAGCGCAAGCCTAGAACCATGCTGATCCAGGTGCAGGGGAAGCTGGCAGAGGGCGCAACCGCCAAAGATTTGATTCTTGCCATCATTGGACGGATCGGCACTGACGGCGCCACCGGCCACGTGATCGAGTATGCGGGCGAGGCAATCCGCGCGCTCTCCATGGAAGGGCGCATGACGGTGTGCAACATGAGCATCGAGGCCGGGGCGAGGGCCGGCATGATCGCTCCCGATGAAACGACGTTCGCATATCTCAAAGGCCGGCGCTTCGCCCCGCAGGGCAAAGACTGGGAGGCCGCGCTGGCGCACTGGCGGAGCCTGCCTTCCGACCCTGGTGCCAAATATGACAAGGTGGTGGAAATCGACGCCGCGCAGCTTTCGCCGTTTGTGACCTGGGGGACGAATCCCGGGATGGTTGTGCCGGTGACCGGCCGGGTGCCCGAACTGAGCGAATTCTCGTCGGAAGCCGACCGCCACGCTGCCGAGCGCATGTTTGAGTACATGGGATTGCAGCCGGGCACGCGCATCGAGGACATTGCGGTGGATCGCGTGTTCATCGGCTCCTGCACGAATTCGCGGCTGGAGGACTTGCGCGAGGCGGCGCGGGTGGCCCGCGGGCACCGCGTAAGCCCCAAGGTCCGCGCCATGGTGGTTCCGGGGTCGCAGGTGGTGAAGCAGGCGGCAGAACGTGAAGGTCTGCACCGGATTTTCCAGGAAGCCGGATTTGAGTGGCGCGAGTCCGGGTGCTCAATGTGCCTGGGTATGAATCCGGACATTCTGCAGCCGGGAGAGCGTTGCGCCTCCACCAGCAACCGGAACTTCGAAGGCCGCCAGGGACGCGGCGGGCGGACGCACCTGGTAAGCCCCATGATGGCGGCGGCGGCCGCGATTGCCGGCCATTTCACCGATGTCCGCAACTGGCAATTTGAGTAGGAGCGAGTAACACCAGTGGGCAGCGAGATCCTCCGCGCTCTTGGCAGCCCTCTTTGCGCTCTCGGCGTTGATGCTCTTTGCCGAGAGCAAGGAAAACCTTAAATCGCCGAGGGGCCGAGAACGTCGGCGGAGTGCGCAGAGAAGACCTATGCAGCCATTTCGAATTCACACAGGCAAAGTCGCCCCGCTCAACCGGGCGAACGTCGATACTGATCAGATCATTCCGAAACAATTTCTCAAGCGGATCGAGAAGACCGGCTTCGGTGAATTTCTGTTTTACGACTGGCGGCGCCGCTCCGACGGCAGCTTCGATCCCACCTTCGTGCTCAACCAGGAGCAGTATGCCGGCGCCAGCATCCTGGTGGCGGCCAGGAATTTTGGTTGCGGTTCCTCGCGCGAACATGCGGTCTGGGCGTTGGAGAATTTCGGTTTTCGCGCCGTGATCGCGCCCTCGTTCGCTGATATCTTCGCTAACAACTGCGTGCAGAATGGCGTGTTGACGGTCGTGCTCGGGGAAGACCAAGTCGCCGAACTGATGCGCCGGGCGGAGGAAGTGCCGGGTTACCAGCTCACAATTGACCTGGAGAGAAAAGAAGTGCGTGACGACCGCGGCTTATCGGCCAGCTTTTCCATCGACGAGTCGGTGCGCCACCGTCTGCTCGAGGGTCTGGATGACATCGGCGTTACGCTGCAGCACGAAGCCGACATCACCGCATTCGAGGCAGGCCATCCGCTTGGCAGGCCTGAGATTCACTTGACCAATTAGGAAAGTTTGATGTTTCTTCTCCGCGACCTCGGCGGTCGTTCTCTGCGTTCTCGGCGTTTTGAGATTTTGGTGTTCGATGCAGAGTAAAACCTTAAATCGCCGAGAACGCGGAGGATTGCCGCCGAGGTCGCGGAGAAAAGATTGCTCCCCTTATACCGGCGGTCCTGCCGGGGCTCCGGAAGGCTTCACCTTTGGCGTGTTTTGGGCCGGGTTTTGCAGGAACAATCCGATCTCGCGCTTGAGACGCTCGGCAACCGGAGTGTCAGCAATAGTCTTTAACGTATTCTGAATTTCGTGTACACCGGCCAGGTCCGCGGCCTGCACTTCCGCCGTTGCCGCCGGATCAGCCGCGGCTTCCATCAAGCGTTCGGCGATCTCTGTCTGGACCACGCCCGCAAGGTCGCCCTCAGTCTCGGTTTTTGGCGGCGCGGAGAATCCCGCGCGCACCAGAGCTGAGATCACAGCGCCGGGGGCGGGAGCCGCGGGATCCTGACGAGAGATCACTGCCAGCCGTTCCTGGCGCTGGGGATTGAGCAGTCCATCCACTACCGTTTCCGCGATCGCTCGCGCTCCATCCTGCGGGCTGAACAAGTAGCCTGCCGAAGACGTGAAGGCCTCCGGGTCTTTATCGCGATTTTCCACCGGCGCAAGCTGCTTCCAAATCGCCGGCGAAATCTCAAGCTCGGCGGGATTAAGCGCCTGTACCAATAGGCGCACGGCTTCCTTCTGGCTCTCCGCCGGCCACACACTCACCGGCGCCTGGCCGTCGCCCGCCAGCGAGAGCGGAATCTTTGCGCTGCCCACCACCTTCACGGCCGCAGCCAGCGCATAGCGGTGGAACAAGTAGACCAAAGCAAACCGCGACGCCAGGTCCGAATTGGGCTCGCCTTTACGCAGCATCTGCGGGCCGTAATGCGCGAGCAGAGCGTCGCGCACCGGAACGACCTCCTTCAACCACGTGACCGGATCAGGCCCGTCGTCATAGGCGCTCCAGCGGGGGTCCTCGTAATTCCCCCACACCACGCCCTTCGCAATCGAGCCTTGCACGATCGCGTCCAGCCGGGCCTGCTCCTGCTCGGGCGCTGCGCCCGGCTTCCCTTCGCTATATCCCCACTCGATGGCGAAGCGATCATAGCTGCCCACGCCTTGCATGTAGGCGTCGGAGAGGTCGGCGGTGCCGTCGGGGCGGATATGGATGCGCGGCGCGAAGTAATCCATTACCGAGCCGCGCCCGTAGGTGCTGGCCACGAAGTTGTGATCCAGGCCAAGAACGTGGCCCATCTCGTGGCAGGTCAGCAGGGCAATTCGGTTCAGCATCACTTCTCCTTCGCTCGTCTTCGGATCAAGGTTGTCGAGCGCGGCGAAGGTGTCGAGCGTAGGTTCCTCAGTCGAGCGGCCTGAGGGCATGGTGGCCTGCCAATAGTTGTTCATGGACCGCATGCGATGAGAATCCAGCTGCACGACGGCGTGAATGATTTCGCCGGTACGTGGATCGGAATGGACCATGCCCACCGACCATCCCCGGCCGGAGCGGTTCGTCCACTGAATGGTCGGATAGCGAAGGTCGAGGGGATCGGCGCCTTCGGGCAGGTCTTCGATGCGCAAGGCGTTCTTAAACCCGGCTTGCTCGAACGCCGTATTCCACCACAATGCGCCGCGTCGCGCTGCTGAACGAATTGGCTCGGGAATGGCGCGGTCGAGGTAGAAGACGATTGGCTTTACCGGCTCACTGATCGCGGCGTCAGCATCTTTCTTCTGCAGCCGCCAGCGGTTGATGAGGTAGCGTTTGAGTGGGCGGTTGTAGGGCTGGGAGAAGTCCTGGAAGTCGTTGGTGAAGAAACCGACGCGCGGGTCCTGCTCGCGGGGCTCAAATCCTGGCGAAGGCAGAGCCACAAACGAATGGTGCTCCCGCACGCTCAGCGCATGAGGATCGGGCTGGTTGAGATCGCTCTCGGAGTCGGTGGTGAAAGTGAGCAGCGCTTCCACCTCGGTGTTCATAGGGAAACCGGCAGTGTGATCAAGATCGACGACGCTGCGAGCCTCATCCAATTTCCAGTTCGCGCCCGATGACGCGTCGCGCACCAGCGTGCCGCCGACGGCGCGGGTCGGCCTTCTCAACTGGGAGATCAAATCCACGGCATCGCGCACCACCAGGCTGTTGGCGTTGACCAGCAGCGTGCCCTCCTGCTCGGCGGCGATGGGCAGCGCCGCCAGCACCGAGGTCGGAAAGCTCTCTTCCACCGAGTGCTTTAGCTCTCCGCTGCCATTCGGCGCCCGGAAGCTGGTGTTTTCCTCGATCACCAGCACGTGAGTTCCGGCGCGCCGCAGTCTGCATACTGCTGCCGAGCCGAAGGAACTGCGGTCGGCGAAGACCTCGGTGGAGCCTACGCCGCTGCCCAGGCCGGTGAAATAGAGAAACTCGCGGTCGAGCGCGGCCGGCGAAAGCTCGAAAAGAATCTCGCCCTTCTTTTCGTCCCAGTAGTACGGGAAAAAGCCGTCATGCTTCTGGAGCCCGGCGGTGCGTGCGGCCAAAGTTTTTTCGGAAGGGGCCTGGGGCTGAGGTTGCGCGCAGATCGCACCCACGTTCAAAATGCAGATGGCAACAGCGGTCGCGAGGGGTCTCATAGACCTTGACTTATACATGACTGGGCGTCCCTCCTCAAATTCGCGGGGTTCTTTGCGTTCTTTGCGCTTGATACTTACCGTAAAGATCGCAAAGGGCGCAAAGAAAACAACTACAAACGCGCTTTCGGTTCTGATCTGCCGCATCTCATCGCCATGCAGAAACTGACCATCAAAACTCACAAGAAGCGGGAAGTGCTCGATATTACGGACGGCATTGAAGACCTGCTGCAGCAGAACCACGCGCAGGCCACAGGACTGTGCAGCTTGCTCATCCTGCACACTACCGCCGCGCTCACCACGGCGGACCTTGATCCCGGCACCGACCTCGATGTGCTCGACGCGTTCGAGGCTATGATTCCGAAGTTGCGCTATCGCCATCCCCACAACCCGGGGCACGTGCCCGACCACATTCTTTCCGCGCTGATCGGCACATCGGTGGCCCTGCCGTTTCAGGAGGGAGCGCTGGTGCTGGGAACGTGGCAGCGGGTTGTGTTGATCGAACTCGATGGCCCGCGGGAGCGGGAAGTGATGGTGACTGTGACGAAAGAGAGTTAGTGATTTCCGGCTTGGATTCCGAGACCCCAAATTTGTCATTCCGAGCGAAGCGAGGAATCTCGGTCTCATCGGCGTCGGTGCCGGCCGAGATCCCTCGCTTCGCTCGGAATGACAATCTCGGATTAGTCATCCAATCAACGCCCTTCCCGCCTGTGCGATACTGAAAGTGTGCCAGCTGTAGCAGATCCGAAGTCGGTCAAGGTAAATCTAACCACAGGCACGGGTGTGGACATCCAGTGGAAAGACGGCCATAGCTCGCACTACTCGTTTGCGTTTCTGCGCGATGCCTGCCCCTGCGCGCTATGCAACGAGGAACGTGAAAAGGCAGGCCGGGCGCCGGGAGAAGCGCCGCACACTGTTCCGGCGGCACTGCCCATGTTCAAGCCGGCGATGAAGCCGGACTCAGCCGAAGGCGTGGGCAAGTACGCCATCAAGTTTCACTGGAACGACGGGCACGACCTGGGAATTTACTCCTGGAACTTTCTGCGGGAGTGGTGCCCGTGCGAAGAGTGCCAGATGGCGAGAATGGCCCAGACGGATTTATAGAGTTGTCGTCCCTATCTGGCACGGGCGCGCGGTGGAATATTGTCGATTGCCAATTTTCAATTGCCGATTACAGCGTTCAATCGCAAATCGGCAATTGAAAATCGGCAATCCCTAAGGGTTCTCACACATTGTCTTTTCTTTCCCAACTCAATCCCCAGCAGCGCGAAGCCGTCGAAACGGCTGACGGCCCGCTGCTGATCCTTGCCGGCGCGGGGAGCGGCAAGACGCGGGTTATCACCTACCGCATCGCCCACCTCATCGAGAACCTGGGGGTGATGCCGGAGTCGATTCTCGCCGTTACCTTCACCAACAAAGCCGCCAGCGAGATGGTGGAACGCGTGGACAAGCTGGTGGGCGGGCTTTCCATTGCCAAGCCGGTGATTTCGACCTTCCACTCGTTTTGCGTGCGCGTGCTGCGCCGCGATATTGAAGCGCTGCGGATTCCATCGTCCACGCCGGGAGTGGCGCCGATCGGCCTCACCAAGAACTTCGTGATCTACGACGAAGCCGACCAGCAGCAACTGGTGAAGTCGGCTATGCGGCGGCTCGGGGTTGACGACAAGCAAACCACCCCGCGCTCTGTGCTGGCGCACATTTCCTGGGCAAAAAATCACATGCTCGATCCCCAGGAAGTGTATCTGCAGTCGGCCGATCCCAAAACCGAGCGGGTGGCCCAGATTTACGCTGAGTACAAAAAGGAGTTGCTCAAAGCCAACGCTCTCGACTTCGACGATCTGCTGCTTGAGGCCGTGCGCCTGCTGAAGGCGGTGGGCGAGGTGCGCGATTATTACAATCGCCGCTTCCACTACGTCCTGGTGGATGAGTACCAGGATACGAACCGTCCGCAGTACGAGCTTATGCGGGCGCTCGCCGGATCGGGCCACAACGTGTGCGCTGTCGGAGACGAAGATCAGTCGATTTATTCCTGGCGCGGCGCGGACATCCGCAACATTCTGGAATTCGAGCAGGATTTTCCCGAGGCCAAAATTATTCGGCTGGAGCAGAACTACCGATCCACACAGAATATTTTGCAGGCGGCCTCGGCGGTGGTGGCGAACAACGTTCGCCGCAAAGGCAAGAACCTGTGGACTTCGCGCCAGGGCGGCGCCAAGATCGGCTACTACGAGGCGCCGGACGGGGAAAACGAGGCGCTGTTCGCCGCCGACTGGATCGCGCGTTACCTGCGGGAAGGCGTCGAGCAAGGTGAGAATGGGCGGGCCGCGGTGCTTTACCGCACTAACTCGCAATCGCGCCTGTTTGAAGAGGCCATGCGCCGCTACCAGTTGAAGTATCACGTGGTGGGCGGATTTTCATTTTATGAACGCTCCGAAATCAAGGACCTGGTTTCCTATCTCAAGGTCATTCACAATCCCCACGATTCGATTTCTCTGCTGCGAGTGATCAACACCCCAGTTCGCGGCGTCGGCAAGGCCACCATTGAAACCCTGGAGAGGCTGGCTCTGGAGACCGGACTGTCATTGTGGGGAGCGGTCGGCGAGGCCATCCGCCGGCAGTTGCTCGCGCCGCGGGCGATGGCAGCGCTGAAAAACTTCGAGCAGTTGATCGAAGATGCCCGTGCCATGCTGGCGGGAAAGTACACTGAGCGGCTGGAGATGACCGCAGCAGCAGAAGAAGCTGAGGAAGCGGAAGTCATCCCAGCCGCGATGGACCTGGACGACCAGATCAGCTTCGACCCATCCATTTTTGCCAGTGCCGCGGAGAACGACGGCGACGACCGTAGCGCCGGCGTCCCGCCGGCAACGCCAGACGCGGAAGCGGAAGACGAAAACGTCGGTAGTCTCGAAAAAGGCCGGCAAGACGCCGGCGCTACCCCTGACGCCGGCCCGAAGATCAGCACGGCTGAGATCCTGAAATTCCTCATCGACCGTACCGGGTACATCAAGCAACTCGAAGAAGAAGACACACCCGAGGCCTACTCCCGCATCGAGAACCTGCGTGAACTGGTAAATGCCGCTATGGACTCGCGCGACCGCGGCGAAACTCTCGACCAGTTCCTCGACCACGCCGCCCTGGTGGCCGATGCCGATGCCTATGATGAGCGCGCGCAGATTACCCTGATGACGCTGCACGCCGCCAAGGGCCTGGAGTTCCCCCTGGTGTTCCTTTGCGGCATGGAAGAAGGCCTGTTCCCGCATTCACGAACGTTCCTGCAGCCGGATGACATCGAAGAGGAACGCCGCCTCTGCTACGTGGGCATGACCCGCGCGATGGACACCCTGATACTGAGCCGCGCGGTTTATCGCCGCCGCTATGGAACCGACATGCCGGAAGCCAGTATGCCGTCGCGCTTTCTGGATGAAGTCCCGGCGGGCCTGATCGAAGAATTAGGGGTTTCGCGCCGGGGCCGCATGGCCGTGGGCGACTCGCCCGGGCGGAATGTGGCGCGGCCGCCCCTTCGGCAAGCTCAGGGCAGACCCTCGGCCTCGAACCGCATCAACAGCCATGACTCCAGCCACTACGCCTACGAAGACGAAGACCAAAGCGCCCACTGGGTGGAAAGCAGAACGCCCCGCCATCTCGCAAACTCCGCGCCGACATACAACTCCATCGACAACATCGCCGAGTTCTTCGCCTCGCGTGGGAAGAAGTTCAGCCTGCCGAAGCTGCAGCCGGAAGAACCAACCGGACGCCGCGGTTTCCGCCCTGGTCAGAAGGTTCGCCACCCGAAATATGGCGAGGGAACGGTCTATCAGCGCGAAGGAGAAGGCGAAGAAGCCAAGATTACGGTACAATTTCCACGCTTCGGATTGAAGAAGCTGGTGGAGAAGTATGCCCAGCTGGAGCGGGCTTAGGGATTTGGTAATTTTGTAATCGAGTAATTTGTAAATTGAAGGCCAGGCGCCAGGCTTTGGGAAATTTCAAATTACCCGATTACCAAATTACAAATCCCGGCAAAAGGACTCATGGCAAATACCAAGTCGTTAAGCAAGGAAGAACGCAAGAAGCTTAAGCGCGCGGTCCGCAAAAAGAAGAAAACCGAAAGCCCGCTGAAGCCGCGGGAGTACGCGCGCGGCTCTAAGAAAAGCAAAGTGAAGAAGATGGCACGCGGCCAATCCAAGCGTTAGCCGTCGGTCTTCGTTACGCAAGCAAGAAATTGTGCGGGGACGGGGCGATGTCCCGTCCAAAAGGCCTATTCCGCACGCCCCGCGACACGTTTGGCACCAAGGAGAGAGCTTGGCAGAGCCCCCGGCAGTGGCCAGTCGCAACAGGAGCGAGCGCACTTCGGACAAGCAGGCGTTCTGCTGCAAATCCATTGACCGGCTAATCGCGGAATCCGAAGACCCCGAACGCCGCCTCAAGAAATCTCTGGGGCCCTGGTCGCTGACCGCGCTGGGCATCGGCGCAATCATCGGCTCGGGAATCTTCGTTCTTACCGGAACCGCCGCAGCGGGCGAGCACTTCGAAGCGCCCTCGATCCTGCACGCCCAGGTTCTGGACATGATCGTGAACCTGGTGCGTACCGGCAGCACCGGGGGCGCGCTCATGCACGGGCGCCCACCTGCCGGCCCGTCGATTGCCATTTCCTTCCTGCTGGTTGCTGTGGCCTGCAGCTTTGCCGGCCTGTGCTACGCGGAGCTGGCCTCGATGATCCCCATCGCCGGCAGCGCTTACACCTACTCTTATGCAACGCTGGGTGAAATTTTTGCCTGGATCATCGGCTGGGACCTGATTCTGGAGTACGTGGTGAGCAATGTTGCCGTGGCTGTGGGCTTCAGCGGCTACAGCAAGGCACAGCTTGCGGCGTTTGGCATCATCTTGCCTGATAAATGGGCCAGTCCGGTTTTCGCTGGAGGCCACTGGACGGGCGCGTATTTCAACTTCCCGGGATTTCTCATCGTCTTCATCCTCACTCTGGTACTGGTTCGCGGCGTGCGCGAATCCGCCGAGGCCAACAACGTCATGGTCGCGGTGAAGATCGGCGCGATTCTCACGTTTCTGGTGGTCGGCGGCATGCTGATCAACCCCGCGAACTGGAAACCTTTCGCTCCCTCCGGCTTCGCCGGCATCGTCACCGGCGGGGCGATTGTCTTCTTCACATACATTGGATTCGACTCGGTCTCCACCGCCGCCGAGGAATGCAATAACCCACAGCGAGACCTGCCCTTCGGCATCATTGCCTCGCTGATCATTTGCACGGTGCTGTACATCGGCGTGGCGATCGTGCTGCTGGGCATGATGAGGTACACGACGTTTGTCTCAGGCCGCGCCGCGGAAGCGCCGGTGGCTTACGCTCTGGAACAACTGGGTGCACATCCGTTTTTCCGTTCCGTAATCGTGGTGGGCGCGCTGACCGGCATGATTTCGTCCTTGCTGGTCTTCCAGTACGGCCAGGCGCGGATCTGGTATGCCATGTCGCGCGACGGGTTGCTTCCCAAGCTGTTCTCCGCCGTGCATCCCAGATTCAAGACACCGTACTGGTCCACCTGGATCGCCTGCTTCGCGGTGGGCATTCCTGCCGGCCTGGTGGACATCGGCGATGCCGCCGATCTCTCCAATATCGGGACGCTGTTCGCGTTTGTGCTGGTCTCGCTGGGCGTGATCTTCCTGCGCCGCAAGCAACCGGAGCGGCCGCGCACCTTTCGCGTACCCTTTGTGCCGTGGTTCCCCTTGATCTCCGTGGTTCTCTGCGGCGGGTTGATGACCGGCCTTACCGTGATTACCTGGCTGCGCTTCGTCATCTGGCTTTTCCTGGGGTTGCTGATTTACATCTTCTACAGCCGCCACCACAGCGAGTTTGCCGGCCGCGGATAATCGCTCGGCCTCTCTGTTGTTTAGTTCACGGCTCCGCCCGCCTTGCACCCTTTGCGATTAATTAACCGCGAAGATCGCAAAGAACGCAAAGAAATACGATCGGAGCTTTAAGCACGATTCCTTCTACTTCGCTAGAATCGGATTGTATGGTTTTCAGCCGTAGCTCTTTTCTGGCTTCGCTTCCCAAGGCGGAGCTGCATCTTCACCTCGAAGGCTCAATCGAACCCCCTACCCTCGTCGAACTGAGAAAGCGCCACGGCGGGAAAGGAAACCTAGCCGAGATCGAAAGCCTCTACCGGTACAGCGATTTCACCGGCTTCCTGATGGCCTTCAAGACCGTTACCGAGGATCTGCAGGGCCCCGAGGATTACGAATTCATCACTTACCGCCTGATGGAAGCCCTCAAGGCGGAAAACGTGCTGCACGCCGAGGTCTATGTATCGGTAGGCGTGTGCCTGTGGCGGCAGCAGGATTTCGGCGCGATCTTCGAGGGCTTGGAACGCGGCCGGCAGCGCGGCGAGCGCGATTTGGGCGTTTCCCTGCTTTGGATTTTCGACGCTGTTCGCCAATTCGGCGCCGAGGCTGCGCGCAAAGTTTTTGATCTGGCGCTCTTTTACCACGATCGCAACGTGGCAGGCATAGGCATTGGGGGAGACGAGATCAAAGGACCGCCCGAGCTTTTTCGCGACGCCTATGCCTACGCGGCCGACCACGGCCTCCGCCTGACCGCTCATGCGGGAGAGAACGCCCCGCCCGAATCCATCTGGGGCGCGCTCAATTTGCACGCCGAGCGTATCGGCCACGGGCTCACCGCTTGGCAGGACCCGGAACTGGTGGAGGAACTGGCCAAGCGCCAGGTGCCTCTCGAGATCTGCCTCACCAGCAATCTGCGCACCGGCTGCTGCCGGACGCTCGCGGAGCATCCCGCTCGAAGTTATTTCGACCGTGGCGTCATGCTGACGCTGAATTCTGATGATCCGGCGATGTTCGGCACCTCTCTGACGCGCGAGTATGCTCTAGCCCAGGAAACCTTCGGCTTCAGTGACGAGCACCTGCGCGAACTGGCACGTAACTCCTTCGAGGCGTCGTTTCTTCCGCCGGAGAAAAAACTGGAGTTCCTGAACCTGTTTGACGCAGTAAGTTCGCGGCGCTGAAATTCTGCTTTCCCGAATCGCGCGCCATGCTGTTCTTCGCGACCTCTGCGTTCTAGAGCCGTCATCCCCCTTGGCAAAAGGCCAAACCTTAAAACGCCGAGGCCGCTAAGAACAGCCGCCGAGTTCGCAGAGAAAAAGTCATCGAGTTTCCTTCCGCGTTGGTACGATGTTAGGGGCGTCCCCCATGGCAAGTTTTTCCTCCCAGCACATCGGCATTGTGGCCTGCAGCGCTGAAGGCGCGGCGCTCTGCTATCGCACGATCTGCCTTGAAGGCGCGGCGCTGATGGGCAAGCACGGCCACCCTGAAGTCTCGATGCACAATCACTGCCTGGCGGAGTACATGCGCTGCATCTACGCCGATGACTGGGCGGGCGTCGCCGAGCTGATGCTTTCCTCGGCGGACAAGCTGGCGCGCGCCGGAGCCGATTTTCTGATCTGCCCCGACAACACCATCCATCAGGCATTTGATCTCGTGGAGCACCGTTCCCCACGGCCCTGGCTGCACATTGCTCAAGAGGTGGCCCGCGAGGCGCTGCATTGCCGTTACAAACGGCTGGCGGTGTTGGGGACGCGATATCTCATGGAAGGCCGGGTTTATCCCGAGAAGTTGAAGGCTGCCGGACTGGACTACCGCATTCCTTCTCCGGAGCAGCGCGAGAAAATCAACGGGATCATTTTCGACGAGTTGGTGAACGCGCAGTTCACCCAGCGCTCGCTGGCATATTTTGTAGAGGTGATACGCGGTCTGGCTGCCGAAGGCTGCGACGCGGTCGTGCTGGGCTGCACGGAAATTCCACTTCTGGTCGATGCCGAATCGTCGCCGTTGCCTATTCTGGATTCCACCCGCCTACTGGCAAGGGCAGCGCTGCGCAAAGCAGTGGACCGCTAAGTTGCGAGTCCCTGAGAACGGGGGACTGGCTGAGAACCGATCTTCAACCGGAAATCCCGGCGATTCCAGAACACGACCGCGGGGAACGTTTAGGCGCGCGCCACAGCAACCATTAGAAGGAATAGCAGAACGAGGATCATAGGCTTCGGCATGAGCCGAAGAAGTTTCCACATCACAATGCTCATTGTGACTCGATCCCCCGCGCGTGGCTCGCGAATGAATCCGTTCCAGCTCCGGGCCATCGGCTCACGGAACCGGACGCACCAGCGACTGGTACTTCGATAGAGCGGAATTGTACGGCAAAAACGGCAAAAAACAATAGTTACGCTGGGACAGGCGTAGTATGGCGCACTCGCGGTGACCCGGGAGAGTGTAAATTTATTGTTCATGGAACGTCGCTCCCTGGGCGAATATCTGGAGAAGTTCCGCCGCCTCGGCGGAGAATGTGCCTACGTCCAGCGTAGTGGATATCGCAGCCAACGCCGGAGCTACGGACAGGTGGCGCAAACCGCGTTCCGCTTCGCACGTGCCCTGCATGAACGCGGAGTAGGGAAGGGCGACCGGGTCCTACTCTGGGGGCCAAACTCGGCGGAATGGGTAAGCACCTTCTTCGGATGTGTGCTGCGCGGGGCCGTCATTGTTCCGATGGATGACGCTGCTTCTCCCGACTTCGCCCAGCGGGTGGCCCGGCAGGTATCCGCGAAGTTACTGGTATGTTCCCCGGGACATTCCCGGAACCTCGGTGAAATTCCCAGCCTGCCGCTGGAGCGGCTGCAGGAAGCACTGTCGCACTACTCCTCCGAACCGGTGCCTGTGGCGCCGCTGGGCCCCGGAGACACGCTAGAGATCGTTTTCACCTCCGGCACCACCGCCGAACCCAAAGGCGTGGTCATCAGCCACGGCAATGTGCTGGGCAACGTAGCGCCCCTGGAAACTGAGATTCAGAAATATTTGAAGTATGAGCGATTTTTTCATCCCGTCCGCTTCCTGAACCTGCTTCCGCTGAGCCACGTCTTTGGCCAGTTTCTGGGGATCTTTCTCCCACCCCTGCTTGGGGGTACGGTTGTGTTCCAGGAGTCGCTGAAACCGGCGGACGTGGTCGGCACCGTCCACCGCGAGCGGGTTTCGGTGCTGGTGTCAGTGCCGCGCGTTCTTCAGTCGCTCAAAGAAAAAGTCGAGCGCGATCTTGAGGACGAAGGCCGCCTCGAAAGATTCCGGCAGAAGTTTTCCGCCGCCGCGGGCAAGCACTTTCTGCGCCGCTCCTGGATGTTTCGCAGCATCCGCCGCCAGTTCGGTTGGAAATTCTGGGCGTTCATTTCCGGAGGCGCGGCGCTGGACCGCGTGACCGAGGAATTCTGGGGACGCCTGGGCATCGCCGTGATTCAGGGATACGGCCTTACCGAAACCACATCGCTCATCAGCGTGAATCACCCCTTCCGCCTGGGCAAAGGATCGATCGGCAAAGTGCTGCAGGGCCGCGAGGTGAAGCTGGCGCCGGACGGCGAAATTCTCGTCAGGGGCAGTGGAGTGGCATCGGGATATTGGAGCGGAGATCAACTCAAGCCGGTTGTCGGCGAAGAAGGCTGGTATCAAACCGGCGATATCGGCGAACTCGACGCCGCTGGAAATCTCTACTTCAAGGGCCGCAAGAAGGAAGTGATCGTTACACCGGCCGGAATGAACGTCTATCCCGACGATCTTGAAGCTGCGTTAAGGCGGCAACCCGAGGTGAAGGATTGCGTAGTTATCTCCCTGCCGAGGGAAGGTAACGCCGAGCCGTGCGCGGTGATGATCCTGCGTAGCGGCAGCGACCCGGCCGCGGTCGTGCGGGAAGCGAACGCAACGCTTGCCGAATACCAGCGCATGCATGCCTGGTACCTGTGGCCGGACGAGGATTTCCCCCGCACCTCAACGCAAAAGCCGAAGCGAAACGTGATTGGCGACGTGGTGCTGGCACAGAGAAGCGGCAAACCGTCCGAGGGGGCAGGCTCAACCGTGTCGGCCTTAATTGCCAAGGTGACGGGGCGTGACGGCGATCAACTGGCGGCGAACGCCAGTCTCGACGCCGACCTGAATCTTAGTTCGCTCGATCGGGTTGAACTGCTCAGCGCCCTCGAAGACCGCTACCAGATTGATTTGAGCGAAGCTCAGTTTTCCGCGGTGAACACCGTCGGAGATTTGGAACGCATGTTGCAGGGCGAACTGCCGCCGCGGGTGAAATACCATTACCCGGCGTGGGTGCAGCGCTGGCCCATGACCTGGATCAGGTTTTTCACCAACTACACATTGCTGCTGCCCTCGGTATTTCTGCTGGGCTGGCCGCGCCTTGAGGGCAGGGAAAGGCTGAAAGGGGTGAAGGGGCCCGTGCTGGTCGTCTGCAATCACATCAGCCACGTCGATGTCGGCTTTGTCCTGCGCGCGCTTCCGCCACGCCTGCGAAATCGCCTGGCGACCGCGGCCGGCGGCGAAAGGCTGGAGGCGCTGCGCACGCCTCCAGCGGGGCGGCACGTCTTGGCCCGCGCCTACGACCGCGTGGGCTGGTTCCTGGGGGTTGCGCTGCTCAATCTCTTCCCCTTGCCTCGCCAGGCCGGCTTCCGCGAAAGTTTCGCCTATGCAGGCGAATCCGTGGATCGCGGCTACAGCATCCTGGTTTTCCCCGAAGGACGCCACACTACCGACGGCAAGCTGAATTCATTCCGCGCCGGCGTGGGCCTGCTGGCAAACAATTTGAAGATTTTCATCGTCCCCATGCGAATTGACGGCCTTTTCGAACTGAAAGCCGCAGGGCGTAAAATCGCTCCTCCCGGACGGGTGAAGGTCACAATCGGCGAGCCGGTGAAATTCCCCCCGGACAGCGATCCCGAGTGGATCGCTCGCGACCTGCAAAAGCGAGTGCAGTCTCTATGAAAGTTGCAGTGTATCGACCTCCGGCGCATCCTAACTTCGCGGTCTCGGCGATTTAGGATTTTTCTCTCCCTCTGCCAAGAACAAACCTCAAAACGCCGAGGCCGCCAAGAACAACCGCCGAGGCCGCAAAGATTTGCCCGCAGTTTCGTCCTAACGCCCATGTACCACAGGTGCCCTTGAAACCCCTTCACCACTCCCCCGCATCCAACAGGTTCGATATAGTAAAGGCACCCTGGCCTAAAACGTAAGGAGGTTTCGGACCATGCATTTTGACGTAAAGCAGTCGGCACGCGCAGTGATTGCTTGCATCCTCGTCACAATTTTCGCGGTTCCCGGCAGCCTGATGGCACAGGCAGCGGAGCACGTGGTCAGCCCCGCAGACCTGCGGGCGCAACTGGTCGGCGCCGCTCAGGCCCGGCAGCACAATCTCGACACGGTGCGGCAGTTCCTTTCGTCGGAGCGCGCTCAGAAGGCGCTGCGCTCCGCCCACATGAATCCCGAGCAGGTCACCAAGTCGGTCGCCTCGCTGAGCGACGCGGAACTGGCACAACTCGCGGCCCGCGCCGACAAGGCGCAAGCCAACTTCGCCGCCGGAACGCTCGATGACCGCGACCTGATTCTGATCATTCTCGCCATCGCGGCCCTCATTTTGATCATTGTCGCGGTACGCTGAGGAGCGGGGACGTGGTTTCGCGGGTGGCCAGGATCGGCGCGGCGGTTCTCGTTCTTTGCGCGTTCCTGGCCGCCATTACTCCTCCGGGCATTTTCCTGGACGTCCCGTTCGTGAAGCAGGAAACGGAGGAATGCGGCGCCGCCAGCATCGCCATGGTCATGCAGTATTGGGACCTCCACCAGGGCAAGCCGGCGGCGGAGGCGGCTGACGCCGCTCGCATCCAGCAAGCGCTCTACTCGAAGCAGGGCCACGGCATCTACGCCGCGGATCTGGAGAATTACTTCAATCAGAATGGGTACCGCACCTTCATGTTTCACGGCACGTGGGCTGACCTCAGGCAGCATCTCGAGAAGGGACGGCCGCTGATCGTAGCGGTAAAGCCCGAGGGCCAATCCGCGCTGCACTATGTTGTGGTCGCGGGTCTTGAGGGGGAAGATAATCTGGTGCTGATTAACGATCCCGCACAACGTAAACTGCTCAAGCAGGACCGGGTGAACTTCGAACGGGAATGGAGCGCAGCAGGAAAATGGACGCTGCTAGCCCTGCCGCAGCCTGCCGCCCGCTGATCCGCATCGCCGGAGCCCTTCTTCTCTTCTCGACATCGTTCCTTCCTGGCATGCAGGGCCAGGAGGCCCAGGATTCGCGCCTTTCCCAGATCAAACAGCTCGTCAGCGAGCAACGTTGGCAGGAAGCGGTTGCGCTCGCGGAGTCCGCGCCGGCGCGTTCCCCTGATCTTGACTTCTACTACGGCACTGCCCTGGCGCGACTCGGCCGCTGGGACGACGCACACCGTATCTTTAAAGCGGGATATCGACTCAGCCCCAGCGACGAGCGCTTTGCGGTGGAATTGGCGGGAGTGGAGTTCAAGCAGAAGCGTTACGCCGCGGCGGCTGCCCACCTGCGTCGAGCCCTGAAACTGGTCCCCGGCGATACTTACGCCAATGATTTCCTGGCCAGCGTTTATCTCCTCGAAGGCAGTCAGGAAGCTGCCTTGCAGCGCTGGAACCGCGAGAAAAAGCCGCGGATCGCCGCCGTCACTCCTGAGCCTGTGCCTCAGATCGATCCAGCGCTGCTCGACCGCGCCTTTGCATTCTCTCCCGCGGCCACACTCCTGCTTCCCCAGTTGCTGGCCAGCGAGAAGCGAGTGCAAGGCCTGGATATCTTCTCTGCTTACCGCTTCGATCTCTCTGCACGGCCCGACGGTGCATTCGACATGCTGTTCTACAACAAAGAGCGCAATGGATGGGGCAACGGCAAGCTTGGGGTGCTGGTGCAGCTCTTTCAC
>DATJXG010000247.1:0-28387 GCA_035500455.1 Terriglobales bacterium | reverse complement strand
TCCCCTTTGCCCTCTTGCACTTAGCTGTCATGACGTTTCGGTATAGACGTAACGTCATGACGTTATGTTCCACGTGGAACATAACAGCCCGAAGCGGTCCATCACGCCCGGCCCAGAGCTGAGGGGGAGACATGCCGCACTTCCGCCTCCCGCGAGCGAGGCCGCCCGCGCCACATTTTGAAGGGGTTAGCTACAGCTTCTCGTAGAAGTCGCAGGCTGAGCAGGAAATGAAAATGCCGCCGGGGACGCCGCGCTCCCGGTCCTTCACGCGCTTGACGATGCGCGTCGACTTGCCGCATTTGGGGCAGTCCGTGCTCTTGGAGGTGTCCATCACCTTCTTGCGATCCGCAGTCTTTGCAATCTTGGCCATTGTGTCTCCCGAAATATTTCTGCCTGTTGATTTTACATGAAGCCGGAGCGGACTGTCCTGCAGGGCGACAAAGCGCCGGGGACCGAGATCCCCGGCGCAAACCGCAGCACTACCTCAAACGATCACTACCGGACTGGGCTAACCTGGAGGCGCGATCCGCCACCTCCGCCGCCTCCCACATTCACTGCCAAAGCGGCCAAAGGCGCGACGGCCGGGCAGGAATCGGCAACCAGCACGGTGGTGTCAGTGTTGAAGAAGGAGTTGCTGGCGGCAGTATTCGCCCCCGGCACGGCGCCGAAGGAGAACATGAGGCCGGCGCAGGCGCGATTGATCACGTTGTTCTTGATCTTGTTGCCCGTCCCGCTGGCAGCGCCGTTGGGTTCAAGGCAAAATCCGCCGACAAAGACCCCGGATTCGTCGCTCGCGCTGATGCTGTTGCCGGTGACCGTGTTGTTGTTGCTGCAGAGAGCGATGCCATCCCAGGTGTGAGTGGAAGAGATTTCGTTGTTGGTGATGGTGGCGCCGCTGGCGGAGCCGTCGGTGCCCTCGCTATATGTATAGATCCCGGTTTCAGTGTCAGTCACGACGTTGTTTTTTACCGTGACACTGGGCGATCCAACCAGCAGAATGCCCACCGACGCCGCCACCTCAGGCAGAGTATAGGCGACGTCAGCGACCGTGCTGTCGGTAATGCTGCCGGTCGCTCCGAAACCGAATTCAACTCCGTTCTGGGCAACATAGGGGGTGAGCCCAATGCCGACAACACTGGTGCGCTCCACCGTCAGCTTGGTGCCCACTTCGCTGCCGGTGATGCCGTTCTTGGCGAAGTTTTGCACCACGCTATCGGCCACATCGACTTTTGATGTACCCCCGCCCCCGCTCTGCACCAGAACCGCGAGCCCGCCCTGGCAGCCGGTGAGTCCGGGGCCGAGAATCTGATTCACCACTGCCATCTCCGAGAGCGCGCCGGAGGCATTCTGGAAAAGCACTCCAATCAGGTAAGGCGAGCAACCCTGGATCAGATCATTGGTGCCATCTACGGTCAGGTTGGTTAGAGTTACGTTCTTGGCGTTTTCAATGAGTACTTGCGCTGCATAAGGAGCTACGGAAGGGCTTAAACTCGTGGCATTCTGCACGACTCCCGCCTCGGGAGGAACTATTCTTGCGCCGCTGGCGGTGGCCAGAGTCACTCCCTTCAGGGTGAGGGCTTCGGTGATGGTAACTTGCTCGGGATAGGTTCCCGGGCATACCAGTATGGTCGCTCCCGCGGGAGCGGCATTTACGGCATCTTGAATGGTATTGAAGTGGGTATATCCGCTCAGGCAGGTGCCCACTTCCAGCGTAGGGGGCGGCGGAGTCTTGGCGAAGCACAGGGTGGTCACAGCAGCTACGGCCAGACTTAGAGAGATTTTTCTGAACACAATGTCCTCCTGGTTTTCGAGATAGTCGTGCCTTTTGGGTTCCGTGGGAACCGGCCGGTCTAGAAACCACGATCAGGAGCCTGTGAAACCAGCTTGGGAGAAGCGATAGATAGGGCCGAGAATCGAGTCGATCAAACAGCGGCCTGACTTATACCTCGAAAACCACCGTCGCGCAAGGTAAATAATGTGGCAGAAGCCCATGGAACGCCTGTCTGGCACGGCGTTTGGAGGATGGTACACCCAGCATTCCGATCCGGTGGGGTAAGATTTGGCTTGCCGCTGCCATCACGAAATCCGATGGAGCGCATCGGTATTTTGGGTCCTGCGCGCGTTGACAGCACGGCTGCCCAGCCCGTAACTTAACATTCGATGACCCGGGTTCTCCATCACCATCACCACCACGCGCATGGCGCGGCGGCGGGGGTGTGGGGCTAGGCGAGTCCGACACAAAGTTTTGAGCCCGCTGACGCGCAAACGCTCAGCGGGCTTTTTGTTTGTCTGCCGGTCCGTAGGAAGAATTGTGGGGAAAATTGAGGAACCGTGAATTTTGTGTGAAAAGCAGTTCTCAGATATCAGATACCAGTTCTCAGTGATTGGAGGACGAGAGCGTGTACGAAATCGATTTCGACAAAATGCGCGGGCTGGCGCCAGCGATTGTGCAGGATGGGGCGAGCGGCGAGGTCCTGATGCTGGGATTCATGAATCGGGAGGCCTTCGAGCGCACGCTCAGCGCCGGCTATGTGACGTTTTACAGCCGCACCCGCAACGAACTTTGGACCAAGGGCGAAACTTCAGGAAACAAGTTGAAAGTGCTTTCCGCCAGCACCGACTGCGACCGCGATACGCTGCTGTTTCAGGTGCAGGTAGAGGGCGCCGGAGTGGTCTGTCATGAAGGCACGCGCTCCTGCTTCACCAAGGCGATTACGGCCGCCGCCACAGCAAGCGGCTCGGAGGATGCGCGATGAAGCTGCGTGTCGGCATCCCCAAGGGCAGCCTGCAGGAAGCGACGCTGGAGTTGTTTGGCAGCGCGGGGCTGCAGATTCACGTAAATTCGAGATCGTATTTTGCGTCGACGGGCGATCCTGAGATCGAATGCATGCTGATCCGGGCGCAGGAAATGGCGCGCTACGTCGAGCACGGCGCGCTGGACGCAGGCCTCACCGGGCTGGATTGGGTGGTGGAGAGCGGCCTGGAAGTGGTGACCGTCGCCGACCTGATCTACGCCAAGCAGAGCCGTGGGAAAGTGCGTTGGGTGTTGGCCGCGCCCGAGGCCTCCGCGTTTAAGCGCGCGGAAGACCTCGGCGGAAAAATCATTGCCACGGAACTGGTGAGCGTCACGAAGAATTATTTCCGCAGCCGCGGCGTGGAAGTGCAGGTGGAATTTTCCTGGGGCGCGACTGAGGTGAAGCCTCCCATGCTGGCGGACGCGATCGTGGAGGTGACGGAGACGGGAAGCTCGCTGCGCGCCAATCATCTGCGCATCATCGACACGGTGCTGGAGTCGAACACGCAGATCATAGCCAATAAAGCCGCCTGGGCCGATGCAGCCAAGAAGCGCAAAATCGAAAACCTGGCGTTGATGCTGCATGGCGCAATGGCGGCGAAAGACCGCGTGGGCCTGATGCTCAATGTTCGCAAAGACGACCTGGCGGCGGTGCTGGCGGTGCTGCCGGCGCTGAAACGGCCAACGATTTCGACTTTGAGCGATCCGGAGTGGCTGGCGGTAAATACGGTGATCGAGGAACACACGGCGTGGGAGATCATTCCGCGGCTCAAGGAAGCGAAGGCGCAGGGGATCGTGGAGTATCCGCTGAATAAGGTGGTGATGTGATGCGGATACTGGAAGGACGCGCCGCCCTCGCGAGGGTGCGAAAGATTGCGGGACGCAGCTCGCAACTGGACGCGGTTGAGCCGGCGATGCGAAAGATCGTCGCCGACGTGCGGCGTGGTGGAGATCGCGCCCTGCGCAAATATGCGCGGCGCTGGGATGGTTTGGGAGCGTGTGATTCTCTGCGGGTTGATGCGGCGGAGATTCGGCGGGCGTGGAAGTCTGCGCCGGCTGAGTTGCGGTGGGCATTGCAGCAGGCGGCGACAAACATCCGGCAGTTTTCCGAATGGCAGAAGCCGGCGGAGTGGAGACGGACGCGTGACGGGATCACTCTGGGGCAGTTAGTGCGGCCGCTCGAGTCGGTGGGGTGCTATGTGCCGGGGGGGAGGCATCCGCTGGTTTCTACGCTGCTGATGACGGTAATTCCCGCGCAGGTGGCGGGAGTGAAGAACATCCGCGTGGTTTCTCCGCAGCCGCGGCCGGAAGTGCTGGCGGCGGCCGGGATGCTGGGGATCGAGGAACTCTATCGAGTGGGAGGGGCACAGGCGATTGCGGCGCTCGCCTGTGGGACCGAGAGCATTCCGCGTGTGGACAAAATCGTCGGCCCGGGAAATTCGTTTGTGACGGCGGCCAAGAAGTTGGTTTCGTTCGATTGCGCGATTGATTTTCTGGCGGGGCCGACGGAAGTGTTGATCCTGAGCAACAAAGGCAAAGCGGAGTTCATCGCGGCCGACCTGGTGGCGCAGGCCGAGCACGATCCGCAGGCCTTGCCATTGTTCGTCACGACTTCGCGCAAGCTGGCGGGCGCAGTTTCCGGCTGTGCGGACAGGATGGCTGCCGGGAATTCCATCGCGCGGCAATCGCTGAAGGAGCAGGGCGCGATCCTGTTGGCATCGTCGCGGCGGCAGGCGGTCGATTGGGCGAACGAGATCGCGCCCGAGCACATCACCGTAGAAAGCGAAGACTTGCTCGATGTCTGCAATGCAGGCTCTGTGTTCGTGGGGGATTATTCGGCGCAGGCGGCCGGGGACTACGCCTCAGGCCCGAACCACGTTCTGCCCACCGCCGGTGTGGCGCGCTTCCGCGGAGGTTTGAGTGTTCTGGATTTCGTCAAGCTGATTACCGTGCAGGAGCTTTCACTGACCGGCCTGCGGCAGATTGCACCGACCGTGGAGTATCTGGCGGAGGCCGAAGGCTTGCAGGGGCACGCGGAATCGATCCGCGTGAGGAGCGTCCATGCTTAAGGCGCGGGAGGCGGTGCGCAATTTAAAGGAATATCATCCGCCGCTGGGCAATCGCCAGGGGCTGCGCCTGGACTTCAATGAGAACACCGTCGGATGCTCGCCGCGGGTGCTGCAGCGGCTGCGGACGCTAGACGGCGAGGATTTGGCGCGATATCCCGAGCGCGAGCCGGTGGAGAAAGTCGTGGCTGGGCATCTGGGAGTGGAGCCCGAAGAGCTTCTGCTGACCAACGGCACCGACGAAGCCATTCATTTAATTTGCGAGACCTATCTCGAAGTCGGCGATGAAGTGCTGGTGACCGTACCGACCTTCGCCATGTACGAGATTTATGCGGCCGCGACTGGGGCGGATGTAAATGCTATTCCGGCGGGGGAAGATTTTCGTTTCCCCACCGAAGCGGTGCTGGCGCGCATCGATCAGCGCACGCGAATGATCGCCGTGGCGAACCCCAATAATCCTACCGGCGCGCTGGCGCCTTTGCCTGATCTGTTGCGGATTGCGCAAGCCGCGCCGCAGGCGGCGTTGCTGGTGGATGAAGCCTATTTCGAATTCTGCGGCGAGACCCTGATTCCGCAGTGGCGCAAGCTGCCGAATCTTTTTGTGTCGCGGACTTTCTCCAAGGCATATGGGCTGGCCGGGTTGCGCATCGGAGTGCTGATGGGAAATCTGGAGCAGATGCAGATGGTGCGGCGGGCCAGTTCTCCTTATAACCTGAACAGCGTGGCATTGGCCTGCCTGCCGGAGGCGCTGGCCGATGGCGAGTACGTCCGCAAGTATGCGGAGGAAGTTCGTCATGGCCGGGAGTTTCTAGAAAAGGAGTTGAGCGCGCGCGGCATCAGGTACTGGCCCAGCCGGGCGAACTTCGTGCTCATGCACTTTGGCGAAGCGAATGCGATGTTCATCCGCGCCATGCGGGAACGCGGCATTCTGGTGCGCGACCGCTCCAGCGATTCGGGATGTGCGGGGTGTGTGCGCATTACGCTGGGTACGGCGGAGCAGAATCAGCGGTTGCTAGGGACGTTGGCCGAAGTGCTGGAGGAGTTGCTCGCGAAAAGACGGTGCGGTTGAGAGTGTAGTGCGGGTGCTAAGGTTGCCGGCGGGACGCCGGCGCTACGAAACTGCGGCGGTGTGGTAAGACGATGCGAAAAGCTACGGTCCAACGCGACACGAAGGAGACGCAGATTCGGGCTGCGCTCACAATTGACGGGCGGGGGCGGTACAAGGTCTCGACCGGCATCCGTTTTTTTGATCACATGCTGGAACTGTTCGCTCACCATGGCGGATTCGATCTCGACCTGAAGGCCACCGGCGACCTCGATGTGGACCAGCACCACACGGTTGAGGATGTCGGCATCGTCTTGGGGCAGGCGTTCGCCGAGGCGCTGGGAGATAAGCGCGGCATTTTACGCGCGGGGTATTTCGTGATGCCGATGGATGAAACCCTGGGGCTCGCTGCCGTGGATTTCTCCGGGCGCACTGCGGCAGTGATCGACACCAAGGTGAAGACGCGACTGGTTGGCGACCTGCAGTCCGAACTGGTGTTCGATTTTTTTGAAGGCTTCGCGCGGGGCGCGCACGCCAATGTTCACGCGCGCATCCTTTACGGGCGCTCGAATCATCACAAGATCGAATCGCTGTTCAAGGCCTTTGGCCGTGCGCTGCGCGCGGCCTGCTGGCGGGACCGGCGGATGGCCAAGCTGCTGCCGAGCACGAAAGGGTTGCTGTAATGATCGCGATTGTGGACTACCGCGCCGGCAATTTGACTTCGGTCAAGAAGGCATTCGACCACATCGGGGCGGAGCCGGTAGTGACTTCCGATCCGGAAGTAGTGGCCCGCGCGAAAAAGATCGTTCTTCCGGGCGTGGGCCATTTTGCCGCCACCTGCGTGCTGAGCAGTTCGGGTCTGCGGGAGGCAATCACGCAAGGCATCGAACGCGGCGTTCCCTTCCTTGGTATTTGCGTAGGCATGCAGTGGATGCTGGCTTCGAGCGCCGAAGCCCCCGATGTTCGGGGCCTGGGGATTTGGCCGGGGCAGTGCGAGCGCTTCCCGGCCGAGGTGAAGTCTCCGCACGTGGGCTGGAACCAGTTGCAGATCAACGGCGGGCAATCGCGATTGCTGCGCGGCGTTCCCTCGGGATCGTTCGTGTATTTCACGCATTCCTACCGGGTGCCGCTGATGGCGGCGACAGCGGCGGAAACCGAATATGGAGGGAAGTTTTCCGCGGCAGTGGAGATGGGTTCGCTGTTTGGGGTGCAGTTTCACCCGGAGAAATCGGGGCCGGTGGGGTTGAAGTTGCTGGAGAATTTTTGTGGGCTGTGATGGCCTGGTGACAGCCCAACAGGGTTGTCATTCCGCGCGGACCGAGGAATCTGCAGCTTGCAGCGGCATTTTTCATGGCCTCGGTCGAAACGGGTTGCGAAGAAGCGGCGGAGGAAACCGAGATTCCTCGCTTCGCTCGGAATGACAAATTGGGAAGGGGACGACAGATTGGGGGAGCTCGGAATGACAAATTGGGGGGTGGAATGACAAGTCTTCGGGACTCCTGGAGAGAGTAAAAGTCCGTATGCTGACCAAACGCATCATCGCCTGCCTCGACGTGGATGCTGGACGCGTGGTGAAGGGCGTGCAGTTTCTCGATCTGCGCGATGCCGGCGACCCGGCGGAGCTGGCTGCGGCACATGCGAAGGCGGGAGCGGATGAAGTGGTGATGCTGGATATTTCCGCCACCCACCAGAAGCGCTCCACGCTGCTGGAGACGGTGCGCCGCGCCGCCCGCGAGTTGTTTATTCCCTTTACTGTAGGCGGCGGGATCCGCTCCCTGGAGGATGCAGGCTCCATCTTCGACGCGGGCGCGGACAAAGTGAGCGTGAATTCCGCGGCCATCGCCGACCCTTCGCTGATTACCCGCATCGCCCAGCGATTCGGATCGCAGGCCGCGATTGTGGCGATCGACGCCCGGCGGGTCAACGGCCATTTTGAAGTGCACACTCACGGCGGAAGAAAAACTACAGGCCGTGATGCCGTGGAATGGGCGAGCGAGGCGGAATCGCACGGCGCGGGAGAAATCCTGCTCACCTCGATGGACCGCGACGGCACCGGCGCCGGCTTCGATTGCGAATTAACCGCCGCGGTGAGCCAGGCGGTGCGCATTCCGGTGATTGCGTCGGGCGGCGCCGGAGGCGCGGAGCATTTCGTAGAAGTTTTCCGCGAGGGGCGCGCTGATGCGGCATTGGCGGCTTCCATCTTCCACTTTGGATTGAGTTCGCTTTCTGGTCTGAAGCAGCACCTGCAAAATGCCGGCATTCCTGTGAGGTGGCCGTGCTGATCCCCTCGATTGATCTCATGGGCGGCAAGATCGTTCAGCTGGTGCAGGGCGAGAAGAAGGCGCTGGAGTTCGAGAATTTCGACGAATGGGTGGAACGGTTCTCGCAGTTTCCCCTAGTGCAGCTGATTGATCTCGACGCTGCCATCGGCAGCGGTGGCAACCAGAAATTGATTCGGGACTTTGTGCGGCGGCTTCCCTGCCAGGTGGGCGGCGGCATCCGGTCGATTGAGACGGCTCGCGAAGTGCTTTCCTGGGGTGCGCGCCGCGTGATTCTGGGTTCGACCTTGATTCGCGAAGGCGCGATCAATACCGGCTTCGCCGAAGAAATCTTTCAAGCGGTTGGCGCCGACAAACTGGTGTTCGCGGTGGACGCCAAGGGCGGCAAGGTCGCCATCCGGGGCTGGCGCGAACACACCGAACTCACTCCGGCGGCAATGATTCAGGCCCTGGAACCATGGTGCGCGGCGTTCCTCTATACCCACATCGACACCGAGGGCTTACTGAAGGGGATTCCTTTTGAAGTGGTACGAAACCTGCGACTGCTGACGACCAGGCAGCTCATCGCGGCGGGCGGGATTTCCTCCGGTGCGGAAATTGAAAGGCTCGACAAGCTAGGTGTGGACGCTGTGGTCGGAATGGCGCTGTATTTGAACCGAATCACTCTGCAGATCACATAAGCCAGAAAACTAGGCCGGCGTCACGCGAGCAATCAGGCTTGCGGGACGCCGGCTTTCCTGCAACGTCAATTCTTAATTAGCGATGACTGTGGCTGAAGTCGAACAACTCAAACAGATCGCTGATTGCCGGGCCGTTCACCGGAACGTAGGGATTGTCCTTCCGGGCGATCGGGTTGGGGTCGTTGTCACGGCTGCGGTGCGTGAGCGGACGCAGGTGCCAGTTCCTCTCGATGAACTTGAGGATGGAGACGTGGTCCGAGTAGTTGTGGGCGATGTGGCCGGGCTTGGTGTAGGGCGAAACCACGATCATAGGGATACGGGTGCCGTCGCCGAAAAAGTCGAGCGGCTGCACGTAGCCTGAATCGTAGTAGCCGCCGCCCTCGTCCATGGTGACGAAGATTGCGGTGCTCTTCCACAGGCCGGGATTAGCCTGCACGCCATCCACGATTTTCTTTACGAAGCCCTCGAGAAGATCGATCTTCGAGGAGGCCGGATGGCCGTCCACCCAGCCGCTGGGTTTCACGAAGGAAACCGCCGGCAGGGTGCCGTTTTGAATGTCGCTGTAGAGGTTGGTGGTGTCCTGGATGTGAGCGGTGCGCACGGCGTCGTTGGTCATGATCGAAGTTGCGTACTGGAACGGATTGCAGATGTTGCAGTACTGATCGCTGTTGGCGCCGGGGACGCCATAGTTAAGCTGATACTTATCGGTGAGGTATGCGTTCCACTGATCGCCATAATACTTCCAGGAGATGCCCTTTTCCAGCAGCTCGTCGCCGATGGTGCGCAGCGTGGAAGGCGGGATGGTGAAGGGATAGTTGTCAACGTTGTTGTCGGTGTAGGCGTTGGAACCGTCGCCGAAGTAGCCGGGGTTGTAGTTATTCAGCAGGTAGTAGTGGCCGGGCTCGCAGTTCGGCTTCACTCCCCTGGACTTCAGATATTTCAGGACAGGAGCCACGCCGGGCTGGCTGGGATCGGAGCAGTTGCTATAGGTGCCGCCGCCGTAAGCGGGAGAGCCGAAAGCGCCGCCGCCGTAGCCATCTTCGGTGTACCAGTTGTTGGTGCCGGGAGCGGGATCGGGGTTCTCGACCTCGTCCACCGTGCCTTCATCCGGAGTGCCGGCATAGACTATCTGGTTGTGCGGGGGAACTGCCGGGTGGCCGTTGCCGTCGCTGAACCAGATGGCGTCGCCGGTGCCCAGCATGACGTGGTTGGCGCCGGTGCCGCCTTGAACCGCCTGGTGGTAGTTGTCGCTCATGGCATAGTTGTCCGCGAGGTATTTCAAGTAAGGAGCGTCACCCTGCTGGACGTTGTAGAAGCCCATGGCGGTTGAACCCTCGCCGGTGGTTTTGGCGCCCGGCGCGTAGTCGGTGCTGAAGTTGCTGGGCTGTGCCAGGCCGTTGGACCCGGCGCCGATCGTGACTTCCACCCAGGGAAAGAGGTCAGCCCTGCAGCCACTCGGATTCTTGCGGGTGGCGTGCCTGGAGCTGCAATCGAGTTGCTGCCACATCTGGTAAAAGCGGTGGACCGGGCTGGCAGCGTAGCCGTCGTAAGAAAGCGTGGCCGAGGTGAGCTGGAAGGGACCGGGAGGGAGATTATTTACGTTGGTGATGCGGGTATCGGGAGTGTGGCTATCGAGGCCCGTGCTGCCGCTGGTCAGGTACTGGTAATAGTCGGGGGCGAGTCCGTTTTCCGAGGCCATGGCGTCGGCCAGGCTGCAGATTCCGTTGTTGGCGCAGACGTCCTTGGGACCACCGGCCAGCGGCGCCGGCAGCACGCTGTAGAGTTCTTTGCCATGCGGGCTGAGCTTGTACTTCTGGCCGTCGGCTTCGGTTTTGCCGGTCTTGGGGCAGGTGGCTCCGGCACCGAGATCGCACGCGGAATATTGTTCGGCGAGGAAGTAGTTGGGTCCGGGAGTTCCATCGGCGTTGATGATTTTCTTGGAGAGCAAATTGTCAATAGTTTCTCCGCTCTTGGGAACATAGGTGGCGAAGATGTGATCGAAGGTGCGGTTCTCGCCGATAATCACAATCACGTGTTTGATGGGGCTGGCGGTACCGTGGTGATCTTCGGCTGCGGCAAAGGTAGGGGAGACGAGGTTCAAGCAAGTGGAGAGGAGTGCGGCGCCCAGCCCGGTGTAGCTGCAGCAGGCACGCGCGTAGTCAGCAAACTTCATACGGCCTCCTTAGGGTCGTGAACTGCGACCGTAAATGGTTGTTCCATCAAGGCTGCGAGGATTGCGTTACGCCGCGGTAAATCGACCATGAAAATTCGTTAAATAAATCTGCACAGAGGCTTTTGTGGGGAATGTGGAAATCTGGCACACTGCTAGATTGCGAGGGGTGACCTGTGGATAACGCGGAACACTATGCTCCCGGCTGGCCGGGAATCCCGCCGCGCTGGACTTCCAGCAACAAGAGCGGAATCGGCACAGCTCTGAACCTGCACAGCCGGGTGTGGTTCACCCTCAGCCACGGGATCCTGAACGAAGTGTATTTTCCGCGCGTGGACCAGGCCTGCACTCGCGACATGGGGCTCATCGTCACCGACGGGCGCGGCTACTTTTCAGAAGAAAAGCGCCACTGCACGTTCCAGAACACCGCCATTGAGCCGGGTGTGCCGGTTTATGAGCTGGTGAATACCGACCTGCAGGGGCGCTATCGAATCCTGAAGGAAGTTTTCACCGATCCCTATCGCAACGTTGTATTGCAAAAAATCTGCTTTCAGCCTATCGCCGGAGTCGTTTCCAGCTATCACCTGTACGCGCTGCTGGCGCCGCACCTGTGCAACTACGGTACCGGCAATACGGCGTGGGTGGGCGACTATAAGGGCATTCCCATGCTGTTTGCCGAGCGTGGCGGATGCGCCCTCGCCTTCGCCTGTTCCGCGTCCTGGCAGAAGATGTCGGTGGGATTTACGGGGTTTTCCGACGCCTGGCAGGACCTCTCGCAGAATTTCCGGATGACCTGGGATTACACCCGCGCCGAAAACGGAAACGTGGCCCTGGCGGGAGAAATTGACCTTGCGGCATGCGGCGGTGAATTCGTGCTGGCGCTGGGCTTTGGCGGCATCTGGTCGGAGGCAGGCCAGGAGGTGCGGGCCAGCCTGGCGGAGCCGTATGGCAAGTTGCGGGATGACTACGTGCGCCATTGGAAGCACTGGCAGAGCGGGCTGCTCAAGCTCGACGAGCCTCGCCGGGAAGTCGATCTTTACCGGGCCAGCGTCGCGGTTTTGCGCTCCCACGAATCCAAGGACTTTCTGGGCGGAGTGATCGCCAGCCTGTCTATCCCCTGGGGCTTCAACAAGGGGGATGAGGATCTGGGAGGGTACCACCTGATATGGCCGCGCGACTTAGTGGAAACAGCCGTCGGATTTCTGGCCGCCGGCGCCAAGGAAGATGCCGTGCGCGTGCTGCACTACCTGGAGTCCACCCAGGAAGCGGACGGCCACTGGGCGCAGAACATGTGGCTCGACGGCCGGTCTTACTGGGGTGGGACGCAGATGGACGAGGCCGCCTTCCCCATTCTTCTGGTGGACGTCCTGCGCCGTGAGGCCCCGGCGGCTTTGGGAGATGTCAAGCGCTGGTGGGCCCTGGTGCGCCGCGCCGCTTCCTTCATCGTGCAGAACGGACCGGTCACACAGCAGGATCGCTGGGAGGAAGACGCCGGCTACTCTCCGTTTACGCTGGCGGTGGAGGTCTCGGCTCTTTTGGCTGCGGCAGACCTGGCCGACGCCGTGGGCGAGCGCGCGGCCGCGACTTATCTGCGTGAGACGGCCGACTCCTGGAACGAAGGCATCGAGCGCTGGACCTACGCCACGAATAACGATCTCGGCCGGCAGATCGGCGTCGAAGGTTATTACGTGCGCATCGCGCCGCCCGACGCCGACGGAGCAGCGTCTCCGCTGCAGGGATTCGTTCCCATCAAGAACCGGCCGCCGGGGACCGGTTCGGAAGCGGCTGCGCACGTGATCAGTCCGGATGCTCTGGCGCTGGTGCGCTTCGGACTGCGCGCTCCTGATGATCCACATATCCTGAACACGGTGAAAGTCATCGACGCCCTGCTGCGGGTCAAGCTGCCTCAGGGTCACTGCTGGTACCGCTATAACGACGACGGCTACGGCGAGCACGAAGACGGTTCCCCATTTAACGGGCTGGGAATCGGGCGCCCCTGGCCGCTGCTGGCAGGCGAGCGCGCGCATTACGAACTGGCGTCCGGGCGCAAGGATTGCGCCGAGCAGTTGCTCAAGGTGATGGAACTGGCTACCGAGGGTGGACGCCTGATCCCGGAGCAGGTTTGGGATGCATCCGATATTCCCGCTCAGGAGTTATTCACGGGAAAACCCACCGGCTCGGCCTGCCCGCTGGTGTGGGCGCATTCGGAATACATCAAGCTGCGGCGCTCGTTGCGCGACGGAAAAATCTTCGACCAGCCGCCGCAAGGGGTGCAGCGCTACCAGGTTGAGAAAAAGAAAGCGGAGCACTTCCTGTGGAGCTTCAACCAGAAGTGCCGGCGCATGCCAGCCGAGAGGAAACTGCGCCTGGTTCTGATGGAGCCGGCGCTGGTGCATTGGAGCTTCGACGGCTGGAAAACCAGCCAGAACAGCCAGAGCCGCGACACTCGGCTGGGAGTGCACGTGGTGGAGCTGCCAACCCAGACCCTTCGTCCCGGCCAAGAGGTCGTATTTACCTACTTCTGGCCGCTCCAGCAGCGCTGGGAGGGAGTAAACTTTTTAGTAGTAGTGGAGAATTTTTGCCCCGAATGATGAGGCATGCTATGGCGCTTCCATCCTTCCAACCGACGCCCCTCGCCGACAAAGACGCAACCAAGACCCTGAACTTCCTGCAAGAACTATTTCGCGGTTACCACCCGCGGAACTTTGCCCTCGAGTTGTGGGATGGCACCCAGTGGGACCCAGAGCCGGGACAGTTTCCCCGCTTTCGCTGGAAGATCAAACGCCCGGGAGCGCTGCGGGCGGCGTTTAGCGGCTCCAACCCACTGGCGCTGGCCGAGGCTTACATCTACGGGGATTTCGATCTGGAAGGCGATATCGAAGGCGTGTTCCCCCTGGCCGACTTTCTCGCGGAAGCCAGGCGCTCGCGCAAGCAGAACCTGCGTCTTGGATTGACGTTGGCCGGGCTCTCCGGGAAGGGTGGGTTGCACCCGGTGCGGCCTGGAGCAAAGCTGCAGGGCAAGCTGCACTCGAAAGAACGCGACCGCCAGGCGGTGAGCTATCACTACGACCTGTCGAATGACTTCTACGCACTTTGGCTTGATCCGGCGATGACTTATTCGTGCGCCTACTTTCGCGACGTCAACGACGATCTCGAGACGGCGCAGACCCGCAAGCTGAACTACATTTGCCGCAAACTGCGGCTGAAGCCGGGCGAGCGTCTGCTCGATATCGGCTGCGGCTGGGGCGGGCTGGTGATGTATGCGGCGCGGGAGTATGGCGTGAACGCGGTGGGCATCACGCTCAGCCGGCAGCAGTTCGAGTTGGCGGAGGAACACATCCGCCAGGCCGGCCTGAGCGGACGCTGCCAGGTGAAGCTGCTCGACTATCGCGACATCGCCGAGGCTGCGGGCTTTGACAAGGCGGTCAGTGTCGGCATGGTGGAGCACGTCGGCGAAGTGAATCTGCGGGAATATTTCAGCTGCGCCTACCGCGCCCTGCGCCCAGGAGGAGCGTTTCTCAACCACGGCATCGGCGTGCCGGAGAGCCGGTTTCATGCGCAGGCCCCGACGTTTGGGGACATCTATGTTTTCCCCGACGGCGAATTGCCTCCCATCGGAGTGATCGCCCGCGCCGCCGAGCAGGCAGGATTTGAAGTGCGCGACGTCGAGAATCTGCGTGAGCACTATGCCCTGACTCTTCGCCATTGGGTGCGCGGCCTGGAGCAGCACAGCGAGCAGGCGCGCCGCCTGGTGGATGAAGTGACGTATCGCATCTGGCGGTTGCACATGGCAGGCTCGGCGCATTACTTCCACAGCGGCAAGCTCGATCTCTACCAGACGCTGCTGATCAAAAGCGAAGATGGCCGAAGCGGATTGCCGCTGACCAGAGAGGATTGGTATGCGCCCGAGCCGCATGAGGAGATTTGGAATCCTTAGGCGTCCGGGAAATATAGGTCCTTCGCTTCGCCGGGGCGAAGTAGCAAATGTAGGCGCGGGCGTCCCTGCCCGTGCGTCCCTCGGTCGGGAACTGTCCCTTAGCAGCCCATGGTGAAAGTCGGAGTGCAGCGGGCGAGCGGCACTTTTCATCAATTGTCATCCCTCGCGGAGCGAGGGATCTGGGTTTGTGCCGGACGCGAAAGCGTGGCCGCGCGGGCAAGAACCTGGATCCCTCGCTTCGCTCGGGATGACAATGACAGACGGGATGACAAGGTCTGGTGAATTGAGGGACGAATAAAGGATTCTCGTTTTTCACCACGGGCTGCTAATTCTTTGCCGCTCCCGCACCGGCGGGGACGCCCGCGCCTACATTCAATAAAGTGCCGAGGGCGAGGAAATTTCGTGTGAAAACCAGTTCCCGGTTTTCAGATGTCAGTTCTCAGATGTCAGTTCTCACCTTGAACCTGCCGTCTTCAATGCGATAGCGCGCGGCTGCCCTCGAAATTTTCCGCACTCGGGCTCTCCTCTTCCCATCCTCCGCGCACCAGGTTGGCGTACAAGGCCCAGGCACAAACGGCCGCCAGCACCAGCAATACCGTCCCTTTGGTGAAGGCCTCCAGAAGCAGATATCCCGAGCCGAACAGCGCCAGGTACACCATAGCGCAGCCGAGAGCCCAGGAGAGCAGGTTCCGCCCCAGATCGCGAGTCTGGGCAACTTCGGGAGCGAGGCGGGCGATGGGCTGCCATCCGCTCACATGGGGGCGCACGCTGCGGTAGAACTTGACCAGCACACTCTCGGGTTCGGGTGCAGTGGAGAAGGTGACGATCAGCCAGACCAGCGTGGTCACCAGCGTGGTGGCCAGAGCGGTTTTGGCGAAGACTACGGCATTGTTGCCGGAAAAGGGCGCCACTCCACGCAGAAACAGGGTTACGGCCAGAGCTGTTGCCATGGCGGAAATCTCGCTCCAGGCGTTGATCCGCCACCAATACCAGCGCAGCAGATAAACGCCACCCGTCCCAGCTCCCACTTCAAGAACCACTTGCCATCCCGAGCGAATGTCGGCCAGGAGCCAGGAAATCCCGGCAGAAGCGATCACCAGCACCACTGTGGCCAGGCGGGAGATCTGCACGTAGTGGTGGTCGGTGGCATCGCGGACGATGAAGCGGCGGTAGAAATCCGACACCAGGTAAGAGGCGCCCCAATTGAGCTGGGTCGCGATGGTGGACATGAATGCTGCCATGAAGCCCGCGATCACGATTCCGCGCAGCGCCGGGGGCACGTGCTGGCCAACCACCAGCATGTAACCGCTTTCCGGATGCTGCAGGTGCGGATAGAGGACGATTACCGCCAGGGCGGTGAGAATCCACGGCCAGGGCCGCAGAGCATAGTGGGCGACGTTAAACCACAGAACGGAGAGCAGGCCATTGCGCTCGTCTTTGGCGCTGAAGATGCGCTGCGCGATGTAGCCGCCGCCGCCGGGCTCGGCGCCGGGATACCAGAATGCCCACCATTGCAGGCCGATGTTCACGAGGAATGTGAGCACCGGCAGCACCCATATGCCCTCACCGGACACCGGCCGCGAAAAGTCGGGAAAAAATGAGGTAGCGTCGCCGGCCTGCGGTCCGGCGGCGGCGCGCGCTTCCGCCAGGCGCCCGAGGAGGGCGTGCATTCCTCCCGCTGCCGCCACGGCGTACCAGGCGACGCCGATGACGATCGCCATCTTCAGCGCGAACTGAAACAGGTCAGTCCACAGCACGCCCCAGAGGCCGCCGAGGGCGACGTAGAGCCCGGTGAATGGAATCAGGAAGAGAACGCAGATGAGCAGGGCACGATAATCGCTTACCCCCAGGGTCGCGGCCACGATGCTGGTCATGGCTTTGGTTACCCAGCCGAGAATCAGGCAATTCATCAGCAGCCCGAGGTACACCGCGCGGAAGCCGCGCAGGAAGGCCGCGGGCTTTCCCGTGTAACGCATTTCCGCAAACTGCACGTCGGTGAGCAGGCCGGAACGGCGCCACAGGCGGGCGAACAGAAACACGGTCATCATGCCGGAGAGCAGGAACGCCCACCACAGCCAATTCCCGGCGATGCCCTGGGTATAGACCAGGCCGGTCACCACCAGAGGAGTGTCGGCGGCGAAGGTGGTGGCGACCATCGAGGTGCCGGCCAGCCACCAGGAAACATTGCGGCCGGAGACAAAATAGTCGTCTACGCTCTTTCCCGAGCGATTGCGGAAGTAGAGGCCGAGGAAAAGAGTGATGCCGAGATAGGCGAGGACCGCCGACCAGTCAAGCAGAGTGAAGTGCATGGCGGGAGAAGGATACCATCGAAGAGTTCGCGGCCGGCAGGGAAATTAGCAGAGAAACTCCCGTATTAAAACGATTCATCCCGCGTAAACCAGTTCCACCACCGTGCAGTCATCGCCCATGGGGACGCCGTCGCAGAACTTGGCCACGGCGGAGAAGATATCCTCCATGGAACCGCCTTTCTCCGCCACCTCTTCCAGCCGGGGATTGTCGAAGAACTCGCCCTCGCCGTTCTCCGCTTCGGTGACCCCGTCGGTGACCAGGATCAAGCGGTCTCCAGCGTGCAACTGGAAATGGTCGCTCTCATAAGTGGCGTCGGGCAGCAGCCCCACCGGCACATTCCCGTGAGCTGGGCGGATCACTTCATTGTTGCAGACCAGAAGCGGCGGCACGTGGCCGCAGTTGACGTATTCCAGTTCGCCATCGCGGCGCACGCGGGCGATCACCAGGGTGCAGTATTTTTCGCCGATGTGCTTGTGAGTGAAATAGCGGTTGGCCGCGGTCACGATCTCGGTGAGGTCCCATCCGGCGGCGAGCTGGGAGTAAACCATGCCCTGGAGAGTCGAAGCCAGCAATGCCGCCGACACTCCCTTGCCGCTGACGTCGCAAAGCACGACCGTCAGGCCATCGTCGGTGCTGACCGCGTCGTAGAAATCCCCTCCGATGTCTTTACAGGGCAGGTTGCGGGCGTTGAGGCGGGCGAAGGGCACCTCAGGGATGGTCACCGCCATCAGCCGCTGCTGGATGGTGGCGGCAATGCTCAACTCCTGCTGGTAGCGCCGGGACTCTTCCTCGGCTTGCACCAGGCGGGCGTTCTCGATCAGCGAAGCAGCTTCTGTCGCGATGGCGCGCAGAATGTCGTTGCTGACTTCGGAGATTTCGCGGGAGGCGAAGCGGGAGTCCACGTACAGCGCGCCCAGAACGTCATCCGCAGTGCTTGCCTGGCGCTCGCGCCCGGTCTGCACCTGCGGCTTGCGCAAGGGGATGCAAATCACGGTGCGCAGATCGAATGCCACCACGCTCTTTCTGCCGGAAAGGTCCAGCATTTCGCTGGTATCGGTGAGCAGAAACTCCGAATTGGACTTGAGCGCGTCTTCGAGGATGGAACGCGAGATGGTTTTATCGTCCAGCAGCGGTTCGCCTTTGGAATTCCGTCCGGCCCCCAGGCGCAGGCCCCCATCGTCGGTTTTCAGAAAGATGTAGCCGCGCTCGGCGTGGGTGAGCTTCAGAGTGGTGTCGAGCAGAGTGAGGAAAATTTCCTCCAGCACGCCGATGCTGTTGAGCTTGCGCGCCGCGTCCAGGAACATGGTGAGCTTTTCCAGATCGGAGGTCTCGGTGGAGATCTTGATCCCCGAAATCTGGCTCAAAAACTCGCGGGCGGTGTTGGTGGAGGCGTGGTGGGGATCGAATACTACATAGATCGTGTCGCGCACGCCAAATTCCAGGCGGTCACTGCGCTCCAGCTTTTGCCGCTGCACGTTCTGGCCGTTGACGTAGGTGCCGTGCTTGCTGCCCTGGTCCACCACGAAAAACTGTCCGTCTTCGGAGACGATGCTGGCGTGGTCGCGCGAAACCCGGGGATCGGCAATGACCAGATCCTTGTCAACCCTGCGGCCGACGGTGTAGGGCGAGTGATCGAGAGTTATGGTTCGCTGTTCGTTGCCCTGGACAAAGACCAGCGTGGGAAAGGCCGCCGAACTGGAATCGGCCCTGGGAGCGGTGATGTTAGACACAGACATGAGATTGATGGCGCTGTCGAACGCGTGCCGGCGAAAATCATTATTTCATCTGGCCGCCCCGTGGGGAAACCAGCCTGGCTGAAACGAAAACTACCCGCGGGGCGCTTCAGGCCCCGTGCTGAAAGGCGGCGACTGCCTGCTCCTCGCTTTCGTAGGCCTCGAAGACAGTCACCAGCTTGGTGACCTGCAGCACATCCCGCAGCCGCTGCCCCAGGCCGCTCAGCTTGATGTCAGCCCCCGCCGAACGGGCCGAGGAGTAAACCCCCACCAGAGTGCCGAGTCCGCCGCTATCGATGTAGCTGACGCCGGAGAGATTCAGCACCACCCGCCGGGTGGAGTTCAGCACCTCTTTCAGCTTCTCCCGCAGAGCCCCGGCGTCTTCGCCGAAGGTGATGCGACCCTGGCAGGTAATCACGGTGACTCCGCCGGTCTGATGAGTCTGCATTTTGAGGGTCATCTTCGCCTCTCCAACGCGTTGCAGAAGCGTAGCGCGTGCGTGCGGCCATTGCAAGCCATGAACCGGGGCCCGCAACAGGAGGCCAAACGGGCGGCCGGGGCGAGAGTTCGGGCAAATGCCGGAAACGGAACATTGCGAGCAGTGGGCGGCGCTGACAAGTTCGCGCCTATGCCAGTCATAGGACGGAAGTCTTTGACACCGGCAACCGCGAAGACTACGGTGCGTTTGCACGCCTGTTCGATCAGGATGCTGCTTGCCGGAGAAAGGGGTCGGTCTGCAAGACTGGCTCTTGCTACCTGGCTCCGCCACGAGCCGCGAGTGATTGCCAAGGCGAGCCCTGTGGTCGCCGGCCGGCCTCCCAAGCCTCCCCTGAGCCCATGGCCGGCCGGCGGGCCCGACAGGAACTCCCAACCGCCGCAAGGCCAGCCTGCATTCCGCCTGTTGCCTCCGCATGGGTGTCGAACTCTACCGGCATTTCCCGAATTGGGTCTGGAGTGGGCAATCCTCGGCCGAGGCCGTCGATGACCAAAAGTGTCAGGCCTCCAACTCGTTCCAGAACGGGAAGGTGCCTGCCTTCAATCACTGAGGCTGTTGAAGGAACTGGCCCTTGCCGTGCATCGCACTTCTAAGTAGCCGTCTGTCAGGAACAGAAAATGGCAACTTGCGATGCGCCTTTAGCTGGCGCCGGCGCTATGGCACCGGCTGTCCCACTTTGCACTCGGCGCGCGCTTTCCTCCTCGCCAATCTCTGAGAAAGTCTTGACCCTCGTTAGAGCGGCGCTTCTAATTGCCTCACGTCAGCACCAATGTTTTGCGAGTAAGCCTTATGCCTGAGTTCAGTTCCGCCGCTGCCGCCCCAGCCCTGGCGCCCGTGTGTTCCGCATGTGGGCATACTCTTGCCGCAGCCGAGCCCACCCGCGAATCTGCGCAACTGGCTGGAGCTGCGCATCGGGAAGCAAGACCGAAGCAATTTCCGCCGGGAACTCTTCTCGCCAAGCGCTACCGCATCGTTGCCCTGCTGGGCAGCGGCGGAACGGCCGAGGTCTATCGCGCGGATGACATGACTCTGGACCAAAAGGTGGCGCTGAAGTTCTATCCCGGGCGGCTGCAGGGCGAGGCCGGCGCTTTGGCCCGTTTCTACCGGGAAGTGCGGCTGGCGCGGCAGATTTCTCACCCCAATATCTGCCGGGTATTCGACATCAGCGAGACCGAAGGGCGCGTTTTCATCACCATGGAGTTCATCAGCGGCGAGGATTTGCATACTCTCCTGCGCCGAATTGGAAGGCTCTCTCCCGATAAGGCACTGGACGTCGCTCTGCAACTCTGCTCCGGACTGACGGCCGCGCATGCCGCCGGCATCCTTCATCGCGACCTCAAACCGGCGAATGTGATGCTCGACGACCGCGGCAACGTGCGCATCACCGATTTCGGGCTGGCCGCTCCCGCCACCGACCTGCATCACGAGCTTGATGCCGGCACTCCCGGTTATATGGCGCCGGAACAACTGGCGGGGAAGGAAATCACGGCGCGCAGCGATCTCTATGCCCTCGGTCTGGTGCTGTATGAGATTTTTACCGGAAAGCGCGGCATCGAATTGCGGACCGCAGCGGAACTTCTTCGCCCGGAAAAAACTTTGCCCTCATTGCAGAACCTTGCCGGAGTTGATCCCTGGGTACGGCAAGCGATCCTGCAGTGCCTGGAGCCCGATCCGGCCAATCGTCCCGCGTCGGCCTTGCAGGTGGCCGCAGCTCTTTCGCGCGGCACTTCCCTGCCGGCCCTGGCACGAATTGACGCGGCATCCGCAAGAGCGAGTTTGGAGCAGCCTGCCGCGAAACAACAGAGTTCTCTGGGACGTCTGGGATGGTCCATGGCAGTGACGAGCCTGTTCGGCTTCGCCCTGCTGCTTCTGCTGGCGCCGCTTTCGACAGGGTTGGGCCTGGATCTGAAGGGCGGCAACAACTCGCCAAGCACCACCTTCACCTGGATGTGGGGCATGTTCTTGCAGTGCTTCGTGGCGCTGTGCGCCCTGGTGCTGGTGCTGCGCTTTGGGATAAGAGTTTCCTCACCACCCAGTCACGCGGGTGGCCCGGGAGAGGTTGCGAACAGCGTCTCTACAGGAAATCCATAACTCCCCGGACATTGCAGGCGACGTCTCCAGCGGAGGGCAGCACCTCCCCTTGCCAGAATTCTCTCCGGCGCGGTATTCATTTACCATGGCCAACATGAATACACGCAAGGGAGTGATTGGTATCCTCACCGGCGGGGGCGATGTCCCCGGTTTGAACCCCGCGATCCGTGCTGTCACCATCCGCGCCCTGCGCGAAGGCTACCAGGTGATTGGCATCCGCCGCGGCTGGGCGGGCCTGGTGGATATCGTTCGCGAGAAGGACTACGACAACAGCAACAACTTTCAGTCGTTGAGCGAGGAGATCGTGAACCGCGCCGGCCGCACCGGCGGCACCTTTCTGCATACCTCGCGCACCAACCCGGGCGTGGTCAAGAAATCAAGCGTACCCACCCACCTGCAGGGAACTTACAACGGGGAAAAGAACGACCTGACGCCGGAGGTGTTGAAGAACCTCGACTGGCTGGGAATTGATTACCTGATCCCCATCGGCGGCGATGACACCTTGAGCTACGGCGTACGCCTCTACCAGGAAGGGCGCAAGGTGATCGCCATTCCCAAGACTATGGACAACGACGTGCCTGGTACGGATTACTGCATCGGCTTCAGCACCTGCGTGACCCGCACCATCCAGATGACCAACAGCCTGCGCACGTCGGCCGGATCGCACGAGCGCTTTCTGGTGCTGGAAGTCTTCGGGCGCTACGCCGGCTACACCGCCATGCTGCCTACCATGGCCGGCGCCGCCAACCGCTGCGTAATTCCCGAGCACAAGTTCAACATTGAGCAGTTGACGGAACTGCTGGTCGCCGACCGCAGCAAGAATCCCAGTAAATATTCGGTGGTCTTGGTTTCCGAAGGGGCAATGTTCGAAGGCGGCGAGATGGTATTCGAGAAGGACGCTACCGATGCCTTTGGGCACAAAAAGCTGGGCGGGATCGGCGATGTGGTTTCCGAGAAGCTGAAGGAACTTTCCCCCAAATACAACCACGGGAAAACCATCGAAGTGCTGAACCAGAAACTCGGCTACCTGGTGCGCTGCGGCGATCCTGACGCCATCGATTCCATCGTCCCTATGGCGTACGGAAACCTGGCGCTTGACTTGATCCTGGGCCGCATTCATGGACGGTTGGTGGTGCTTAAGAACGGCCGCTACGACAATATGCCGATTGATGCCGTAACCGCCTCGAAGAAGATCGTGAATGTGAAGGAACACTACAACACCGAGCGCCTCCGGCCCAATTACCACACCTTCGAGATGAAGCCGCTTTTCATCATGACCAGCGAGCTGACGTAGCAACTGGAAACCGGGAACTGATAACCGGGAACTGGGTTTCACCCAGTCTGGATTTCACCACTCACTGCGTTGGCCAACGGCGGATTCAGGCTACACGGTGATATCGGGACGGGGGCGAGCCCCCTGCACCAGCTCTTCCTATTTCAGTTGTTCCAAGTCTGCCGCTGGAACTTTGGGAAAAGGCGGAAAATCCTGCGAATAGCCCTCAAACAGCGCGACGGTCTTCTCTGCGCGCTTGCTGCCGTCATGCACGGCAATGCGATGCGGATTGGGCTTCTGCTCCTCCCAGGGCGAAGGCGAATAACCCTCCCACAGCGACACCCCAGCATAGGCGCCGTCTTTGCGCAGGACGTAGAACGTCATGTCGATGAAGCGCAGCTTCTTCATATCGTTGTTGTAGTTGCGCACGATGCGCTTCAGGGCATCCATGCCGGCTTCCTGCGGTGACATGCCGTGGCGCATGTTCTCTACGATGGTGTGCGCGCCGGCAACTTTGATATTTTCTTCTCCGCTGCCGGTAGCGCCCGCCGAACCGATGTCCTGATCGGTGTAGCAACCCGCG
Source organism: Terriglobales bacterium (assembly GCA_035500455.1). Taxonomy (GTDB): domain Bacteria; phylum Acidobacteriota; class Terriglobia; order Terriglobales; family Acidobacteriaceae; genus DATJXG01. The sequence goes on along the minus strand of DATJXG010000247.1, from coordinate 4,930 downwards.
CCGATGATGGGCGAGTCGCCCACTCGCCCCGGCATCTTGAACGCCAGTCCGCTGGTGGTAGTGCACCCGGACATTTCGCCCTTCTCGTTAAGCACCGAGCAATGGATGGTCCCGGTGGGTGGAAACAGGACTTTGCGGATCGCCTCGCCGCGCATTTCAGGCTCGATGCCGATCGCGGCGGCCAATTCCTGCAGGCGGCGAACCCGCTCCGGCCACAGTTCCGACTGCGGCGCGGTCTGCGGCGGCTGCCAGTGCGGATCGCCAATTCCTGGTCCCCACCAGTCATCGCTGGAGTGATACTCCTTCCACAGTTGCCAGATTTTGCGGGAGCGCTCCATGAGCAGATTCTCCCGCGGGAAACCCATGGCGACGGCAAAGCGCTCCGCGCCTTCGGCCACCAGCATTACGTGGCCGGTGTGCTCCATCACCGCCTTGGCCACCCGCGACGCATTCTTGATATTGCGCAGCCCGCCTACGGAACCGGCGCGGCGCGTCGGCCCGTGCATGCAGCAGGAGTCGAGTTCGACGACGCCGTCTTCGTTGGGCAACCCGCCCAGGCCGACGCTGGTATCTTTGGGATCATCCTCAGGGCCTCGCACCACGCGCATGGCAGCTTCCAGGGTATCGCCGCCGCTTTTTAAGTAAGCGTAACCGTCATCCAGATAATTGAAACCGTTGTGAGCGCAAATGATGATCGGGCGCTTCGCCGGCGTTGACGGTGAAGACTCGCTGTTGTCCGTCGCCTCCTGCTCGCCCAGAGCCAGCGAGGATACTGATCCCACAACAGTAGTGGCAATAAACTCACGGCGGGAAAAAGGCATGGCCGCCCTTTCGAACCGAAGGGAATGAGGACGCGCCAGAATATCAGGTCGGATAAGCAGGTTCCAGCGTTGGAAGCGACTGGATCGAGCAGAGGCGCACTATCAAGCGCCGAGATCCCCTTCGTGAACCCTTGGTGTCCTTTGTGGTTTGCCTTGGAGGCCAGGCGGCTAAAAACGCACCACGAAGGACACCAAGCGTACACGAAGGTTCACGAAGGAGAAACCTGTGCGCCTCAGTTGGCCCGCGCTCGTTGCCGCAGTGGCGCCTGGTTCCTGGAACTGACTGGGGCGCTCCGACGCAAATGTTCCTGCGCTGACGCGATGGAGGATCGCACATCCTCTGCGCCACGGTCGGTGATGGCCGTGATCTCTTCCACGGTGAAGCCTTCGATGGCATGCAACAGAAAGGCTTCGCGGTCGGGCGAATGCACGCCGCGAAGCGCAAACTGGATCAGCGAGATCATCTCGTCTGAATAGGCAAGCTCTTCCGGAGTAGCGACGCGGCGGTCGGCGATGATGCTTTCCTCGGTGAAAGTCTCATCCGGCTGATGAAATTGCAACTCGGGCTCGTCACTGGCGCGCACGTTTTGCTTGCGGGTTGACTCCTCGAGGCGCACGTTGTCACCCTCCCCGCCATCGCTGCTGGAGAGATCATCCATAGCTCGCAGGGCCAGCCGGTAAATCCAAGGCTCCAGGGAGATGCGTTCTGGCTTCTTGCCGTCGTCAAGAGCGCGGGCCACGGCCTCATCCATTACTTCTTCGCAGGTGACCGCGCCCGGACCGAGCTGGTCGGCGGTCTCGCGGAAATAAATCTCGCGTTCGATGAAGCGCTGCAATCGTCCCAGGTGGGCGTTGACATAGGAACGAACGTCATCGGAGGAGACCGCAGGCGGCTGCACCGCCGCCAGGGTGTCTTCAAAAGCCACGCGCGGCCTGAGCTTGGCCGAGACAATCTTGCGCCGCCGCGACTTCTGCGAACTGCGCAGCTGCTGCTTGTGCTTGGTAAACTGCTGCAGAAGTTCGTCAAACGCGCCCTTGATGGCGTTGGTGGCGGTTGGACCAGCCTTCTGCGCGGCCATTTGACCGGTCGGAAGGCGCAGATTCAACCCCACGACAAAGCCTTCGCGCGGCGAGTTCTCCTCCACGCTGCCCTTCAGATGGATAAGTTCGGGACGAAAAACCTGCAGACGGCGCTGCAATTTTTCAATGAAGTGATGAATTTCCTTTTCAACATCGGGAGTTTTGCGGACTTTGTAGCTGATATGAACATTCATTTCGGCCTCGGATCGGGAGCGGATCCCGTGAAGCTTTCTGCTACACCCCAATTCTACACCTGTGGAGAAACACAAAATCCGATTTGTAGCCGTGCTTTCGGCGCGCTCCGCGGGGGTTCTCGGCGGCCTCGGCGATTTAAGATTTTGGTGTTGTCGAAGGCAACCCAAAACCCCACAACGCCGAGGGCGCCAAGAACTTCCGCGGAAGGCGCTGCGGGCTAATAGCAGTCGTCCTCCGTTGTCTTGGAGAATCTGTTCTGGTGTAATCAGTGCCGAAATGTCCTCTGCCCAACTCGCAACATTCAACGATTATTTGTGGCGCGCCGGCGGCCTTGCACTTCCGATTGCAGTGGCGATTTTATTGTCGATTCTCAGCCTGCCCCTCACGCGCGCTCAAACTACCGCGCCATCCAACCCGCCGGAGAAAGTCATCATCGACTCCGACCTCGGCGACGACATCGATGACGCTTTCGCCCTGGCGCTGGCGTTGCGCAGTCCCGAGCTGCAGATTCTGGGAGTGACCACGGCCTTCGGGGACACCGAACTCAGGGCCAGGCTGGCCGACCGCTTCCTGGGCGAGGTTGGGCATCCCGAGATTCCAGTCGCCGTCGGAATTCCGACCCGCGCCAATAATCAATTCACCCAGCGCCCCTACGCGAAGAGCGGCCACTTCGCCAGAGCTTCACATCCCGGGGCGGTGGATTTTCTGCTCGACCAGATTCGCCGCTATCCCGGCCAGATCACCCTGATCGGCATCGGGCCTCTTGTGAATGTGGGCGCCGCCATCGATAAAGACCCGGCGACTTTCCGCAAGCTCAAGCGCGTGGTGATCATGGGCGGATCGATCAAGCGAGGATACGGCGACGTAGATTATGGGACGCCATCGCCGCCGCAGCCGGAGTGGAACATTCTGAATGACATACCCTCGGCCCAGAAGCTTTTCGCCGCCGGCGTGCCGCTCTACGTGATGCCGCTCGATTCCACCCAACTGAAGCTGGACGAGGTAAAGCGCGCGTACCTGTTTCGCCAGGGCACGCCGCTCAGCGATGCGCTGACCATTCTGTATCACCAGTGGGGCCAGCAAACGCCCACGCTGTTTGACGCCATGGCAGTGGCCTACGCGGTGGATCCGAAGCTTTGCCCGGTTGAGCCGATGCGCATTCGCGTAGATGAGAAAGGCTCAACCCTGGTTGAATCGGGCACGCCAAATGCGCAGGTGTGCCTGAATTCGAGTTCGGATCAGTTCTTCCGCTTTTATCTGGACCGCGTCGCCAAGCCATAGGCACCCGACTTGGCGTCCTTTGTCATCCTGATCTCATTATCATCGAGAGCGAGGACTCGATTGTCATCCTGAGCGGAGCGAAGGACCTATGCAGTCTGCCGCGATTGGAAATGCCCGCACCACTCGGCACTCAGATCGCGCCAAGAGGGGTTCTGCGCCACAATCAGCGCAATTTTCTTAATCCGGAGCAGTCCCCTGATCTGCTTTTCTCGTGCAATGGCATTGCCTACATACCGGAAGCGCTCAAATATATTAGACAATCCAGTTTGTAATGCACGCAGAACCTGGAACCCTTGCCCAGCTTGTGCTCCCAGACGCGTCGAACCAGGTATTCGTGACACCGATGTAGAGCGTCTTGGAGCGGTTCGTCATAATGTAGACGTAGTAGGTGTGTTCACTGGCAGAGTACATAGGTCCTTCGCTTCGCTCAGGATGACAATCACTTAGAAAGAGGGTTACAGATCAGAGGGGATTTGTATGTGACGAACAAACATATCGGAGGAAGGTTCCCTGTGCATCATTCGTGGACGAGTCTCACACCGCCACCGTAACCGAAGTCTCCGTCCGCGTCACCGGCCGGTAGAGTGTGTCACGCTCGATTGGTTCGCGTCCCGCCGCCCGGATCAGTCGCTCCAGTTCCTGGCGCCGCATGCCCTGCGGGGTGGTGGCGCCGGCGTCGTGATAAATCTTCTCTTCAATCACAGTGCCGTCCATGTCGTCGGCACCGAAACGGAGAGAAATCTGCGCGATCTTCGCCGTCATCATCTGCCAATAGGACTTGATGTGCGGGAAGTTGTCGAGCACCAGCCGGCTGACGGCGATCTGCTTGATGTCCAGCATGCCGGTGGTTTTCGGCAAGTGCTGCAACGGAGTGTTGTCGGGATGGAAGGCCAGCGGGATGAAGGTCTGGAAGCCGCCGGTTTCATCTTGCAAAGCGCGCAGCTTGAACAGGTGGTCCACGCGGTCTTCGTCGTTTTCCACGTGGCCATAGAGCATGGTGGCGTTGGATTTTAGCCCGATCTGGTGCGCCAGGCGGGCGGTATCGAGCCACTGGCCGCCGTCGATTTTGTGATCGCAGATGATGTGGCGTACCCGGTCAGCAAAAATTTCCGCGCCCCCGCCGGGAAGCGAGTCCACGCCGGCGGCTTTCAGTTGCTCCAGCGTCTCCCTGATCGAGAGCTTTGCCCGCCGCGCCAGGTATGCGACTTCCACCATGGTGAAGGCCTTGAGGTGCACTTGCGGAAACCGCTCCTTCAGCCCCGAGATCAGATCGAGAAAGTACTGAAACGGCAGGTCGGGATGCAGGCCGCCGACAATATGAAACTCGGTCACCGCCTCGGTGTATCCGGAAGCCGCGGTCTCAAACGCTTCTTCCAGCGCCATGGTGTAGGCGCCGGGCGTGTCTTTTTTGCGGCCGAAAGCGCACAGGCGGCAGGCCGCCACGCAAACGTTAGTAGGATTGATATGCCGGTTGACGTTAAAGTAAGTCCGGTCGCCGTGCATGCGCTCGCGAACGTGGTTGGCCATCCAGCCGACGGCGAGGATGTCGCCGG
>DATJXG010000246.1:0-14132 GCA_035500455.1 Terriglobales bacterium | reverse complement strand
CTGCAGAAGCGCGACGCCGCGGACTTCAGTTATCTGCAGCCCTACGAAGACTATGACTCGGTGCTCGGCGACTATGCGCGCTGGGAGATGAAGCTCAATCACCACGCGGCGCGGGTGATCGATCTGCATGGGCCGGTGGCGGCCTACATCGCGCAAAGGCGGAAGACGGAGCCGGAGTTTTCGTTTACGCGTGACGGAATTCATCCTGATCTCAGCGGACACCTGCTGATGGCGCGAACCATTCTGCAGGCGATGGGCGTGGCGGCGCCTGCGGGCGAACTGGACGAGGAAGTGGCGCGGATCGAGGCTGATCCTTTATATGCGCTGGTAAAGCAGCAGCGCGAGGCGCGGTCGGAAGGATGGCTCGGGTATGTGGGCTACACTCGCGAGCGGACGGTGAAAACGGCGTCGGTGGAAGAGGTTGAGCGGAAAGTTGCCGATCTGCAGGTGCAGATTGATGAGTTGCGTCGGCAGGCGCGGTAGGTACGGGGCGTTGCGGCGGTGCGGATAAGCGTTGACCAGCTCGCAGGCTCGGGCGGTTCGCGGCTTGCAGGCACTCAGTTCTGGCCGGTTTTGGGGAAACACCAGTTGCCAGTTGCCGGTTCTCAGTTCTCAGTTGTTGAAGTTCGGTATTTGGCCGGTCGGCCTGTTCACGCTGGTTGATTCTGGGCTGGTGTACATTGGACTTGCTCTGCTATGAAAGTGATCTATGTGGTAACCACCGGCGGGACCATCGATAAGGTGTATTCCGAGCAGGCTGGGTCGGTGGCTAATCTGGAGAGCAAGATCCATCGCTACCTGCAGCGTTTGCGGCTGCCGGATACGGAAGTGCGGGTGCGGCCGCTGCTCAATAAAGACAGCCTGGAGATGACCGACGCCGACCGCGAGCTGATTCTGGCAACGGTGAAAAAACTGCTGGAGGAAAATGCGCCGGTGATCATTACGCACGGCACCGACACCATGGTGCGCACGGGAACGTTTTTGAAGCGAGCGCTTCCCGAAGTAAGGGTACCGATTGTACTTACAGGAGCGATGGCGCCGCTGGGATTCGAAGATAGCGATGCCTTGCAGAACCTGACCGAGAGCCTGTTCGCGGCGCGGGTTTTGGCGCCGGGAGTGTATATCGTGATGCACGGGCAGGCTTTCCCCGCGGACGCGGTCAAGAAAGATGTGGCACTGGGAAGGTTCGTGGCGGTTGAGCCGGAAGTTCGATAAGGCGTTTCGGGAAGCGCGAGGAGATTTGTGAAAGCACTGGTGAAAAGCCGGAGTGAGCGCGGGTTGTGGCTGGAAGAGGTGCCGGAGCCCGGGATCGGCATCAATGACGTGAAGGTGCGGGTACTGATGACCGGGATTTGCGGCACCGACCTGCACATTTACGAATGGGATGAGTGGGCGCGGGCGACGATTCCGGTACCGCTGGTGATCGGGCATGAATTCGTAGGGGAAGTGGTGGAAGTGGGCTCGAACGTGGCCGATTTCCGGCCGGGGGAATTGGTCAGCGGCGAAGGGCACGTGATCTGCGGGCGCTGCCGGAATTGCCTGGCGGGGCGGCGGCACCTTTGCGCGCACACCCAGGGAGTGGGGGTGAACCGGGCAGGGGCGTTCGCCGAGTACATCGTGCTGCCCATGAGCAATATCTGGCGGCACGATCCCAAGATCCGGCGGGAAATTGCGGCGATTTTCGATCCCTTCGGCAATGCTGTACATACAGCTTTGTCATTCCCCGTGCTGGGGGAAGATGTGCTCATTACGGGCGCGGGGCCGATCGGGATCATGGCCGCAGCAGTGGTGCTGCACGCTGGGGCGCGGCACGTAGTCATTACCGATGTGAATCCAAGCCGGCTGGCGTTGGCGAAAAAGATCGGAGTTACGCGGGCGGTGGATTCGCGGCAGGCGCCCTTGAAAGAAGTGCAGAAAGAACTGGGAATGCTGGAAGGGTTTGACGTGGGCCTGGAGATGTCGGGTTCGGCGGCGGCGTTTCGCGAGATGCTGGGCAATATGAGCCATGGCGCAAAGATCGCTATGCTGGGAATCCCAGCGGGCGAGATGGCAATTGACTGGCACCAGGTGATCTTCAACATGCTGACCATCAAGGGCATTTATGGGCGCGAAATGTATGAGACCTGGTACAAGATGACCGTCATGCTGGAGAGCGGGCTGGATATTTCGCCGGTGATCACTCACCGGTTTTCGTGGCGGGATTATGAGAAGGGGTTTGAGGCGATGCGCTCGGGCGAGGCGGGGAAGGTGGTGTTGGATTGGGAGGCCTGATTGGTGAATTGCTGATTTTTGATTGCTGATTGCTGATTGGCGATTGCAATTGGCGATTTCTTGGGCAGTTGACGGCGGGTTGCCGGCCGCCGCTCGATTTGAGGGGTTGCCGGCGGGACGCCGGCGCTACCGAAGTTAAAAATCTGTGAATTTGTGGGGCGCGAGTCTTTGTTGGCGCGAATTGTGATACACAGTTGCTGAGTTCCAGATGGGCGCGGGTTCCCTTGCCGCGCCCAATGAGCGAGACTTGCCGCCGCAGAACGTGACCGGAGGAGGATCAGGTCGCTTGATCGCCCGCCGCAGCAGGACCAAAACAGAAATTCCGCTGGAGACCGAGTCCACCAAGGAGATGTCGGACCTGATCCGCCAAGCTTGCCTGGTGGCCAAGGATGCGGCTGCCAATGCGGGGGAGTTCATCGACAAGTCGTCGAAGATGGCTTTCCTGGCGGTAAAGGATTGCGAGAAGGAACTCGACCGCATCGAGCGCAAGATCGATGAACGCCTGGCCAGCGCGATCACCGAAGTTACCGAGCCGGAGGCGCGGGAACTGCTGGCCTGCCTGAAGTTCATCATCGATCTGGAGCGCATCGGCGATCTTACGTGGTCGGTGACCAAGCGCCTGCACACGTTAGGCTCGAAGATGCTGCCGGAAGATACGCGCGACATGGAGGCCATGGCCAAAACCCTGGAGGAGATGATGGAGCGCATCTATACCGGCTTTGTGCACCGCGACACGGCAGCCGCGAGCTGGGTGATGCAGAGCGATGCGCGCATGGACGAAGCATGCAAGGCGCTATTCAGCCGCCACCTCGAGAGTTCGAGGAAGCGTCCGCGGGAATACAGTACGAATCTATTATTGATGGCGCAGGCGTTCGAGCGCGCCGGCGACCACGCCAAGAATTTGGCGGAGGAAGTGTTCCACCTGGTGGAAGGCCGCAGTCTGCGGCATGAGTTGCAGCGGCACAAGCAGGATCGGTAGCGCCGGCGTCCCCGCCGGCACTCCGCGGTCGTTCTGCACTCGGCGGTTCAGCCGCACCCAATGGTGCCGGCGGGACGCCGGCGCTACATCTTTACTTGCGGCGGGCGGCCTGGCGCACCAGAATAGGGCAGCCGCAAGCCGCTTCCAGCAGGTATCTCGCGGCAGCGACTTTCTCCGGTTGCCGCGCTCCTTGCAGAATTCCCTGAAGCCACACCGTTAGAAAATCTCCTGTCTTCTCCACGGTCACGGCGCGCGCAGCTGCTTTGCCCCCGTGCAGCGACTCCGCCAGGCGCAGAATGCCGGCGAGAAAGCGCACAAGATCTTTTTGTGTCTCGGAAAGGCGGCCGAAGCGGGCCTGGGTGGGAGCAGGCAGCGCGCCGCGATGGTAGCGTGCCACCAGCGCCGCCAGCTGCAAGTCCTGCGCTCGCCAGCCCAGGGGCGGGTCGAATTCGCGAATGTAGCGGGCGGAAATCTTCTGGTGCTTGCGGTCGCGCTTGGCGCGGCCAACCTCGTGCGCCAAAGCGGCAATCTCCAGGATGTCGCGCGAACGAGGGTTGCGATGGTGGAAGCCGGATTCCGCCAGTCCGTCGAAAAGTTTGAGCGCGATCGCGGTGATGGCTTCGGAGTGCGAGACATCGGGATCGAGGAAGCCGGCCCAGACTCGCAGGCGTTCCATGGCTCCGGATTCTATTTCCGCCCCTTGCGGTAGCTCCGCTCGCCACACCTGCCAGGGTGAATGCGGGCCGATCATTTTGTCGCGATATTTTTGCAGGCGTTGCTCGCGCTCGGACTCGATGTGCGAATGCCAGAAGCGGCGCTCGTCCTCCTCGTTGGATCTGGCACTCGGCTCGTGGGCCGCGGTTGCGGGGCCCTCCGAGTGTTCGCCGACAGGAGTTTCCGCGCTTCCGGGGAATGCTTTGGCTTGAAGAGCGGTGGCCCAGAGGACGTCGAGGTCGTGTACCTCGCCCAGCCAATCCTGAAGTCTTTTCAGGTCGTCGCCCCAGGCTTCGTGCAACTCCGGCAGGAAGTTTTCCACCGTGTAGCGGAATTTCTTCAGCCCGATGCGCAACTGGTGATAACCGGTTTTGGAGCGGTTGCGCAGAGCGCGGTGATGCAAATCATAAGCCGCATTCCATCGCTCCAGAGCGAGGTGGCGAAAGACCAGGCTGCCGGCGGGAACCTGCTCGGCCCGCCTGGGCAGGACGTCGGCCCAGTTTTGCCAGCGATCGCGGTCGAAGTTCTCAAGAGCGGCGAGGGCGGCCTGCTTGAGCGCCGGCTCTTTTGTGGCGTGGAGGTCGAGCAGGAAGCGGGCTACGGGATCGTCGGCGGGGGCGAGGTGCTGGATCCACTCCTGCATCACGTGGAGATCGCGCAGGGCTCCGAGTTGGCTGAAGAGCTGCTTGCCGGCGCGCTTCATTTGTTTCCAGGCGGGACGTGAGTCGAGGACGATAAAACCATCGGCCAGAGAGCGGCAGCGGCGCAGGGCCACACGCAGATCGTGGACGGGGTCGGGAGCAAAGTCGCCGCGGACTTTGTCGCACTGCTCGAGCACTTCGCGCATCCAGTGGGCCAGGCCAAAGCGCCTGGAGTCGGCGGGCTTGGTCAGAACGAGGAGGTTGGGGGCGGCGGTCATATTTAATGGTATATCATTTAGCTATAGATTCGCCGAATTCAAAGAAGGTTTACCGCAAAGATCGCAAAGGACGCAAAGAAAACATCTCAAGCTGCCCTCGCTTCCCTCGGAGGCCGTGACTCTTTCTCCCATCCTGGGCGAAGCTAAGGAGCCCTTGCCTGCGGCGGGAGGCAACGGCCCTGGCGGGCATTCTCTCGGCGCTGCCGCCGTGCGGTGGAGAGAATGCCTTACAGCGCTGGTGCTGCTTCTACGCAGACATGGGGTCCTTCGCTTCGCTCAGGATGACAGGGCATAATTGTCTTCGACCACAAAAAGTCACACACTCTCGGGGGACGGGGCAAGCCCCGTCCCTACCCGGTCATTGCTCGCCGCAAGGTTGGTTATTGCTTCTGCTTCTTCTTGCCTAGTAATCCCGTCAGGTTGTTGAGCACCGAACCTTTTACCTGCTGGCCTTCCAGAGTTTGTTTAAGGCTGCTGCCAACCATACCCTTCACGTCGGGCACGAACGAGGGGTTCGAGGTAGTCCCGCGAATGAAGAACGGGACGCCCGCATTGCTGCCCTTGCCGCCCAGGCCTGCGATCTGCGCGATGCCGGCCACCGCGCCGCCGCTGAGGCTGGCGCGCATGGTGTAGTCGAGGTTGCCGCCGGGGCTGATGTTGCCGTTGCCGGTGAGCACGCCGACCGAAGGCACGGTGAGGTTGAGGTTCTGCGTCTGGATGCCGCTGGGGTCATAGTGCAGGTCAGTGCTCAGATTCTGGATCGTCGTGTCCGCATTCTTCCCGATGCCGCTCAGCTTGGAGATGGTTGACATTTTCGAGCCCAGGTCGAAGCCCGCGAGCTTGGTATCGGCAAGGCGGACGGGGCCGGAGACGACCGGCTTTTCCGAGGTGCCCGTGATGGCGAGCGTGGTGTTGAGCGTGCCGCCCTTGAGCGACGAGCCCGAGGGCAAAGTCACGCCCAGCGCGGGCAGCATGGCTTCCAGTTCTTCTACCGGCATGCTCTGTCCGATGAGCTTTAAGTTGAGCAGAGTGGAGTCGCCCTGTATGTGATAGGTGCCTGTGAGTTGCGCCGTGGCTTTGCCGATGGTGACCAGTCCCTGGGTGATCTCGCCAGATTGCTTCTGCAGATCGTGATTGATGGCGTACTTCACCTGCACCTGGCGGGTGGCGGGCGAGGACTTGGGAGCCAGTTGCAGTTTGTCGGCATTCACTGTGCCGTTGCTGCGCAGGGTAGCGCCGTCGGAACTCAGCGTGCCGTCGAAGTCAGCGACGCCGGCGAGGCCGGAGGAAGAATCGACGAAGCCCGAGGCGGTAAGGTCGAAGTGCTTTACCTTTAGTTTCGCCTCGACCGGGGTGGCGGAAGCGTCGTTAGGATTGATGGGGCCGGCCTGGCCATCGAGGCTGACGCTGCCCTTGCCGGGCAGATCGGCCGAGAGGGTGAACGGGAACTGCGAAGTGAAGGAGAAATTCTTTACCGTGACGTTGACGTTGTCATAGACGTGCAGTTTGCCGGAGGCGGCATTGCCCACGGAGACGCGGCCATCCTTCACGTTTAGCTTGGCTACGGAAAGGTCGGGGTTCGAGGTGGGCGTGGACTTGGCGGCGGGCTGCGCGCTGGATTTTCCGCCCAGCGTCGAGAAGTTCCAGGTGCCGGACTTGGAGCGCAGCAGCAGGACTTCGGGGTGGTCGAGAGTGAGTTCCGTGACGCGCAACTGCCTGGAGAAAACCAGGGGCATCAACTCGACGCCTACATTGAGAGCTTTGGCCGTGATGAACGGCTTGGCGCCGAAAGCGGGATCGTCGGCGATGGAAATGTCGTGGGCGGAGATGCTGCCGCTGAGAATCGAAAGGCTAAGATTGCCCACGCTCACCTGGCGTCCCAGAGCCGTGGTCAGTTCGGATTCCAGGCGGGGACGGAAGCTGTTGACGTTGATGACGAAGGGCAGCACGAGCGCGATCACCAAAAGGACACCGATAACGATCGCGACGATTTTGAGCACGCGTTTCATGGGATGATTGCCTCCCTTCAGAGACCTTGCTGGTCGGCGCAACGCAGGCAGGAGAAGGATCGCGGTCAGTTTATCAAAAAATGCGGCTGCGGAGGCACTGGGGCTTCGCTTGGTTCGGGGAACTGCTGATTGGGTGAAAACCAGTTCCCGGTTCTCAGTTCCCGGTTCTCAGTTTGTGGCGCCAGAGTTGGGTTTCTTCGCATTCTTGGCGCTCTTAGCGGTGAAAAATTCTTGACCGCAAAGCTCGCAGAGTGCGCAAAGAAAACCATCCAACGGAATCTTCTACCCTTGACACTGGATTTACTCTCTGCTGTAGTTGTCGGCCAGAGTGCGCGATGTGGCAGGCAGAGAAAAAATGGTGACGATTCGAGACGTGGCCAAGGAAAGCGGCTTTTCCTCGACTACCGTTTCCATTGTGCTCAACAACGCGCCGCTGTCACGTTATATTCCGGCGGTCACCAAGAAGCGCATCGAGAAAGCGGCCAAGAGCCTGGGCTACCGGCCGAATCTCTTCGCGCGCTCGCTGCGCAGCAAGCGCAGCCACACCGTGGGCGTGATCGTGTTCGATATGACCGATCCCTACTGCACACTGGTGCTGCGGGGGATCGAGAATTCGCTGTACCAGTCTTCTTTCCTCCCGATTCTCACCGATGTGCACAACGAGCGCAGCCGCTTCGAGCGCTACCTGGAGATGCTGCTCGACCGGCGGGTGGAAGCTCTGATCGTGGTGGCCAACTGGGTGTTCCTCGATATCGACATTCTGGGCGACCTGGAAAAGAGCAGCATTCCGACGGCGATGATCGAACGCGAACTGCGGACCGATTCGATCAGCTCGGTGATCGTGGACAACGAGCTGGGCGGCTACACCGCGCTGGAACATCTGCACGCCCTGGGGCACCGCAAGATCGCTTTTATCCGCGGGCCGAAGACCCTGGCTGACGCCGGGCCGCGCTGGGCGGGGGTTCGCACTTGCGCGCGAAAGATGGGGCTGGAACTGGACTCGCGGCTGATTATGGACCTGCCGGAGTCGCGCGATCCGTTTTCCAGTTTTGAGGCCGGATGCAGGCTGACGGAAGAGCTGATCCGCAACCGGCGGCCGTTCACGGCGCTGATGGCCTTTGACGACATGACGGCGTTCGGGGCCATCCGGGCGCTGACCCGCGCGGGAATCCGCGTGCCCGAGCAGTGCTCGGTGATCGGATTTGACGACGTAGCGGCTTCGGGGCTCTACACCCCGGCGCTCACTACCGTGCGCCAGCCTATGGAAAGTATGGGGGCGATGGCGGCGGGGATTGTAGTGGATGGAATCGCGGCTGTCCTGGAAAAGCGCAAAGTTCCCGCCGTGCACCGGAAAGTGGCGCCGGAGCTGGTGGTGCGGGAATCGACCTCCCGTGTTTCATAGTGGGCTTTACTGTCTTGCGTAGCCTGCGGAAATCCTGAAACAGATCATCGAGATTTTTTGCTTGACGGTTAACATTGAGTCAGCGCAATATTGTCGAGTTTATTAAATGCATTTAATAAACTTGCTCTCGGATCAGAAGGGCGGCGTGCCAGCGCTGCGGAATGCCCGGTATCCCAACGTCTGAAATTGAGGTGCACCATGAGTTCTTCTCTCCGCTGGATGGTGGTTCTGTTGGCGATGGCCGGTCTTTGCGCGTCGGCCGGGTTCGCGCAGGAAACGTCGTCGGTCACCGGTACGGTTACGGATGCGACCGGCGCGGCGGTGCCCAATGCGCAAGTGACAGTGAGCGTTCCGGAGCGGGGCATCGTTCACACCACCCCGACCAATGAGAGCGGCGATTTTCTTGTCGGCGGGCTGCCGGCCGGCCCGGTGGACGTATCGGTGGCGGCGAGCGGCTTCAAGAAATTTCAGGCCAAGGGCGTGATCCTGGCGGTGGCGCAGAAGGCGCGCGTGGATGTGACTTTGCAGGTGGGCGCGCAACAGGAAGAAGTGACCGTCGAAGGCACCAACGTGGCCCAGGTGGAGACGCAGCAATCGGACCTTTCCGGCACGGTGACCGGCAAGGAGATCACGCAACTGCAGCTCAATGGGCGAAACTTCACGCAACTGGTGACGCTGGTTCCCGGCGTGAGCAACCAGACCGGTCAGGATGAAGGCCAGGTCGGCATCGGCGGCAACGTGAGCTTCAGCGTGAACGGCGGCCGCGTGGAATACAACAACTGGGAGCTGGATGGCGGCGACAACATGGATAACGGCAGCAATGACACGCTGAACGTTTATCCCAGCCTGGAATCGATCGCGGAGTTCAAGGTACTGACTTCGAATTACGGCGCGCAGTATGGACGCAACGGCTCGGGCACGGTCGAAGTGGAAACCAAGTCAGGCACCAACCAGTTTCACGGCAACGTCTACGAGTTCGTGCGCAACGATGCCTTCAATGCTCGGAATTATTTTGAAAGCGACGTCCCGCCCTACAAGAAGAACGACTTCGGCTACACCATCGGCGGGCCTATCTGGAAGAACAAAACATTTTTCTTCTGGTCGCAGGAATGGCGCCGCGACCGCGTGCCCAATGACTTCAACCAGCAGGTGCCGTCGGCGGCGGAGAGGTCAGGAGACTTCACCGACCAGTGTCCAGGGGACTTCTGCCCCGTCGTGGACGGAGTGGTTACGCCGAACCTCAACACCGTTCCAGGCTTTGATGCTAGTGATCCGAACGTTCAGGCATTGCTCACGCTGATCCCGCAGCCCACGACCGGCAGCGGCGCGGCCTCATTCTTCCAGACCACGGTGTCGCAGCCCACCAACTGGCGCGAGGAACTGATTCGCGTGGATCACAACCTGAACGACAAAAACCGGCTCACTTTCCGCTATATCCACGACACCTGGCAAACCACCGAAACTACCCCATTGTGGACGAACCAGGGAAGTTTTCCGACGATTGGAACGGATTTCAAAGGGCCGGGCGTCAGCATCGTGGCACGCGCGAATTCAACCTTCTCGCCGACTTTGCTGAACGAGTTCGTGTTCAGCTACACCACGGATCACATCGTGCTCAATGACACCGGCAACTGGCAACGGCCGTCGAGCATGACCATCGGTGACCTGTTCGGAGGCAACGGAGACGGGATCATACCCGGATTCCAATTGGTGGGCGATGCTTACGGCGGCGGCTTTGGCCAGGACCCCGGATACATTCCGAACGGGCCTTACAATTCGAATCCCACCTACACGTACCGCGACAACGTGAGCAAGATCCTGGGCAAGCACAATCTGCAGTTCGGCGCCTACTTCGTTTTCGGCCAGAAGAATGAACTCGGAGGCGAACTGGCGGCGGGTTCGATTCCCGGCTATCTCACCTTCGATGCTTCCAACGATCCGGGGAATTTCTCCACCGGCAACCCTTTTGCGGATTTGTTGCTCGGGCGAATCACCAGCTTCGGGCAGCAGGACCAACGCATCAAGTACTACAACCGCTACAAGATCGTGGAACCGTATTTCCAGGATGACTGGCACGTCACCAGTAAGCTGACCCTGAATCTGGGATTGCGCGTGAGCCTGTTCGGGACTTATCGCGAGAAGCAGAAACAGGCTTACAACTTTGATCCCGCGAAATATCAGGCGGGCATGACTACGGTGGATCCGGATTCGGGCGAGGTCACCGGACTGTTCATCAATGGCCTGCCCAATGGCATCGTGCAATGCGGCGTGACGCCGGGGGTTCCGGTGAGCTGCATGCAAGGGCATTTGTTCAACCCGGCGCCAAGAATCGGCTTTGCCTGGGATCCGCGGGGCAACGGCAAGACGGCAATTCGCGGCGGATACGGGATCTTCTTCGAGCACGCCAACGGCAACGAGGGGAACACCGAGTCGCTGGAAAATTCTCCGCCGCTGGCGACCACGGTGCAGCAGAACAATATCGAGGGACCGAACGGTACCTCGGGTTACGCCTTTGTGGGAACGTCCGCGGGCGCGCCGGCGGGTCAGTTTCCTTTGAGCGTGGTTTCAGTTCCTACCAAGGCTACATGGCCCTACATTCAGCAATGGCACCTCGACATTCAGCATGAGGTGCTGCCCAATACCGTGGCGACAGTTTCCTATGTCGGCAGCAAGGGCACGCATTTGAACCGGCAGAGCAACCTGAATCAGTTGCTGCCGGTGCCGCTGGCGGACAACCCGTACAAACCCGGTGAAGCCATCGGTCCGGATGATTGCACCACCATGACCACTCCGAGCGGCGTACCCATCACCGGGCAAGCCGCCATTGACCTGGGCGTGGCCGCGTGCGGCGCGAATCCCGATGCCTTCCGCCCCTACCCGGGCTATTCCGATATCGCGCACCTGGAATGGAAATCTTCCTCCATCTATCACGCATTACAGGCCTCGGTCCGGCACAACGTCGGAAGCCTCGTCCTGAGCGCCGCGTACACCTACAGTCACTCCATTGACGACTCCTCCGATCGGTTCGATGCCAGTTTCCTGGATTCCTACGATCCCGCCTCCAATCGCGGCAGCTCCAACTTCGACGAGCGCCATGTCTTCAATCTCTCGTGGGATTGGAACATCCCGTTCTTCAAGCAGCCTGGCCTGGTCAACAAAGTGCTCGGCGGCTGGGAGTATTCAGGAATTGCGGGCATTTCCACAGGCACGCCGTTCAGCGTGATTGTCTCTACCGATAACGCGGGCGTGGGCAACGGCCTGGGTTCGGCCGCCCACCCTGATCTGGTCGGTGATCCCAAGTCCGGCGTCGTTCAGAGTCCCCTGGATAGCTTCGGGCCGCTGTTTTATAACCCGGCGGCATTCGCCGACCCTCGCGGACTTACTTTCGGGACCGCGGGCCGGAACATTCTGAGCAATCCCCGGCGGACCAATTTCGATATGTCGCTGTTCAAGAACTTTGCTATCAACGAGCGTATGGGATTCGAGTTCCGCGCCGAAGCCTTCAACGTCTTCAATCACACGGAATGGCAGGGCATCGCGGGCGACGCGGGCTCGGCAACTAACAACGTGGGCATCGCCAACAATACATTTGATCTCGATCCCTCGTCGGGTTTCCTGCGGGTCTCAGCGGCGCACAACCCGCGCATTCTCCAGCTGGCGCTGAAGTTCCACTTCTAGGGTAGCGCCAGCGTCTCGCCGGTAGCTTGCGGTCGATCGAGACTTGGGAAGAATAGAATCGTGCCGGCGGGACGCCGGCGCTACTTATACTTCACCGTCACCCAGCGGCGTTCCCTGGCGCTGGCGGCGATGGCCTCGCACAGGATCAGTTCATCGTGGCCGGTCTGGAAGGTCGGAAAACTGCGCGGGGCGCCGAAATCGCCGGCCGCGATGTAAGCATAGAAATCCTTGAACAACTGAACGAACGTATCGGGATAGCCCTCGGCGTGCCCGCCGGGATACGCAGCGTAGCCACGCGCCTCGGGGCTTAGCAGCGACGGATCTTTAATTATTTCCTGATTGGGCTCCTGCCGCCGCCCGATCCACAGTGTGTTGGGCTCTTCAGAATTCCAGGCCACCGAACCCTCCGAGCCGTCCACCTCCCACCACAGGCGCGTCTTCCGTCCGGCGCTTACCTGCGACACGCTGGCTACGCCGTGAATGCCGCCTTCGAAACGAAGCAGGATCGAAGCATAGTCGTCGGTTGTGACTTTGATTTCATCGCTGGCGCCCTGGGCGCGCTGAAAAGTTTCCACCCGCCCGCGCGGCTTCTGGCGAATCGGGTTGGTCGTGGCCAGGTCGGCGCACAGGTCGGTGATCTTGCGGCCGCTGACGAACATCATGGAATCCATGAGGTGAGTGCCGATGTCCGCCACGGCGCGCATGTCGCCGCCGTATTGCGGCTCCAAGCGCCAGTTCCAGTCGGTGGGAAAGAGCAGCCAGTCCTGCAGGAAGCTGCCGTGCACCAGGCGGGGCTCGCCGATGAGGCCGCGCGCCACGATGGAGCGGGCTTCCTGAACCAAGGGATAGTAGCGGAGATTGTAGGTAACGCCGTCCACCCGCTTGTTTTTGGCTGCGAGGCTGATCAGCTCGGCGCTCTCCCCGGAGTGCATGGCCAGCGGCTTTTCGCACATCACGTGCTTGCCGGCGTTGAGGCAGGCCTTGGACTGCTCGGCGTGGACGTTGTTCGGCGTGCAGACGTGGACAACGTCCACCGATTTATCCTGCGCCAGTTCATCGAGAAAGTTATAGCCCTTAGTTATATTCAGCGAGCGGCAGGCCTCCTGCGTGCGCTGTGGCGAGCTTCCCAGGATTCCCTGGACGGCGATTCCCTGCCGGCGCAACGACTCCAGATGCGCTCTGCCTACAAATCCCAGACCGATTACCGCGGCTCGAAGATCCACAGTCCACCTCGGGACAATTTAGTTGCGTCCGGAACCACGACTAACCGCAGAGAACGCGGCGGACGCAGAGAAATCGCAGTTAAACCACTTCTACAGGTTGTGGAGCTGTCTTGATTACACTCAGGGCCTGCTCCAAGTCGGCGATCAAATCGCCGGGGTTTTCAATTCCTACCGAAAGCCGGATCATCTGCTCCGTGACTCCCATCTTGGCGCGCTGCTCGGCGGAGATCATGGCGTGCGACGTGAGCACCGGAACCGTGACCAGCGAATCCACCCCGCCCAGGCTCGGCGCCAGGGTGAACAGGCTCAGCGACTCGGTAACCTTGCGCGCGTCGGCGGCAGTTCCCTCCACTTCGAAGCTGAGCACGCCGCCGCCACCACTCATCTGCTCCATGGCGACCGCGCGCTGCGGGTGCCCCTCCAGAAACGGATAGTGCACGGCGCGCACCTTGCTATGCTGCGCCAGAAATCTCGCCACCTGCAAGGCGTTTTCGTTGTGCCGCTGCACGCGGACCGCCAGCGTCTTGATGCCGCGCAGCAGCAGCCAGGCAGCGTGAGGATCCATACAGCCGCCGAGGGTAGTTCGCGTTTCCTTTATCTTGGCGATCAGGTCGCTCCGCCCGATAACGCAGCCCGCGATCAGATCAGAGTGGCCGCCGAAATATTTGGTGCAGGAGTGCATCACCAGATCGATGCCGAATTCCGTGGGACGCTGGTTGATGGGTGTGGCAAACGTGCTGTCGATCATGCTGAGGACGCCGTGCTGTTTGGCCAGCGCCGCGGCTTTCTTCAGATCGACCACCCGCAGCGTCGGATTCGTTGGCGATTCCAGATAGAGCAGCCGGGTGTTCGGCCGAATGGCCCGGGCGTGTTGCTCATACTCCACCGTATCCACGAAAGTAGTTTCAACGCCCAGCTTGGGCAGCCACTGGCTGAA
>DATJXG010000245.1:0-2549 GCA_035500455.1 Terriglobales bacterium | reverse complement strand
CGAGACCAGAAGGATGATGACGGCGCGGATCGCGTCCAGCATCATCACCAGCCGGCGGCGGTCTTCGCGGTCGATGATCACCCCGCTGAAGGGCATCATGAGCATGGCCGGCAGCGTCTGCAGGACAGCGAATATTCCCAGAGCCATTTCCGAGTGAGTGGCTTGCAGAATGTACCAGGCCACAGCGGCTGAGTTCATGCCGCTGCCCAGCATGGAGATCATGTTGGCGGCGAAAATGAAACGCAGCGGACGCTTTTGCAGGATGGCGCGCACACACGATTGTAGCGCCCGAGCGCCCCGCGGTACGGGGACGGATGGGTTACGGTTGGAACTTTAGTCTGGGGAGGCTGGATTGGTTTTGTCGCGCGCTCAGTAATGGATCGAGCGGCGTTGCTTTACCGGGGGTTGCCGGCGGGACGCCGGCGCTACATCGGAACTGTGGGCTGCCGGCGAGACGCCGGCGCTACCCTTGAGATCAGGAATACCGCCAGGATCAGCAACTCGGGCTCGATCGGATGGCGGTAGCGGGCGTGCGGATACACAAAGTAGTAAACCGTCGGATAGGAGAGTACGAGCCACAGAAATAACCCTGCGCCGGGCATTTTTTCCTTCAGCGCCAGCGCCAATCCCCAGATCGCCAGCACCGAACTGGCGAGGAACAGCGAGTTGCGGAAATCCGCGGGGGCGGTGCTGTTGGTGGGCTTGGGCACTCCGGCCCAGTAGTAGAAGAATCTCTTGAGGCTGATGACCGCAAACCGCCCAGGATCCTGCCGCACCCAATCGAAGGCAATTTTGCGGCAGCGCTTCTCGTAGGCGATTTCGCCCAGGCGGCGAAAGGCGTCGAATTCCTGCACGTTCAGATTGGGTTGCAAATAGGCGCGCAGCATGCCGTCGGCGTCCGGGCCGTTGCCCAGGCGGAATTGCAGGCCGAAGTCGTCGCGGACCAGAACCAGCCGCCCGAACGTCCAGTAATTGCGCACCGACCACGGCGCGAGCAAGGCAAAAAATATCACCGAGGCCAGCGCGACTCCACCCAACGAAGTCAGGCCATTTTTATAGCGGCGGTACCACACCCACAAGCCGGAAAAGGGCAGAAAGGTCAGCAGGGAAGGATTCGATAGAGCGATCACTCCCCACAACCCGCCGTAAAGTGTCCACGTCTTCCAGTTGGCTGGTTCCTGTAGCTTCAGCGAAAGCAGAAAGACCAGCGCCAGCAGCAACGGCCCAAACGTCGTATCCCACACCCAGTGGATCGACCAATACATCTCATAGGGATTCAGCGCCCAGAGCCACGCCGCCCACCACGCCAGCCGGTCGCCGATCGTTCTTCGTCCGATAAAGAAAATGGGGACGGAGGTCAGCGCGGTGAACAGGCTATTGGCGCTCAGCAGCGCCCAGGCCGAGGCAACCGAATAAATTCCAAACAGCTTGAACACCGCGCCCATCAGATAGGGATAAAGCGGCGGCTCCCAGGCGGTGGGGCCGGTGGAATCCCCATAAGGATTGCTGAATCCCTGGCCCAGAGCGAGGGAGCGGCCGATGCGGCCCATCTCCCAGCCGAAGCCGAAGTGGTCGTCTTGCGGCCGAATGCGGTACTGGCGCAGCGCGCCAATGGCGATGACCTGCAGTAAGAAAGAGAGCAGCACCATCTTGAAGAGGGCGCGGCGGAGATGCGCAGCGGGTTCTGAGGGGGCTGACTGCGCGGATTGTGGACTGTGGTTCAACGCGAGGCGCGGCGCAGGAAACTGACGGGAAACGGCGACTCCTCAGGCTGGCCGGTGGCGGTCAACAACCGCCGCCTGCGGGCGAACCTGAACCGCAGCAGCGCCCACACTGCGTCCCAGCCGTCCGAGGAGCGAAGTTTTTTGCCCTGTTGCCGGCTCCGCGGGGTGTAGGAGATGGGCACTTCCCAGATTTTTTCTCCCAGCCGGCAGAGCTTGGCCGTGACCTCGGGGCAGAATTCAAAGCGGCGGCATTGCAGGGCCACGTGCCCCAGCAAGTCGCGGCGGAACACCTTGTAGCAGGTGGCTTCATCGTGAATGCCCGCGCCGTACAGCAGGTTCGTGAGATGGGTCAGAAACTTCGCGCCCAGGTAGAACCTCAATCCGCGCTCCGGGCGGTCGGGACGCACCCCGTACACCACCTTGGCTCGGCCTTCTTCCAGGGGACGCAGCAGCGCGGGATAGTCCTGCGGGTCGTATTCCAGGTCCGAATCCTGGATCAACACGTATTCGCCGCGGGCGTGGCTCAGGCCGGTGCGCACCGCCGCGCCCTTGCCGTAATTACGCTCGTGGAAAACCACGGTGATATCGCCGTTGGCGGGCAACGCCAGCAGTTTCTCGCGGGTGCCGTCGGTTGAGCCGTCGTCCACGATGATGATTTCCTTCGCCACCGGCGAGGCGGCGATCGCCTGCAGCAACTCTTCCACATGGGTGGCCTCATTGAAAATGGGCACAATGACCGACACGTACCCTTGCCAACCTGCGTGCAGCGCAGGCTCTTCGACCGAGGCCGGACTAACCAGAGCTGGAAGTTTCATGCCGCCATTA
>DATJXG010000244.1:0-3243 GCA_035500455.1 Terriglobales bacterium | reverse complement strand
TCCGCAGTCTGGCACTCGGGCGATTACTTCCTCGGTGGCAGGGTCATAGACAGGGAAGGTCTTTCCCGACTTGCTGTTTGCCCATTCGCCGTTGATGTAAAGCTGATAGGTGCGGACTTCTGTGGTAACTCCGCTAGGCATCTTCGCCTCCTCAAGTTCATTCTGCTGCGCTTCGCTCGACCGCGGGCGTCGAAGCGGTTGTCCCAAGGCTCGCGCTTGCGGCTGCCTTACTGCGACCGTAGATGAAAAAGAAGTAGGCGGCAAGGCCTATGAAAAACAGTGTGCCAACGATCATCTCCAACTCGTAGGTGCGCAGGGAAGTGACCAATTGGGGCGGAAAATACTGCAGGCCTATGCCAAGAGTGGTGGTGACCAAGCCGCTGATTCCCGCAAAAACCAGTGTTGGCCTGCTGTATACGCCCCGCTTGTCATTGGGCCGAAAAGAGAAGCATATAAGCGAGGCAAATACATAAAGATAGGGAACAAGCTGTAAAACCACCGCCAGCGAAAGCATGGTTTGGAACGCCGCTTGAACGCTGGAGAAGCGAAAGAATACAACACACAGCAGAATCGAAATCGCGACATGCACCAAAAGTGCAACGTACGGAGTCGCGTATTTCGGATGGATGCGGCCAAGCCATGCGGGCATATAGTGGTCCAGTCCGGCCACGAAAGGAATGCGCGCCGAGCCACCGAGCCATGCGGATGCGATGCCCGCGATTGACACGCTAAGCATCAGAGCAAAGGCAGGAATAATCCACGAAAAGCCAAACCGGGCAGACATGGTGGCTACGGCTTGAACAATGCCTTGCAGCACGCTGATACCGCCTCGGCCAACAGCCACAAGAAGCGTCAGGGTCGCGGCAATATAGAGGAATCCAGAAACTACCCCGCCCCAAAGAACGGCTCCCGGAAGCGTGCGCTGAGGTTCTCGGATCTCGTCGCCCATGATGGACGCTAGCTCAAGCCCCACGAGCGCAAAACAAATCACGCCGAACGTATTCAAGAGGAAGCGAGGGTCGTTTGGGACGCGAAAATCGGCCGCGGTGACCGTGAAGCCACTCCGCAAGATAACCAGCACGCCAAGAATAACCAGAACCGCGGCGGCGATTCCGGTGCCGATGGCGCCCAAGTTATTGATCCATTTGCCAACGCCGAGACCGACTATATTCACGGCGGCCAAGACAAGCAACAGAAGCACGGAGGTCCAGAGGGCGAAAGCCTTATTGTCAGCGAGGGCAGCGTGGCTTGGTCCGAGAATGAAAACCGAAACCCCCACGAAATACAGCATCACCGTGGGCACGTATAACATATTGTTGGTCCAATAGCACCAGCCGGAAAGGAAGCCATGGAAGTCTCCGAATACTTCCTTAGCCCAGAGATATACTCCGCCTTCGCCAGGATAACGGTGGGCAAGTTCGATCACAGCAATGCCCTGCGGCCAGAAAAACAGCACCAGGGAGATGAGCCACAGCCAGACGGTGACGCCGCCGTTAGCGGCAATGCTGGGGACTACGTTGAGGTTGAAGATGGCAACTACGAAGAGCAACACCAGGTCCCAGCGGCCGAGGACGCGTTTGAGGTGCGGTTGTCCGTCAGTGGCCAACTTTGCTCCTTCGTGCTTCTGTGTCCTTCTAGCGTTGTGATTCCGAGGAGCCGAAAGCGACGAGGAATCTGCAGCTTGCTCGGTCCGGTTCCACTGCAGATCCCTCGACTTGCTCGGGATGATACCCCTAGTTAAAAGCTGGACTGCCGAGGCGGTTGTCCCCAGGTGATTCGGAGGGCGAGCGGGAGTCGTCCCGCACGCCCGCGCCACTTACTTCGCTGCTACCGCCGAGCGTTCCAGCTGCGCCGCCGCTAGAGCCGGCGCCACGTCTTCGAACGCGGCCAGGTGTCTATCGATGTCAGCTTCGGTGTGCTGCACCGAGATGGTCCACTGCTCATCCCACCAGTAGGGCTGCGCCATCACGCCGCGGTTGACCATGCCAAACCAGTAGTGCCGCCACAGGTCGGTATCCACCGTGAGCCAGTCGCGGTAGTTGCGAATCTCCTTCGGATACAGCATCAGCGCGCCGTTGGCGCCCGCGCTTGCAATGTAACCTTGCAAGCCTGTCTTGGCGATGGTCTTGCGATAGCCCTCAGTGAGCTTGTTACTGAGCTTCTCCACATGAGCGTAATTCTCACGCGTGAGTACGTGGTGGAATGTGGCCAGGCCGGCTGCCATCGAAACCGGGTTCGTATTGTACGTGCCGCCGTGGAAAACTTTGTGCTGCGAGATAAGATCCATGACCTCGCGGGTCGTGCCGAAAGCCGCCAGAGGAAAGCCGCCGCCGATG
Organism: Terriglobales bacterium; assembly: GCA_035500455.1. GTDB lineage: Bacteria > Acidobacteriota > Terriglobia > Terriglobales > Acidobacteriaceae > DATJXG01. The sequence goes on along the minus strand of DATJXG010000244.1, from coordinate 907 downwards.
GACTTTGCCAGCGTGATCATATCCGGCTTTACATTGAAATATTCCGAAGCGCCGCCCCAGCCAAGTTTCGCGCCCGTCTTTACTTCGTCGAAGATCAGCAGCGCTCCATTCTTGGTGGCGATCTCCCGCAATCCCTCGAGGAAGCCGGGTTGCGGAATGCAAAGGCCCACATTCATCATGATGGGTTCGAGAATAATGGCCGCGACTTGCCCCGGATTTTCCTTAAACCGGCGCTCCACGCTCGCCAGATCATTGAAGGTGGCAACGGGAACATTGGCGATACTTGCCTTCGGAACGCCCAGCCCACCGGGTACAGAAACAGGTGCGTTCACGTCTCCAAAGTCCGGGGCATGCGGCTTCACGCTGACCAGCGCCGCATCGTGCAGGCCGTGGTACCCGCCTTCGAATTTCAGCACTTTATCGCGAGCGGTGGCGGCACGGGCTAGGCGGATGGCGTGCATCGTCGCCTCCGTGCCCGATGACCCAAATCGCACCATCTCCACCGGGAAGCGCTTGCAGATTTCTTCTGCTAGCTCCCACTCCATATCGTGCGGCATGCCGAACATCGTTCCCGTGCTCAGCCGTTTCTCCACCGCCTTCATTACTGCGGGATGGCAATGCCCGGCCATGAGCGCGCCAAAACATAGATTGTGGTCGATGTAGTCGTTGCCGTCCACGTCGCGGAAATGCGATCCCTGGCCTTCCTTGACAAAGATCGGGTAGGGATCGTAGGCACGGTAGTTGCTGGCCACGCCCAGCGGGATACGCTTGAGATTTTTCTTGTGCGATTCGGCGGACTTCGGCGTGCGCCGCTCGAAAGTGTCGAGCTCTTTCTGCAGTTCGGGGTACATCAGGTCTCCAGGAGATTCTCAGGCCGCCGCCAGGACGGCCATTAGAGTGCCCGGGC
>DATJXG010000243.1:0-33795 GCA_035500455.1 Terriglobales bacterium | reverse complement strand
GGTCGTTGTGGCGGCGAAAAAAGCCGCTGCGTTAACGCACTGAGCCTCCCTGTCAGGAAGAGAAAACCGGGCCCCTGCTCCCTGATATCCTGATAGTGTTCATTGTGGCCAAGACAATGACCTTTCGGCAGGCCGTAGGGTCGTCCGGAACGGCGATTGATTCTTGAACCGATTGGAAGAGGCTAAATGCGCGGTCCTCATAATTCGACATGGAAAACGCGACTCTTAGAGCGTGAGTTCCCGGATCGTTCGTTCGATATCGAGTTTTGGCAGGAGCAGGGAGATGAAGCCATCTTTGCGGCCGCCTGGGAATTGGTGGAGTTAGCCGAGGAAGTCAGCCATGGCAGAAAACCCACATTACAGAGAACTGCTACAACTCTTAAACGAATTTCAGGTTGAATACTTGATCGTTGGCGGCTTCGCAGTCATGAAGTATGGCGAGCCACGCTATACCAAAGATCTCGACATCTGGATACACAATTCGCAGCAGAATTCGTCTCAACTCGTGCAGGCGCTTACAAAGTTTGGCGCTCCCCTCGAGCATGACGGGATCACTGCCCAGACCTTCACCGAGGCACAGGTGGTCTATCAGATCGGAATTGCTCCGGTGCGCATTGATATTCTGACCGAAATCACAGGCGTTGAATTCAACGATGCCTGGAAGAAAAAGGTTAAGAGCACTTTCTTCGGTGTCCCGGTCCACCTCATTTCCCTGGACGACCTCATCGCGAATAAACGGGCTTTGGGACGCGACAGCGACCTGAAGGACCTGAAGCAGAATGCGAAGAGCAAAAACTCAGAAAAATAACTTGCTGCCTCGTCTCTAGCCTTTTCGCTTCGCATTTTACCTTCGATCATCGCTGGTTCTCCCCCCGCCTTACACAATCCCTGTCCAAAATCACAAAGTTCCCAGCAAAACCAACGAAGGAGGTGTCTTCCATGAGCGCTGCAGTTGCCCAAACCGCACATTCCTCACCCACTCCAATTCATCCCGTCGCCATCGAGGGCCCTATTCCGCTCCATCTGCTCGTCGTTGACAACGACCGCTTCGTCCGCGACGCCTGCAGAGAAGCTGCCGTCACTCTCGGATACCACACCACTGCCACAGGATCTGCCGAACAGGCTTTTGGGTCATTGATTCTCAAAGCATCGATGTTGTCCTTCTTGATCTGAACGTACCCGGCGCTGGCGGCCTCGAAGTCTTGCGGAAGATCAAACGCCTGCAGCCAGACATCGAGGTCATTGTCATGAATGGCAATGGCACGGTCCAATCGGCGGTGCAAGTAATGAAGGCGGGCGCGCACGACTTCGTCGCGAAGCCGTTCGGCGTGAACGAACTCAAGTTGCTCTTGGAAAGAGTTGCTGGGCCATCTCACGCTGAAGCCGGAGAATCGAAGGCTGTGCGACGAGATGAAATCGAAGCTTGGGACCGAAGCAGATTGTCGGTCGCCGAACAGGGCTTTCCCCTGGGGGTGGTGCAGCTGCCAGCGGAGATGGTCTCTCCGGTAGAAAATGGACGGTCCATCATGTGGACGCGCCTGAAAGATTTTTTTTCAGTCGAAACGCCCGGTTTGTATGCAGCTCCGCCTAATCGGAACGAGCGGCGCGTCTTCCCGGCAGGCGAATTCTGCGGCGCATCGCGTTCGATTGTTGCAGCGGAGTCGCAGCTGTCGTTGATCGCAACTGCGTAGGTCAGGTCAAGGCTCGCTCCCGGCGGTATGAGCTTATTCAGATCCAACATAGGTGCGCCCCGCTCCCAGAAAAACGCGTGCTGGCCAACTGGAATTCTGCGTTCGCATTCCCCTCGCCCCCAGCCTGTTTCTTGTATGGTCCTCTTACCGACAGCAATTCTGCATGACTCGGCGGAAGCACGTAATTTTGATCGAACCAACCAAACCGCGACGCTCCTCACTGACGGTACGGTCCTTGAGGCCGGCGGCTTCGACGGCCAAGGTCCCTCCACGACCGCCGAGCTTTACGTCACCAGCCTGTTGACCGGCGGACCGGTATCGCGATCTCACCCGCCAATGCTTCTATTCCAATGGGAACTCAACAGCTCTTCACCGCCACCGGAACTTTCATCAGCGGCAGCACGCAGGTACTTTCCTCAATTCTCTGGAGCACGGGCACGCCGGCCCTCGCAGTCACCAATGACGCGTCCACCACGGGTTTCGCCAGCAGCGTCTCCACCGACATGCTTACCCTCGCCGCCAGCGCCGCCGGAGTCAGCGGTTCCACGACGGTGACGGTGACCCTGGCCGCACTGGTCTCGATCACCCTGGCTCCGCAAAACGCAGCCATCGCCTTCGGAACCTCACAGCAGTTTCACCGCCACCGGAACCTACAGCGACGGCACAACGCAGGACATCACGCCCAGCGTGACATGGAGTTTCCTGACGCCCCTGATCGCGACCGTTGATAGTAGCGGCCTGGCATCCACTCTCTTACTTGGCTCGGCGACCATTCGCGCCAGTTTCGGTTCTGTGAGCACGACCACGCTTCTCACCGTCGCTCCGGCGATGTTGGCGATCGTCAACTCTGCCCTCCCGCAAGGCGAGGCCGGTACACCTTACACGGCAACCCTGGCCGCGACCGCCCCTTATGGCTGGAGTATCGTCGGCGGCAGTTTGCCATCCGGATTGCTCTTGGAAGGTACCGGTGGCTCCATCAGCGGAGTAATCGCCGCCGCAGGATCGTATTCCTTTACTGCCCAGGTGAATGACTCGTACGGACAGATTGCGACGCTTGCCTTCACTCTCACCCTCTCCCGAAGTTCGTCGCCTCCAATCGTTCTGAATGGGCAGAGCGGCATTGTGATCGAGGGTGTGCACATCAGCTCGTAATCCGGTGATTGTGTGCAACTGATCAACTCCTCCAACATCACGATCACTAACTCCGAGATCGGACCCTGCGCGGGCAACGCAGTCAGTATCTCTGGCGGCCACCAGATCAGCGTGTTTGATTCCTACATCCACCCTAAGACCCAAAGCCCTGGATGTTGCGATCACAACGATGGCATCCTGGCGGTAGGCACTTCAAAGTTTTTGATAAAGGGAAATGTCATCGCTTATGGCGAAACCAATATCGAAGTGCGAGGGAGCAGCACCGTTACGGTCAACGGAAATTTCCTCTTGAACCCCCGCGACGAGCAAGGCGGCATCGGGCCAAGAGGCTCCAACTTTCAGTGCTGGAGCCACGACCGCACCGGTCCAGGCTGTACCGATGTTGTGGTTGAGAACAACTACGCTCTCTCGAGCCTCGATACCGCGCAATGTCTTTATCCGGAAGCCACCGAGGACTCCATCAACTTCGGACATACCAATGGGATGATCGCTCGAAACAGCTACATTACCGGGGGACACAGCGCCGCCGGCTGCGGCCTGATCGCTGATTTAGGAGCCGACAACGCTCAATTCCTCAGTAACACGCTGATTGACACCGGACAGTGCGGAATCGGCATCGCCGATCGAACCAACCAGCTGGTGGATAGCAATCGAGTGATCAATCGAAACCCAGTCGATGGAAGCTGCAATCAGGCGATCTACGTCTGGCAGGGATATGGCGCCGCCGGAAACTGCGGGCCGGTGACTGTCTCTAACAATATTGCGATCCAGTTGAAGCCCGGCGGCATTGTATCTGGATTCTGGAAAGGCGCGGGATGTGACCCCCCTCACCTTAAGCAACAATGTTTTTGGTCAGCCAGCCAATGATTTACTGACGCCAGTAGAGCAAGTGCTTCCCCCTCCCTTGATTCCCCCTCAACCCAGGAACTGCGTAGTAAGGTCGCCTTACTCGACGCAGACCGCAATGGCTGCCTGCAATCGTTAAAGATAAGGATGTATTCGTATGGAATCGAGCGTCGTGTCGTCGAGGCACCGTGTCGCCGCTTATGGCTAACGCCTATCAAGTAGTGCAATGCTGCTCGGCAATCGGAACCTTTCACATGGCCGTTTTCGCCGAGAAAAAACAGGATCCGGCCTTGCCCGAAGAGCCAGCGTGCGGGCCGATCTGTCGCTGCTTCTAAAGCCGTGGGCTGATCGGCCGTTAGTCGGCGGAGCTTTTCATAGAGCACGGTATGGTGAGCTTTCGGGAGGCCCGCGACGGCGGGCTTGGGCTCGCGGATCGCTGAACCCGACGCACAACGACTCGCGAGTGTGTCGCCCCGTTGGGGCCGCCTTTAAGGATGCTGCTAAGAAGGGGGCGATCGGAACTACGAAGGCGAAGGCCTTGGAGCTCGTGGAGGGGTTTGGAGTAGCGGCAAAAGCTCAAGTGGGATGCTGATACGAATCGATCAGCACCCCAAGTTGGACAGTACCTCTTAAAACGTGATACTTGCCCCCAGTTGTATCCAGCGCGGGTTGTACTGGTTGGTGGCTTTGCCGAACGAGCCGTCCGGCAGGTTGGCATCCACGGCAAAGAGGTTGGGCCGGTTAAACGCGTTGAAGAAATCAAAGCGCAGCTGGAAATTGAGCCGTTCCCAAATTTTTGTGTTCTTGAGCAAGCTGATGTCGGTATTCGCGTAGCCAGGTTCACGGAACCGATAGGGCTGCTCGTTGCCTTCCATGCCGGCGGCAGGTGCTGAAAACTGCGCTGAAGTGAAGATTCCATTGAGGTAATCCTGGCGACCGGTGTGTTGCGAATAGCTGCCCACGTCGGGAAAGTCATAGTTGAATCCGTCGGCGTTGTAGTCGCCGCCGCCCTGGAAGGACGCATTCGTATACACGACAAAAGGAGTTCCGCTCTGCAAAATCGTGATGTCGCTGACGCTCCATCCGTTTGTCAGCCTTCCCAGGAGGCCTTTGCCAGAAGCCATGCCCGGAAGGTCGTAGCTCAGAGAAAGTGAGAAACGATTGGGCGCATCCCATACCGATGGACTGATGTACTGGCTCAGGTTGGTGAAGGTGGGGTAGATCTGGGAATCGTCTTTCGACTGGGAGCGGGTATATGAAGCGTTGAAGTAGCCGCGGCGGGCGAACCGTCCTCGCGTGGCTACGATCAGCGCATTGTAGTGTCCCTCGGCGCCGTTCTGAGCATAGGTGATGCCGCCAAAGCTCGGGTTGAGCCGGGTAAGCGTGCCATTGTTTACGATCAGGTCCCCGGAGAAGCGGTTGATGTCCACGCCGTAGGAGGTTGCGGTTTCCTGCCCTCCTCCAGTGATCAGGTTAGTGGAACGGGAACCGGAATAGCCGATGCTCGCTACCATGTCTTTGACGAGTTTACGTTCAACGGTTGCGGTGTAGATGTAGGAGATTGGTGGAGTGAGGCCGGGATCGATGCCACCCACACTGATCTGAGAACCAACCAATCCGCCGTGAGAATCCAGTTGGCTGCCGGGGAGCTGCGGGTAAGGAAAACCAGCCGGCGTGGACTTGCTGGTACCCAAGGCGAAGATGGGCGCGGCCGTGCCTCCGGTGCTCAGGAATGTGGGAACGACCCATCCCGGAGGATTTCCCTTCAATCCATTCTCATCGTTCCCCAAAGTTGGCCAGTCGTGATAGACGCCGAATCCGCCGCGAACCACCCAGTCTCCGCTCCCCGTCGGGTCCCAGGAGAATCCGACGCGGGGGCTGAACACCTTGGCTAGAGACTGGTTGAAGACGTTACTCTGCTTCCGCATCACTCCATTGGCAATCTGCTCGTCAATCGTGGAGCCCTGCCCCAGATGGAAGTTGGCGAGGGTGGTGCCGCTCAGAGGATAGGGATTGCCGAAGTCATCCCAGCGCAAGCCGTAGGTGAGAGTCAGGTTGTTGCGAACCTTCCATGTGTCTTCGAAGAACACGCCGTGAATTGTGACCGCGTATTCGTACTGACCCTTTGCCGGTTGGCCGGACAGGACATCGTAAGCCAGTCCTGATTCGGAATGAGGTTGGTCCTGCACCAGAGCAAGCAGGTTGTCGAAGCTGAAATTGGGCTGGTTGTAAACCGGAGCGAACAGCGCGAGGTCGTCGCCGTGCCTGCCTTCATAGCCGAACTTGAGACTGTGGGAACCCTTGACTTTCGTCAGGACATCCCGCCAGTGGTAGTTGTGCTGAATAAAATCGCCCTGGGCAAATCCGATGCCGAAGCCCACACCCTGGCCGGTGACCGAGACACTGGGAACGGTGAAATCGCCCGTCTGGTTGAGGATACCTTCGACCTTGTTGTAGCCAAACGCGGCCTCGTTCAGCATGGTGGTGGAAACGGTGTGGGTCTCATTGACCTGCAGCGAATCGGTTACATAGTGATTGGTGGAAGCAAAGGCGGGGCGGATCGCGGGACCGCCCTGGCCGAGCGTAGTGCGGAAGATGTTGCCGTAAATGCGGTCTTTAGAGAAATACTTGTCAATGCGGGTATTCCACTGGGTTCCGTTGCGATAGCTGGAAGAATTAAATACGCCATTGTCGATCAGAGGCAGGTCGCAGGGTAGATTCGATGTAGCCGCAGTTCCGCAAGTGGTGGGGAAAACGTCCGACGCGAACTTGGCAACTCCGGTGACGGTGGCGGCGCTCGGCGTGTAGTTCGCAAGGATGGAGGTGCCGACGGTATTGGGAAAGTTTTGCTGCGCCCAGGCCGTGAACTGGGAGTCTTCGAAAGTTTGGCTGGAGGCGGCGGTAGAACTCGAAGCGCGCAACGGCTCAACTGAAAAAAAGAAGAAGAACTGATGCTTGGGAAGAATCGGGCCGCCAATGGAACCGGAAATGTTGTTGCTGTGGAAGGGACTGTATTTGCGCGGTGAAGCAAATTCGGTGAGTGCCCAGAGGTTCTGGTAGGTGAAATAGTCGCTGGCGCTTCCGTGAAACTCGCGCGAGCCCGATTTCGTGGTCATGACCATCTGCAGCGAACTGGCGCGTCCAAACTCCGTGGAGAAGGTGTTGGTTTGGATCGAGGTCTCCTGGATCGCATCGGGATTGGGAGTAAGGTTCAATACCCCCGGGCGAATGTCGCTGGTTACGTCCATGCCATCCACCACGAACATATTGCCGACGCTGCCGCGGCCGTTGGCACTGGCGTCCACTTGAGTTTCGGTGGAGAAGTTGTCGGCCGCCGAACCAGGGCTTCCTCCCGGCGCAAGCCCGAGGCCGGTCACTCCGGGAGCCACCGTCGCCAGAGCCAGCAAATTCCGCCCCTGCAAGGGCAGATTGGTGAGTTCCTGGGTCTCAATGGTGAGCTGGGTGCGCGAGTCGGCGGTGTTCAAGACTGGCGCCTCCGCCGTCACCGTGACCGACTCGGAGGTTGATCCGACCTTCATCTGGATCGGCACGTTAAGCGTCTGGCCAGTGAGAAGGGTAATGGCAACGGTGGCGGTTGCGAAGCCGCTGGCGCTGGCCGCGACGTTATAGTCTCCGGGCGCAAGACTGGTGAAGTGATATCCGCCAGTGCTGTCTGCTTTGGTGGTTTCGACCACGTTGGTGGCAAGGTTCGTCAAGGTCACGGCAGCATTGGAAATTGCCGCATGACTGGCATCCTCGACATCACCTTGAATGTTTCCGCTGAATTGCGCCCAGGCGCACAGAGGAATAGTGGAAACCAGCAATGCCAGCGACAGAGTCTTGAAGAGGTCCTTCATAGGCGCCTCCGGAATTTGGATAGAACTCCTCCCACAGGGAGAGAGGAAAACAGGAATGAAAATGTAAACACTTGCACCTGACCCCGCTGAGTGTATGGTCAGCCTAAGCCGCCCTTAAATAGTCCAAATGGACTGCTTGACACCCATACAACGCCTATGCAAACGGACCAACGCTCGAGCTGTTCACGGCCAAAGTTTCGTGGCGGGATACAAGAAACTTTTATGACGGCGCAACCGTGGGGCTTCGCGGACGTGAGCTGAGAAGTAAACGACCTGGCTCTTACTCGTGGACTCGCAGAAAAGACCGCAAGGGGAAGGCAGCTGCGAGCCCGAATAGACCATTTGAACTATAGGAAAGTGCGTTCGCCATCTTCTAGAGTCGTAGACTTGCGTAAGGGAGAAAACTTGGGCTACCGATGCGATCGCCGAACATTCCTCAGGCAATTGGGTGCAGTTGGAGTCTCTGCATGGCCTGCACGATACCTGTTTCCGTCACCAGCCACAGCCGTTGCCGCGAAAAACTCTCCGACGCCGCGCCCCGCCCTGAAAAATCGCGCCCCGTTGGCTGCGAATGCGTTCTATCCGCTGCCGCTCGGGTCGATTCGTCCGGCGGGCTGGTTGCGGCGGCAGCTTGAGATTCAGGCAGCGGGCCTGAGCGGGCACCTGGATGAGACCTGGCCCGACGTCGGGCCCAACAGCGGATGGCTCGGCGGGACGGGCGAATCCTGGGAGCGGGGACCCTATTTTCTTGACGGTCTGGTGCCGCTCGCGTACTCGCTCGACGACGCCCGGCTGAAAGCCAAAGCGCAGAAATATATTGACTGGACTCTCGAGAACCAGGCCAGCACGGGCATGATCGGCCCCAAGAGCAACGATGATTGGTGGCCGCGGATTGTCATGCTGAAGGCTCTTACCCAGTACCACGATGTCAGCGGCGACCCACGAGTGATTCCGGTTCTGGAGAAGTATTTTGCCTATCAGCTTCGCGAACTTCCGCAACGGCCGCTGCGCGATTGGGGGAAGTTTCGCTGGCAGGACGAAGTGCTCTCCGTCATGTGGCTCTATAACCGCAACGGCGACGCAGCGCTGCTCGAACTCGCAGCGGTATTGCATCGTCAGGGCTTCGACTGGCAGGGCCAGTACGCGGATTTCAAGTACACGCAACCGATCACGCGAGAATTCCTCAAGCTGGGGGAGGGCGGCAGCCTTCAGGATTTGTCTCTGGCGACCCATGGCGTGAACAACGGCATGGCGATTAAGGCATCGCCGGTGTGGTCAGTCTTTACCGGCTCCGCAGAAGACCGGCAGGCGCTGACCCGCCAACTCACCGCCCTCGACGAGTACCATGGCCTGCCCAACGGGATGTTTTCCTGCGACGAACACCTGGCGGGGCGCGATCCCTCGCACGGGTCCGAACTTTGCACAGTTGTGGAAACCATGTTTTCGCTGGAGCAGGCGCTCGCCATTCTGGGACACGCCGAACTGGGAGACCGCCTGGAAAGGGTCGCCTTCAACGCGCTAACCGGCACTTTCACCGATGACATGTGGGCCCACCAGTACAATCAGGAGCCGAATCAGGTGGAATGCAGCCTGCATAGCAAACCATGGACTACTGATGGGCCGGAATCCAACCTCTACGGTCTGGAACCGAACTTTGGCTGTTGCACCGCCAACTACCACCAGGGGTGGCCCAAGTTTGCCGCAAGCCTGTTTATGCTCTCTCACGATGACGGTGTAGCCGCGGTCGCGTATGCGCCATGCGAAGCGCGCACCATGGTGCGCGACACCCTGGTGACGCTCACGGAAAAGACCGAATATCCGTTTCGCGGGACGGTGCACATATCCGTCAATCCCAGCGCGCGCATCTCGTTTCCTATTCACCTTCGTATTCCGGGATGGGCAGAGGGTGCGAGCATCACCATCAATAGCAAGACGGAACCGGCCCCCCAGCCCAACACTTTTGCGCGCATCGAGCGCGCATGGAGCCCGGGTGACGTCATTGAACTGAATTTCCCGCTGCAACCACGCGCCTCCCGCTGGTTCAATGAGTCTGTGGCAATCTCCCGCGGAGCCCTGGTTTTTTCGTACGGCATCGGCGAGGATTGGGTCAAATTGCGCGACCGGGGCATGACCGCCGACTGGCAGGTGTACCCCACCACGCCGTGGAACTACGCGCTGGCAGTGACGCCGGAAAACGCGGCGAGTGCAGTTGTAGTGAGCGAATCGGCAATTCCCGAAAAGCCATTCACGGACAAGCCAGGGCCGGTGGAACTCAAAGTCAAGGCCCGTAAAGTGCCTGCCTGGCTCGCCGAGGACGGTGCGGCGGATGCGTTGCCGCTAAGTCCGTTGACGAGCGAAGAAGCGGAGGAGACAATTCGGCTGGTTCCCTATGCCGCGGCGAAACTTCGAATCACGGCCTTTCCGCAGCTGAAGGGTTGATGGTTTGGCGCTGACGGATCTTCAGTTCCCTGGAACGATGATTCCACGTTGCAAGGCCGCGCTCACGGCCTCCGCGCGGTCACTGACATAAAGTTTGGAGAAGATGCTGATGGTGTGATTGCGGATGGTGTTTTCGCTGTTCCCCAGCACAGAGGCGATCTCGCGGTTGGTAAGCCCGGTAACCAGGAGCTTGAGGACTTCCACCTCGCGCGGCGTCAGCTCGGGCCGGTCAGCGCGTTCCGCAATCAACGGCTGAATGCAAGATTGAATCCACTGCTTGCCCGCGTGAACCTGACGAATGGCCCCGATGAGTTCTTCCCTCCCCGCGTCTTTCAGGACATAACCTGAGGCTCCCGCGTGCAACGCCTGGTAAACTTCTTCCTCGCTCCCGTAGCTGGAGAGCATGAGAACCTTGGCATCGTGGTGAAGGCGGCGAATTTCGGCTACGGCGCGCATGCCTCCGCCGTCCGGCATTCGCAGGTCCAGCACCACCACGTCGGGACGCAGGGCTCTGAATTTCTCGATGGTCTGCGAGCCGGTGGTGGCCTCACCCACCACGGCGATGTCAGGCTCGCTGCTCAGCAAACTCTTGAATCCCAGGCGAAAAACCAGATGATCGTCAGCGATCAGAACGCGGATGGCGGTGGTGGTTTTCATTTTCCGGCCTCGGCATAGGTGTGAGGTTCCGCGGGGGACTTGACGTGTCTCGTCCGCAACCTGGCGAATTTCCAGAATCTTGGGCGGCGGCGCGTGGCCGGGACCAGGATGCTGACCCTGGTGCCTGCGGGACCGGATTCAATTTTAAACTCCGCTCTGATGCTGACTGCGCGCTCCTTCATTCCGGCGATGCCAAAATGCCCATCCTCGATAGTTGGCACCTGCGAGGGATCAAAACCCTGACCATTGTCGATAATGTCCAGGCGCATCTCTTCTGGCTCGAAGCCCAGGTTCACCTCAATCCGGGTCGCGCAGGCATGCTGCACGGCGTTGGCGACCGCCTCCTGGGCCAAGCGGATCAACTGACTCTCACACGCCGCGGACAGCCGCTGCGCCGTGCCGGTTCGCGAGACCGACAACTCCACGTGGCTACCCGCCAACTGGGGGCGCAGAACCTTTTGAAGCATAGCTTCCAGGGGCTCATCAGTATGCAGTGTACGCAGCGCCGCGATTGACCGGTGTGCCTCTCGCCGGCTCTGCTCCGCCATGTGAAAGGCCATTTCAACCGCGTCGTTGCCGGCAGTTCCCGACCGCGGCTCCTGCAAAGCGGAAGCCAGCTGCAACGCAATGCCGGCGAAACTCTGGGCCAGAGTGTCATGAATCTCGCGGGCCATGCGCGAACGCTCTTCCAATACGGCCTGCAGCCGCCAGCGTTCGACGCGTGCATAAATGAAAACGCCGATAAAACTCAAAACCATGATGGCGAGAATAATCTCGATCAGGTGGCGCTTGTCCCACCAGGGTGGCCCCGCCACCAGAGCCACATCCTGGCTTGAGCGCAAGAGCAAGGCAAAGGCAGTCAGGTTCCTGGTATAGGTGGGATCCACCACGCATACGCCCCTTAGCCGCAAGAGACTATTGGGCTGAAGCTTTGGGAAAGCAAGGTCCGGACGTGCCCCTTGAAAAACGGCCGGATAACTCTGGTGCCCGCTGCGCAAATTCAATATGACCGACCGTCCTACCACCCGCGGCCTCTCCTCCAAACGGCCCTGGATTTCCATGAACATGCCGTCAAACCTGCCGGTTGCAGCCTGGGAGGCAGTAACGGAGAGGGGCGGTGCGGGTCCTCTCGACCACAGCAGTCGGACTTTTGCGTTCTGCAGCATTCCCCCGAAACCCCTAGGAGCGACCGTGCCGGTCGCCTCGATTTCATCGCCAATTTTCAGGAAGGACGATTGCGGACTGTCAATTTCGATTCCCGCGGTCGAGTCCTGAATGTAGAGCGACGGCGAGGTCAGCACTACGCTTCCCCGCACCGTAGCCTGCACGGGATGCAGGCTGGAGACCAAGCGCAGACTGTTCAGAGGCAGGGTATGCACGTTCACATTGCCGGCCCCCTCGAGCGGCAGACCCGTGGGTCTGGGGACACGCGCCTCTGCATTTGGCGGCGGAGAATTGAATCCCGCTTCCGACTGTCTGACTTCCGGAGGGTCCGACGCCGCGACGCTTCTCATCATTGCCGTGAGGTCTGTGGGCGTGGCGGCAGAGACTCTCACGTTCTTCCATATGCCGCCCGATGAATAGGATCTCAATCCCATTCGTCCGGTCTTCACGCAATTGGTCTTGGGGATCGCGGCAGCCGTAGTGAAATGAGTCTCCGAATCGGAAGCCAGGGCGGCAATGCCGCACCCCACCGCAATAATCTTCAGGTGATACCAGTGAAAGGGATGGACACCGCCGCTGATTGGCACCGCGCCATATTCGATCCAACCGTGGTCAGCGCGGCCGATGGTCAGCGTGTCGTCTCGATCACGCAACCCGGCGTAGTATCCGCTGTAGGCGTCAACCCCTTCTTCCTCGTCACTCGAACGAATTATGAGACCAGCGTCCCCACTATTTCCCAGAAGGAGGATATCGGCCTCGACTGAATAATCAGTCCATGTCGAGGACCCGGTCAGGAACTTGGCTCCGCGTTCGTCGGAGTTGTTGCGAATTCCTCCTTCGTAAACGTCCCACCCGCCACCGAGAGCGTGCCATTCCGCAGTTACTCCCGAAGAAAATGAATCATGATAAGGAAGACCCTGCTTCTTCCCATGGAAGTACCAAAGGCCGCAGCCGGCGACGACCAGGACGCCGCAGGCCACCGACGTCCAGAAGTAGCGGGGCGTCATCAATGAGGCCTCCAGTCCATCGAGAGCATTTGCTGGATTTCGGGCCTATCAATGTTGGTCTGGTCAACCAGCACGGGTGGGAGTTCAATCCTGTCGGGAACAGCCTGCCCTCGTCGACGCGCGGCAATCAAACGGACGGCTCGCGAACCCATCTCGTAGGTGTTCTCGACGATTACTGAATCCAGGCTGCCACTCCTGATCCTCGCCATCAGGTCCATTTCCTGGCCGCAAGCCACCAAACGGATGGCGCTGGTTTTTCCTGAAGCGCTCAAAGCCGCCCAACTACGTTCTGCCGCGGCGACGTTGAGAGCAAGAATCGCGCCCAGGCCAGGGTGGCTGCTGATGGTTTCCTGCGCCACCTGCTGAAATTCTGCGGCATTCGAGGAACTGATCGGCCTCTCCACGATTGCAATCGGGGGAAAGTTGGCCGCCAGGGCCGACTCAAAGGCGCGGGAACGAATAATGACGCCAGTGATGTCGGGATCAAGCCCCAGAATGGCGACTTCACCCCGCCCGTGTAGGATTTTCCCGATGCGCATCGCGGCTATCCTGCCCATTTCATTTTCGTTGTTCAGGATGTAAGAAAGACCTTGTCCCGAGGGTATGGGAAGTGACGAGCGGATGACCACGGTGGGGATATGCGCAGACAAGGCCTCGCGAACAGGTCCCACCAAGGCCAGATATTGTGTGGGAGCGAGAACGAGCCCGGCATCTTTGTCCTCGATCACTTTTTCCACGAGCGTAATCTGGCGCTCGACATCGTCTTCGCGTGTGGGCGCATTCCAATAAACGCGCAATCCAGTCTCGCCCGCCGCGGCCTCCGCCCCCGCGTGTGCCGCTTCCCACATCACGTTGCCTGTTGTTTCCGGAATTACAGCAACCGTTCGCGAGTCCCGGGACTGACAACCGAGAGCGAGTAAACAGCACCACAGGACAGCAATCCCGAGAACTGAAGGCCGAAGGTTCACTTCGTTTGCGCGCAAAGCAGGCTAACTATATCAATTCTTCGGTTCGCTGCGCCTCAGAACAAATGAGGATGAGGACGAGTCCAGGCCAGGATGATTCAGCCTATTCCCGCCCAGATGGGCTGGTGCCATTGCTTTCGCGCTTAATCTTTTTCTGAATGGCGAGAATGCGGGCTGCTTCGTTGGGCCGAAAATCGAGGGTTTGCATGGCGCGCAGAATACGGCTTGCCGCATCCGGAGACACTTTTGCGGCGCCCGTAATCAACCGAGACACGGTGGCAGTCGAAACGAAAGCGATTTTGGCGACCTCTCGAATTCCCATGTGGCCCTCATCGGACCAGCAACTCTACCCGTGAGGACCTGTATTTTCCATAGTCCATTTGAACCATTTATCTCGAACGGGGAGCCGGCTACGCTTAACCTCGGTTCAGTGCGCTTTCTACCATTATTCGACGATGCGATCCCGGAATCAGCACCGGACGAATCGCACTTTCGAGAGGAATTTCCTTCAATTCAGCGCCGGCCAAGACGCGGATTCACATCCACACATCAACATTGATGACGCAGCCGAAAGCACCCAGGGTGGACCGTGCGTCTGAACCTTGGCGCAATGGTTCAAGTGGACCATTTCTCTGATGACTTACAATGCCTACCTTGTTCAGATGTGTGGCATCGCAATGCGAATCCGGGATCAGGCACTGGTTCTGCGAACTACCGACCATGACACTGATTCTCCGATCTATGTCGAGGATTCGAGCGAGGGGGCGGCGGTCGAGAATGCGCCGCTCCGGCATCTAAAGATCGGTGATCAACTCCTGGTCACGTTTTGGCCGGAAGAGAACGGCCGCGGACTAGTCTTCCGGGGTGCCAGCATATGGTTTCTGTGGCCCGGAAAACCAATGCCTCCTTCGGTAGTTACGTCCGACCAGGCAGCACTGGGAAAATTCGCCGGCTCACCCATTGAAGTACAGGGCGGCCCGACCGGAGATGGTCTACATTCTGTGGAAAACCCGAGGTTTGGGACCATATGATGCGATCCAGAGCTTCGGCAGCCGCGTTTCTGGGATGCGCGTCGTTCATCCTCCTCCTGGTGGCGCTGTTTCAGATTGTTTCCACCAATCGCCTCCGCGCGCAACCGGCTCCTATAGTTCTCGATCCGGAAAGCTTTCACCATTATTTCGTGCAATTCTCCAGTGATGAAAAGGCCATGCTCGGAAAAAGCGATCCGCTCCCATGGGAGTGGTTCGAACAAAATATTCCCTGGCTTGACGTTCCCGACAAGGAACTGGAGGAGATCTATTATTTTCGCTGGTATTCCTTTCAAAAGCACGTCAAGCAAACTCCCGGAGGCTATGTAATCGACGAATTCTTGGTAGATCTTCCATGGGCGGGAAAATTCAACACCATTAGCGCGGCTGCCGGGCACCATATTCGCGAAGCGCGGTGGTTGCGCAATTCCAAATACGCAGAGGACTACACCAACTTCTGGTTCAGCCCCGAGGGCGAGCCTCGGCGCTACAGTTTTTGGGCCGCCGACTCCGTGTACCGTCTCTTTCTGGCCAACGCAAACAAGCAGTTCGCAGTGAACCTTCTGCCGGCGCTGCGGCGGAACTATGAAGAATGGGAACGAGCCCACCTGGACCCGAACGGGCTGTACTGGCAGATCGATGATCGTGACGGCATGGAGTTCAGCATTGGAGGAAGCGGATACCGGCCTACGATCAACAGTTATATGTTCGCCGACGCAAGGGCGATCGCCCGCATTGCCGACATGGCGGGTCAACCCGATGTCGCTAAGGAATACCTGGCGAAGGCCAAGCGCCTGCGCCAGCTCATTGAAACCCGGTTGTGGAATCCGCACGACGAGTTCTACGAAACCGTCCCTCGGAACGGACGAACCTGGTCGGGTGTCCGGGAGTTAATCGGCTTTATCCCCTGGTATTTTGATGTGCCTTCGGCGAGCCACGCAGTCGCCTGGAAGCAGCTGTTCGATCCGGAGGGTTTCGCCGGCACGTTCGGTCCAACGACGGCGGAACGCCGCAACCCGCATTTCAATTTCAGCAACCCGCACGAATGCCTGTGGAACGGCCCATCCTGGCCTTTCGCCACAACGCAGACTCTGGTAGCGCTCGCCAACCTGCTGGACGACGAACAGCAATCCATAATGTCGTCGAGTGATTACTATGAGCTGCTGAGAGCCTATACGCACTCGCAACACATTCGCACTGCCGACGGAAAGGTAATTCCGTGGATTGACGAAGACCTGAATGCCGACACCGGGGAATGGATTGCCAGAGACATTCTGAAGGCCAGAAATCAGCCGCCGCCGAATCGGGGCCGCTATTACAATCATTCGGGATATGCGGACCTTGTTATCACAGGTCTCATCGGGCTTAGACCATCGCCTACCAACAGGCTCGTAATCCGGCCCCTCGTCCCTCCCGGCAAGTGGGACTACTTTGCCCTGGAGGGATTGCCTTATCACGGCCACTTGCTCACGATTATTTATGATCGAACCGGCGAACGCTATCATAGGGGCACTGGTCTGATGGTGCTCGCAGATGGCCGTATCATCGGCCACGCCGACTCACTGGCTTCTCTGGAAAGCCTTCTTCCCGAGAAAAGTGAACAGCCAGCGACGGACCGGCGGCGATGATGTCGATGTTGTTGAGCGACGCAGATCAGGCCCTTGCAAATCGCGATGGCGACAGCATCCGGGCGGAATATCCAGGACGTCCTAGTGAACGCTGCCCAACTCCGCAGTGTAGGCGCTGCGGCCATCCACCAAGACCAGCATCTTGTTATCGTTGCGGTCGCTGAACCCGCGCGCGCTGATCAACCCCGTTCCCCGCTGACCGGTCTACCCCGTGAGCCTGAAATATCTGCACGGCAATATCCAGTCCAATCGTCTCTATCTTCATGGGGAACCAACTCCGGTATTGAGCTTACAATCGTCTCGGATGGGTCCATCAGGTCACGGCAAAACCGCCAACTCCAAGACGCAAGCGACAGAAATCGGGTGCCGCTCACTGACGTCCGAAATCATACTCGGACTTGTTCCGAATTAGTAGAGCACGCCGACCCCGTCCTATTGGAACGTGGTAACGACGGGGAACAATTTATAAAGCGATGGTAATATGCGGAGCCATTGTTGGCTGTTAACGATACCACTTCAGACGAGAAAATAGTTGGCCAGAAGTTTGTATCGAATTCGAACCGAGAATCCCGTCTTTCTGAGCGCCAGACGCTTATGGAAACGCCGTTGGGAAAGCGGAAAACTCATTTGCGATTTAGGCTCGTATCCCGGGAGAACGAAGTTTTGTCTATGATCCCGGAGCCCTCGCGGAAGATTACCAATTGGTTAGCCGCAACGTTGCTCGCGGACTCCTTGAGACCATTCGGCCAGCGTATCTCAATATCGGCTTTGGTTTCATTCCCCAGACCGAAGTGAAGCCGCGGATCGTTGCTGGAGAGATAACTGGACTGGCTCAGCAGTTGCTGCGCCTGAACTTTGTTCCCATAGCGCACCCGAACCTGGGCCCCCATCGCGCTCCGGTTCGATTTCGTTCCGATCAGTTTCACCTTGAGCCAGCGGTTGTTGGCGGGAGCATCATTGCGCAGCAGTGAGGGCGGTTCGTTGATATTCATAATGACGACATCGAGATCGCCGTCGTTGTCAAAGTCTCCGAAGGCACAACCGCGGCTGGGATGCGCAGCGGCCACGCCCGGACCGGTTTCGTCGCCCAGCTCGTCAAAACGGCCATTGCGCAGATTGCGAAAAATAATGCGCGGGCTCTTGTAAGGAAGCTGGGGAAAAACCTTCCCTATCTCGGGATAGATGTTTCCCGTGACCAGGAAGATATCGGGGTAGCCGTCGTTGTCGAGATCGACGATCCCCGTGCCCCAACTGACGAAGCGCGTTTCCTTGCCAAAGCCGGCTGAAACGGTGACGTCGTCAAAGTCTGCTTTGCCCGAATTGTGATAGAGGCCGCTGGCCTCGCGCTGGAAATGGGTCTTGAACAAATCCAGGCGCCCGTCGAGATCGTAATCACCGACACCCACCCCCATGCCCGCGTTTTCCGCACCCTCACCGCTTACAGCTACGCCACGCGCCAGACCTTCTTCCCGGAAAGTGCCATCGTGGTTGTTCATGAATAGCAGGCTGGGGGTGGAATCGCAGGCGATGAAAATCTCGGGCCACCCGTCTTCATCGAGGTCGGGGGTAACCACAGTCAGCCCGTAGGAGCTGTTGAAGCCGGAGATTCCGGCCTCTTTGCTCACATCGGTGAAGGTGCCATCGCCGTTGTTGCGATAGAGCGAATGATAACCGGGCGTTAGCCCACGGGGACCGCACTCGACCGCAATGCCCTCATAGCTACAGGTGGGAACCTGCACGGAGGGCTTTGGAGCATGTTCGAGATCGAACTGAACATAATTTGCGACAAACAGATCGAGGAAGCCATCGCGATTGTAGTCAACGAAACTGCAGCCGGTTCCAAACCGGGGTTTATCGCCCAATAAGCCGGCAGCCTTGGTTACATCGGTGAAGGTTCCGTCACCGTTATTTCGGTACAGCTTGTTTTGTCCGAAGTAGGTGCAGAACAGATCCTCATTCCCGTCATTGTTGTAATCGCCGACACATACCCCGTTTGCCCAGCCAGCGTCTTGTAAGCCCGCCTTTTCTGTTACGTCCAGAAAGGTTCCGTCACGATTATTCTTGTAAAGCCGATTGGTCGCGCCCGGAGGAACTCCTTCCAGCCGAGTGCCGCCCAGGATAAAGATGTCCATCCACCCATCATTGTCGTAGTCGAAAAACGCGCAGCCGCCCCCGATAGATTCAATAACATAAATGTCGTGTTCCACTCCGCCGTAGATGGTTGGAGCAGTGAGTCCGGCCTCGCGGGCAACGTCGGTAAACGTCGAAAAGGGCGGAAGGCCGCGCGATGACGGCGCCTTTTGCTGTCTCGGTGTGAACGTAAGAAAAAGGCCGTCACCGAAGAGCCGCCCTCGCGAGGCGGCCAACAAGCTGCAGACAAATGATCGACGACTGAGCTTCATGCGATGGGCCGCACTCCAGTTGCTATGTGTACGTTACCAGTCTTTCGATCCTCATCTCTAACGGCTGTGCCAACACGCCGGAGGCAAGAGGTCATACCCTCCCAGAGCCGCAGTCCACGCTGAAAACGAATGTCAGGATAAAGAGCTCGAGGGTGGGCGGAGCTATTTGGCGGTGGTGTTCTGTTGACTCGCGTGAGCCCGAAGCATGGCGCGAAGGTCCAACGCTTCCTTGTTATCGGGTTCGATCTCGATGGCATTTTGTACCGCCCCTTCCGCTTCGGCAAAGCGAGATTCGCTGGCCAGTGTGGCCGCAAGATTCACGAACGCTTGGGCATATCCTGGGTCGCTGTCGATAGCCTGTCGAAACAGCCGCTCGGCCTCGGCATCGTTTCCCTGCTGGCCATAAAGGGTGCCTAAGTTGTTCTGGGCCTCGGCATAGTGTGGATTCACGCCAATTGCGGCCTTGAACTCCTTCTCCGCCTGGGTGGTCTGGCCAGCCTGAAATCCGAGAAGGCCGAGTTGATTGTGTGCCAGGGCAAGCCTTGGGTCGAGTTCGATCGCTTTTTCCAGGGCCTCACGTTCACTGTCCGCGTCGCCTTTCCGATCGAGCGCCAATGCCAGGTTAAGGAACAAGTGTGCGTCTTTGGGGCTATCTTGAATCGCTTCCTTATATAACTCGACTGCTCGTTGGGCGTTGCCATTCCGGAGAAATTCTTTGGCCTGCCGGGCTTTGGTCGTGGCTACATCTTTCTTGGCGTGCTCCGCGGACGTGAGTTGGTACAACTCCAGTTGTTTCTTGGCTTCGTCCGGGCGACCCAGCGAGCGCAGCACCGTGGCGAGTCGAAAGTGCGCCTGGCTGGAAGACGGGTCGAGCTTAAGAGCGATCTCCAACTGTTGCTTTGCTGGCTCCAGATGTCCGACCTTGGTGAACGCGACGCCCAGACTGTAGCGAGTGTCGTAGTGGTTGGGGTTCAAGCGGACGGCACGAGTCAGCATGTCTTTCGCGTGTTCATAGTTACCCAGTTCGAGATCGGTAACGCCCATGAGGTAGAGCGCTTCAAACTCGTTCGGGTGGCGGCTTAAATAGTCCTGGGCAAGCGGCAATGCGGTCCTGAATTGAGTAAGCAAAACCAGAACTTTCACATAGGACACCCGAGCCACATCGTCCTTCGGGTTAAGGCGCAACGCTTCCTTCAATTCCACGACCGCGTCCTCCAAGCGGTTCTGCTGGGTATAGACGGTTGCCAATCCAGCGTGCGGCACCGCGGACAAGGGCCGGTCTTTTATCATTTGCGAAAGAATCCGGATTGCATCATCGTTGTCTTCGCTCTTGGAATAAGCGATTACCAGATTCATCTGGAGAACCTCGTCGGCAGGGCCCTTCCTGAGCAGCGCAATAGCGGCGCTGTATCGCCCTTCCGAGATGAGCGCTTTGCTCAACCAATCTAGCGCCGTCACCGACTTCGGGTCGGTCTTTAGGACAGCCTTAAATTCCTCAATGGCCGCATCCAGTTGGTTCATTTGGCTGAGCGCTGCGCCCAGTGTCATGTGCGTGTTTGGTTGATTTGGGTTTAGTTGCAGCGAACGGCGAAGCTCACCCACAGCGCTTTCAGGCTCGCGATTGGCGAGCAGCGCCATGCCCAGATATGCGCGGGCCTGCCACGACTTTGGATTAAGCCGCAGTGACGCGCGGAATGCCGAAATGGCGCAGGAATAGAGATCGTTCTGTCCGAAATAGGAGCCAAGTTGTTCGTAGGCATCGGTGGAAGGATGTGAGGCTCGCTTTGCCTCAAGTTCCGGCGGCGCTTTGCACTTCCCGGGTTCCACCGGCGGACTAGCTGAAAGTGAGTTACAAGGAAATACCGCCAACAGAGCGATCACCTGGGGGGCAGTGAAGAGAATGCGAGCCTTCCGAATGAAGCTTCGGTTCAAGATTCCTCCGAAATCCCGCTCGGCTCACGCTCCCGAAGTGCGAAATTGGTGTGATTGAACTTCCAGCTGACACCTGCGCCAATCAGAGGAGCACGCTCGAACAAGTTCGAGATCCGCAATTGGGTGGCAGGATCACTCAGTTCCTTCTCGGCAGCAGGCAGAAACAGGTTCGCGGCGCGTGAAATGCCTCCCCCCAGCACGATTCGTTGCGGAGCAAAGGCGACACAGATGTGCCTCAATAGCCCCCCCAGTTCCGCTCCAAAGATTTGAAAGGTCTGGCGCGCGTGCGCGTCCTGAACTGCCAAAGCCGCGATGTCACGAACCTCAGCATGGATTCCTGTGAACTGCTGGTATGTCCGCTGGATCGCCCGGGTGGAAATGAAATCCTCGACCGTGAGGTCGCGATAAGCAAGATTCCATATTTCGCCGTTTGGGGGTACGCCCTGACCGGTGACTACGATCTTACCGCCCACTGCGAATGCCGATCCCACGCCGGTCCCCAGGGTGACTCCAATTGCGCGACTCACGCCGATTGCCGCTCCTTGATGGAGTTCGCCGAGTAAAAAGGCGGCAGCGTCATTCAGAAAATGGATTCTACTGGGATCGCACTTCAGTTGCTGCGCCAGGCCCTCTCGTAAATCCTTCCCGTAAAGCTGCTGATACTTGTGGCGCATGTAGCTGATTCCTCTCGGATAGTCAAAGGGATTGGGAATCGCAACTGCAACCCCGTCGCGGGGCACTGAGTCCGAATCAATCCTTGCTGCCAGAGATTCAAATGCCAGGAAAAAATGTGCCTCGCTGCCATTTTCGCGAACTGGGAGAGTGTGTATTCCGCCAAGAGCCTGGCTGCAAGGATGGAATAAACTCCCGGCTATGTGACTGCCGCCCACGTCAAAGACCAGTATCCGATTCCCGCAATCCTCTCGCAAGGACCCCTCGCTGATAGCGATATCAGTATACCGTGCCCGATCCAGCTGTGAAGGCTTAACACTATGCCGGGGGCGGTTCGCGCGTCCCGGCTTATTGCAGAGGCCGCGTCCCGTCGTTGGCGATCTTTCGAATCGCCTCGCAGCCGCAGGAGCGGCGAATGACCAGCTCAGTGGGAAGGACGATTCGCGTGCGGGCCGGCCGGAGGTCGGCCGGGTGTGAGTGAACCCGCTCCAGCAGAAGACGGGTGGCGCTTCGCCCGAGTTCGGCGGCGGGCTGGCGGACCGCGGTGAGCGGAACGGCCAGCAAGGGCGCGAGTTCGAAATCATCAAATCCGATGATGGCAACTTCCTGCGGGATATGGATATTTTCGCGCTGGAGCATGCTGAGCACCTGGGTAGTGGTGACATTGTTCAGAGTGAACAATGCGCTTGGCGGCTTCGAGGAGCGAAGCCGCTTCAGCACTTGCGGCCCGACCAGAGCGCTTTCCTTGACTACCGCAAACTGGGGTTTAAGTCCGGCATCGGTCATGGCGCTCTCATAGCCCTGCATGCGCTGGGCAATGGAGTTGAACTCACTGTCGTACCCGATGCAGAGGATATTGCGGTGGCCGTGCTCAAACAGGTGATTAATGGCCTTTTTCGTGCCCTCCCGGTTTTCCACCATCACCTCGCCGGCATCGAGGCCTGGAAAGGTGCGGTCGAGCATCACCACGGGAATGCCGCGCGCCCGCAACTCCCGTAACTGGCCGATGCAGCCGGCACTGGAAGGAACGATGAGAATTCCCGCGATGTTGCGCGATTTCATCATGGCAAGTTCCCTGGCTTCGCTTTCCCGGTCCCGCTCCGAGGCCAGCAGCAGAGTCATATAGCCATGTTTGGCAGCCATCTGCTGCACCGCATGGGCGCAAATGGAGAAGAATGTATCGGCGAGATCGGGAACAATGAGCCCCAGAGTCCGCGGGGCTTGACCCTTGAGGATGCGGGCCGCTTCGTTTGGCTCATAGCCGAGCTTATCGATGGCAGCGCGGACGCGAGCGGCCGTTGCGGCGCTCACCAGTTTCCCGCCGTTTACCACCCGGGAAACGGTCATGGTGCCCACACCCGACTCCCGGGCGACATCGGCTATGGTGGGGTTACCCGCTGGCTTTCGTGGCATGAAGTCCTTTATAGACTAGGAGATGCGTTTCACCTTGGCAACTGTTAGACGGGGTAGAGATCGTTACCATAGATAGTGGAGCATTATGCCATCCTTGGACTCATAGTGGAACGCCGCGTGTGATGGACCGCAAACGACGTGGATAGAGTTTCCTGGAATCCCACCAATGTCGCATTCGAGGTCAAATCCACTGCCTCCGACGCCACTCGCCCCGGCGAGATAAAAGCCCCGGCTAATTTTTGTGGTTGACAACTCTAATTAAAAACCACTATAAGATACGCCGACGGATGGTAGCGTTACCATTTAAAAACGTAGAGGCCATCCCCCAATCAAATTGGAGGCAGCATGCGGAGACTGAGTTTACTAACAACCCTGTTGATGTTAGTAGCGTGCGCGTGGGCGCAGACCCCGACCGGAACGATTGAAGGAACCGTCCAGGACCCGCAGGGAGCGTCGATAGCCGGCGCGTCTGTCACCATAACTAACCAGGCAACTGGAGTCTCGAAGCAAGTTAAATCTGACGCCTCGGGCCGGATTCAGATACCGTTTTTGCTGCCCGGAACCTATAAGGTGACCGTCGAAGCGGCCGGGTTCCGCCCGGTAGAGCAGACCGTTCTAGTCGAGGTCGCACAGGTGCGGTCATTGTCTTTCGCTCTCTCTCTGGGGAAGACCAGCGAGTCGATCGAGGTGCAGGCGGCGGCCCCCGTGCTTGATACCCAAACCTCAAGTCTGGGAGAGACGGTGCAGACCAAAACCATCAGCGACCTGCCGCTCAGCGGGCGCAATCCTCTCGCCCTCGCCACCCTGGTTCCCACCGTCGTGGACGATAGTGGGAACGCGCCCATCCCACACATCGGAGGCGGCCGGGACTCGACCAGCGAGGTGCAAATCGACGGCATGAGTGACATTCTGCCGGAGAACAACGTCGGCGATAACGTCCTCGCCTATCGCCCGATTGTGGATTCGGTGCAGGAGTTCAACGTTCAAACCAATGTGCTGCCTGCTGAATTCGGCAGATTTTCGGGCGGGACGATCAGTCTGGTCACCAAGTCCGGCACTAACAACTTCCATGGAACAGGTTTCCTGTTCGCTGAGAACGGCGTATTAAACGCGTTGAGCTACTTCTCGGCGCCAAACTCCCCCAAGGCCGACACCCACCAATACCAGAGTGGCGGTACCATCGGCGGGCCGGTTCCCTTAGGGCGCAGCCACAAGACTTTCTTTTTCTTCGCTTATGAAAACTCCCAGGCCTCCAATGCCGGGCAGGAAACTGACACTCTTCCCGATCCCGCCTGGTACAGCGGCGCCACCGCAGGCGATTTTTCCGCACTGATTCCTGCCGGGACCGATTGCAACGTAACCCCGGTGAGCGGGTGCATTTACGATCCCACCACTGTGGATCCGGTCACAAAGAAAAGGCTGGCCTTCCCGGGGAATATTATTCCCGCAGCTCGTTTGAACAACCCGTCGAGCCAGATCGCGGAAACGGTGATGTCTTACTATCCCGCGCCCAACGCCAGCGGCAACGGGTTCAATTACACCATCGTCGGCGCGGCTCCCAACACCTACTCGCATTGGGACGCCCGAATCGATCACGACTTCAGAACGAATTGGCATTCCTTCCTCAAGGTGTCGCATTACGATGATCACTCCCTGGGCGGAAATGCATTGGCTGACTATGGCGACACTGATCCTGCGTCGCAAGGCTACGGCGGTCCCGACCACTCGGGAGCCTGGACAGCATCCTTCAACAACACGGTCACTTTCAGTCCCACCTTGCTGGGAGAGTTTCGCTACGGAGTCAGCCGGTCCACTGAGAAGCGCGTTCCTTCTGGCGGAAACTTCGATCCCAGCACGCTAGGTTTTCCCTCCTACGTCAGCGCGGTAGCTGGGCCGCAAGGGCAGGTGTTTCCGCGGTTCGACGTCGCCAACTTCGGCGGCCTGGGGCCCAATGGATACAACGCATTCTCCCAAAACCCGTTCGCA
This sequence comes from Terriglobales bacterium, assembly GCA_035500455.1. Taxonomy (GTDB): domain Bacteria; phylum Acidobacteriota; class Terriglobia; order Terriglobales; family Acidobacteriaceae; genus DATJXG01. The sequence continues at coordinate 8,956 of DATJXG010000243.1, read as the reverse complement.
CATGACGTCACTGGAAGCATCGTGAAAATTGCCGGCTCCCACTCCATCAAATTTGGAGCTGAGTTCCGCAAGATCTATTCGAATTTCTATCAGTACGGGCGTCCTGCCGGATACTACAACGTGGACCAGACCTGGACACAGCAAAATGCCCAGCCCACGGCGGATGGCAGCGGCACAGGCAATTCCATTGCCAGCTTCCTCTTGGGGCTTGCGCAGAGCGGTTATACGGAACACACCCCGTCGGCAGCCAGTTCCAGCGGCTATTTCGCAACTTTCGTGCAGGATGATTGGAAAGTCACCCGGAGGCTGACGGCAAATCTCGGCCTGCGCTGGGACTTTGAAATCCCCAAGACGGAACGCTTTGATAAATTGTCGTACTGGGATCCGTCTGTGGCTTCGCCGTTAAATGGAGGCAGCGTGACCCCGGCGCCCGGTGTGGATTGTCCAAACTGCGGCAATCTCATGGGCGCGATGTTCTTCCCCGGCAGCACCGGCAAGTACGGCCGACGGCAAGGGCCCACACAATACAAGGACTTCGCCCCGCGAGTTGGATTTGCCTACGACGCAGGTCATGGCTTGGTCTTCCGCAGCGGGTTTGGAATCGTTTATGCTCCTTCCGACCTGCAGGCCGCAGGCACCTCCGGCGGTGTAGGAAATCAGGGCTTCCAGAGCACAACTTCTTATGCCCCGACCTTCGACAACGAGGTGACCATCAACTCGACCTTCGCCGATCCCTACCCTGCCAACGCGACCTCTGGCCAGCGCTACAACCTGCCACAGGGAGCGGCGGGAGGTCCATTGACCCAGGTTGGCGGCGGAATCTCCGATTCGTTCTTCAGTTCCTACCGCAACCCTTACAACATCCAATGGAATTTCAGTATCCAATACGCCTTGCCAGGTAAAACCACACTGGAAGCCAGCTATTTGGGGAACCATGGACTATTTCTGATCGATGGAGACCCGGGAGTCAACTTCGATCAGTTGCCCACCTCGGATCTGGCTCTGGGCGATGCGCTCTTCACTCAGGTTCCAAATCCGTTCTATGGAATCATCAACGTACCCGGCTCCTCCCTCAGCAATCCAACCGTGCAAGCCAACCAGTTGCTGCGGAAGTATCCCGAGTACACCGGCGTCCAGGAATTCCGCAAACCTACCGCCGAATCCAAATACAACGCATTCAGCATCCGATTCAATAAGCATTTTTCAAACGGCTTGAGCGTTCTCGCGAACTTTACCGGGGCGAAAGAAACTGACGACTCCGCTGCTCCGGTCGGCTTTATTGGTCAAGTCAGCAGCACGCGCGTCAACCAGTACGATCCGCGGGCAGAATGGGCGGTGGGGCCTCAAGATCTTTCCCGGGTGTTCAGCGCCGGCTACGTTTACGAGCTTCCCTTCGGCCGCGGCAAGAAGTTCGCTAACACTGGCGGGGTACTCAATCGGCTTGTGGGCGGATGGGAAACCGACGGCATCATCCGCTGGACCACCGGAACCCCCGTGGTTCTCGCAGGAGTTGGCGACCCCACCGGCATATTCGCCGGTATAGGCAACGGCGAACGGCCTCTGTGGAACGGTAAGAGCGCGAAACTCAGCCATCCAACCCACGGTGAATGGTTTGATACTTCGGTATTCTCGCCCCTCCCCCAATTTACGATCGGCAACGCTCCCCGGACCATTCCCAACGTGCGGACCCCGGGGCTCTCCAACTCCGATCTGTCGTTTGCGAAGAACAACTACTTCGGTACCGACAATCGGTTTAACGCCCAATTCCGGGCAGACCTGTTCAACGCCTTTAACCATCCCCGCTGGGGGGCGCCGGATGCGAACGTGAATGACGCCAACTTCGGCAAAATCACCTCGATAAGGAATTCCTCGAGGCAAATTCAGCTGGCAATGAAATTCATTTTCTAAGAAGCACGGGAGAACAGATCATATAGCCCTGATTTTGACGGTTTCTTGTCAAACTCCGCCAGGCCGGCTTCGCCTGATTTGGACAACACGCCGGCTGCCTCGCGTACTTTGTCCACCATTTCTTGTGGCGTCGCTTTATCTTGCGCTAGGGCACATGTAACGCGTGGCTACGATCAGGGCGAGGCCATCAGACTGCTCACATGGCTTCGGGCGGTCTTGTCGCTGATAAAAAGGATGGCCGGGAGCGCGTTGAAAATCCTACATTTGATCATCAAGGAAGATAATCACGGCGCTGTTGGATGAACCGACGCGTCGCTGAGCGGAGGCGATGCACTTCCGACAGAAGACTGTTCGGCGCTTCCAGATCCCCATCGACGAACGCTCGACAGATGAGTATCGCCTTCTCGTCGCTGATTTGGGTCTGCCTCCAAGTCTCGACCTGACGTCGCCGGTTCTGTCCGCACCTACGGCCAGGATGTCAATCAGGTTGAAGGTCTTCCTGCAACCCTGCATTACCTATTTTCAGGACAGATGGTGCTGGGCATGTGCCCTGGCGGGTTCGGCCGGTGCTTGAGTCTTGCGCGCGTAGCTTACTGCTGCCAACCTCCTCCGAGTGCGTTATACAGTTGAACGAGCGCGAGGCGCTCGTTTAGCTGGGCCTGGGCGAGGTTCAGCTCAGCTGCGAAATAGTTGGTTTCACTTGTGAGCACCTGCAGGTAACTCGCGCCCCCATTTTGATACAAAATTTTCGAAAGCCGGTCAGCATCTGCTGCGGCAGATGTTAGCCGCTCCTGCTGCTCGCGGAATTCACGATCCTTTTGATATGCGATGAGCCCGTCAGAAACCTGTTGGAAGGCGCCAATGATCGTTTGCTTGTAGGTAAGCAACAGTTGTTCTTCCTGTGCCCGGACCAGTCGCATACCCGAGCGAAGTGCGCCAGCCTCAAATACAGGCTGAGTAAGCGATGCCCCTGTGTTCCAGAGACCAGCGGACCCGGTGAAGAGCTTGCTGAGCGAGTAGCTTTCGAACCCTGCCGTCCCGGTAAGGGAAATACTAGGGAAAAGGGCAGCCTTGGCAACACCAATGTTGGCATTCGCGGCCATGAGATTAGCTTCTGCCTCGCGGATATCGGGACGTCGCTCCAGAAGTTCTGAGGGAAGGCCGGCAGGAATGGCGGCGGGCAGCGGCTCTTCCGTGAGCTTAAGGCCGCGAGCTATCGGTTGGGGATTCTCTCCCAGCAAATCGCTGATTGCATTTTCTTCCTGTTGAATCTGACGTTCCAAATCAGGGACTTGCTCCGCTGCCGTGTACACGAGTTCTTCGGCTTGGCGCAGCTCAAGCAGGGAAGCGGAGCCGTTCACCGCCAGCACGCGGGTGAGGCGGAGTGAATCCTGTCGTGAAGCCAGGGTGCGCCGCGACATCTCTAATGCCAGATCCAGCTCGCGAAGCTGAAAGTAATCGGCGGCTACGCTGGATACCACGGAGCTGATCACCGCCTCGTGGCCCCACTCGCTGGCAAGCAAATTGTCACGGGCGGATTCCGTCTGTCTCCGATACTTGCCCCAGAAATCCAGATTCCAGATGACGGACAAATCAACTTCTGCCACATTCGTCTGGTAAGACCCAAACGCACCTGAGATTTTTGGATTGCGTTCGCTATACCCTTGAGCGCCAGCCGCCGCCGTCGGAAACTGGTTCGAACGCGTGATGCCAACCTCGGCTTGTGCTTCGAGAATGCGGGCTGCGGCAACGCGCACATCATAGTTTCGTTGCAACGCAGTGCGAATCAACTGCTGCAATACCGGGTCCTGAAAGACCTCCCACCATTTTTCACTGCCAAGCGAGACCGTGGTGGGCTGAGGCGATGCGCTTGGAGGTTGAGGGCGATAGACACCCGGGACGCTGACCTTCGGCCGGTGATAGTTTGGACCGACCGCACACCCTGCCAAGGGCAAGCAGACCAGCGCGCAGCAGAACCGCAGTCTCCTCATCTCGCACCCTCCACCGGCGCCTCGCCTTGAGGCGACGGCGGGAGGGCATGTAATCGCTTTCCGCCCGATATCCTTTCAACCACGCAGAAAATTGCAGGCACAAAGAAAATTGCGATCAAGCTTGCACCCACCATGCCTCCGATGACGGTGGTCCCCATAATCTGGCGGGATACGGCTCCGGCGCCTGATGCGAACCACAGAGGCGCCACGCCGAAAATGAACGCGAATGACGTCATCAGAATAGGCCGGAGACGCAGCCGCGCGCCGTCGAGCGCCGCATCGACCAGGGGTCTGCCTTTCTCGTATTCGTCCTTGGCAAAGGCAACGATCAGAATCGCGTTCTTGGCAGCGAGGCCGATCAGCATCACGAGGCCGATCTGCGAGTACACGTCGTTATCAAGCTGGACCATATAAGGCGGCAGAAGCGCGAGATCGGCCACGCGGCGCAAAAGGAGCACGCCGAGGGCTCCGAAAACGGCGATTGGTGTCGAGAGCAGAACGCTGAACGGCAACGACCAGCTTTCGTAGAGGGCCGCCAGAATCAGGAATACAAACAGAAACGACAATCCAAAGATGGTTGTTGCCGACACGCCCCGCTGCGCCTGCTTTTCTTGAAATGACATGCCCATGTAGTCGTAACCCATGTCGTGCGGCATGGTTTGCTTGAACACTTGCTCGAGCGCCTCCGTGGCTTGGACGGAGCTATACCCCGCTGCGGCGCTGCCATTGATCTGTGTGGAGGGATATTCATTATAGTGCATGATGAATTCGGGACCCGAACGCGGCTTTAAACTGGCCAGGTCGGATAGGGGAACCATCTGTCCGCGGTTGTTGCGAACGTAGTATTGGCTTAGATCCTGGGCGGATGTGCGGTAGGCCCCGGCGCCCTCAACGTAAACCTGCCATTGCCTGCCGAAGCGATTGAAATAGTTGACAAAAGTACCGCCCAGAAAGGTCTGAATCGTCTGATAAATATCCGCGATGGGCACGCCGAGTTTCAGCGCTTTATCGCGGTCCACCACGATGAATTTCTGTGGCACGTTTGGCAGGGCCGAAGAGCTGATACCCGCTATTTCCGGGCGCTTGCGCGCGGCGGCAATGAATTTATCGACGTTGGCCGCGAGCCACGAGACGTCATGCCCGCCGCGGTCTTCCAGGACGAAAGTGAAGCCGCCCGAAGTGCCGACGCCCGGAATGGCCGGCGGAGAGAAGCTGAAGGCGGTCCCTTGCGGAAGCCTGCCGAGCTCCTGATTCAGGTGATATTTGATGACCTGGTACTGCTCGTCTCTTTGTGTACGGCTGCTCCAGGGCTCCAGAACAACAAAGAAAAAGGCGCTGTAACTCGTCTGGACGTAGCTCAGCAAGCTGAAGCCGATCACACTGGTGGTGTATTGCACACCCGGCGTCTTGGCGAGAATGCCTTCGACTTCTCTCGCGGCAGCGTCGGTTCTTTGGAGTGAAGCCGCATGTGGAAGCTGGAGATTGACGAAGACATAGCCTTGGTCCTCATCCGGCAGGAAACCCGTCGGCAGCTTCTCTCCAAAGTAGACAGCCGCAACGCCGAACAAGGCAAGGATCGCCATAGCCACCACACCCTTGTGAATCAAGCCCCCACAGGCTCGAACATATGCGTTCGTACCGCGCCGGAAAACGCCATTGAACCAGTCAAAGAACCTTCGCAGCAGCCCTTTGCCCGCTTTCCTGGGGCGAAGAAGCAAGGCCGAGAGCGCCGGGGTGAGGCTGAGCGCGTTGAACGCCGAGATGATGACGGAAACCGCGATGGTCACCGCGAACTGCTGGTAGAGCCGGCCCGTGATGCCGGGAACGAAAGACGTGGGCACAAAGACCGAGGAAAGGACCAGCGCGATGCCAATCACTGGACCCGAAATTTCTTCCATGCCCTTCAAGGCGGCAGCCTTGGGAGCGAGCCCCTCTTCAATATGGCGCTCGATTACCTCAACGACCACAATCGCGTCGTCAACCACCAGGCCGATGGCCAGCACCATCCCAAACATCGAAAGTGTGTTAATGGAGAAGCCGAATAAAGGGAAAACCGCGAACGTGCCGATGAGGGCAACAGGCACCGCGAGCATGGGGATCAGCGTGGCACGCCAGCCCTGCAGAAAGATGTAAACCACCAGGATGACTAAAGCGAGGGCAATAAAGAGGGTGATCAAGATTTCCCTGAGCCCCTCGGTCACCGCCCGGGTCGAATCGAGGGAAACGGCGTAGGCGATGTCCTGCGGGAAACGGCCCCTGAGTTGGCTCAACAAATCCTTGACTCGCGCGGCTGTATCAACCGCGTTCGAGCCCGGCAACTGATAGATGGCAAGCACCGCACTTGGCTTTCCGTTCAGGCGACCCATCAGGGTGTAGTACTGCACCCCCAGTTCTACCTGGCCAACATCCTGAACGCGCACGATTCCGCCACTAGGATTCTCGCGGACCACGATATTCCCGAATTGCTCGGGGGTCTCCAGGCGTCCCTGGGCCTGGACGGTATAGGTGAACTCCTGGCCGGGGGGAACGGGTTCACCGCCGATCTGCCCGGCCGGGTTTACCGTGTTTTGCGACTCGACCGCATTGATCACGTCCGAAACCGTGATCCCTAGCTTGGCCAGCTTGTCCGGATCGAGCCAAATTCTCATGGCGTATTGGCCGGCGCCAAAAACATGAACTTCGGCGACGCCCGGAACGCGCGTGATGGGATCGTCGAGATTGATATAAGCATAATTAGCGAGAAATTGAGCGTTGTAGGTCCCATTGGGGGAGTACACGGCCACGAGCATCAAAGGCGCCGAGGTGGATTTCAGCACCGTAACCCCGTATTGCGCGACCTGCGACGGCAATTGAGCCGCGGCCTGCGTCTCGCGCATCTGGGTGAGGATGAGGTCTGTATTCGGGTTTGTGCCGACGGCGAAATCTATGACCATCCTGGTTTGGCCGTTGGCGGCGGCGTTCACCGAATACATGTAGTTCATGTTGTCCACGCCGCTCATCTGCTCTTCGATCGGAGTAGCGACGGACTGCGCCAAGGTGTTCGCGTCGGCGCCGACAAAAGTCGCCTGAATTCTGGTTTCAGGGGGAACAATGTCGGGGAATTGGGCGACGGGGAGGGTTAGTATAGTGATCCCGCCAACGATCACCGTCAGAATGGCGATCACCATGGCGACAATCGGGCGGTTGATGAAGAACTTCGACATAGATCACTTTTCTTCCGCGGGTGCGGTGTACGGTTCTGGAGTGACGACCATGCCGTCCCGCACCACTTGAGTTCCCTCGGCAATCACGCGCTGGCCCGGCTTCAACCCTTGACGAATGATCCACAGGCTTCCCACTTGCTCGCCTACCTGAACATCACGAATGGCAACCCTGTTTCCTGGGCCCAGCACCGCAACTTGGTAGCCGCCTTGCAGCTCTGTCACCGCGCGTTGCGGAACTAGAAGCGCATCTTTTTCGATTTCTGTGACTGCCTGGATACGGCAGGTCTGGCCCGGCCGGAGAATGTTGCCGGGATTGGGGAAAGCGCCCACAATCTGGATGGTTCCGGTTTGCGAGTCGACCTGCCGGTTGGCGAAGAGAATTTTCCCGTTGTGGTGGTACGTCTCGCCGTTTGGCAGAAGGAGCTGAAGCGGAATTGGATCTGCTCGGGAGAGCAGATTCACGGTGCCCAGGCCTACGCGGCTCGCAATCCGCAGATATTCCGCGCTGCCGATCGGGAAATAAGCCTTAATCGGATCTACCTGCGAAACCGCCGTGAGCACGGTCGAAGGAGTAACAAGGTTTCCCACCTGGACTTGAGCAATCCCTGCGATTCCGTCAATGAGCGAGCGAACCTTGGTATAGCCCAGGTTTAGTTGGGCTTGCTCGACCGCCGCCTGGCCGGCCTCGACCGCGGCTTTTGCCGCGAGCTTCGCTTGTGTGTCGTTGTCCAGTTGGCTCTGCGGGATCGCCTGCGCCTGCGCTTCGGGGATGTCGCGCTTCACATTGAGTGCCGCGGCTCCGAGCTGTGCCTCTGCCTGCGCGAGCTGTGCCTTGGCTTGGTCAAGCGCGGCCTGAAACGGGCGCGGATCAATCTCAAAGAGTACGTCATCCTTATGAACGAGGGAGCCTTCGCGATAGTCTTGCTTAGTGAGGTAACCAGTGACCTGCGGTTGTATTTGCGCATTCACGTACCCGTCCAGCGTGCCGACCCATTCGCTGGAAATAGGAACACTCTTTTGGACTACGCTGCCAACCTCGACGACCGGTGGGCGAGCCGCTGTTGTGGACGCAGCCCTCTTCCCGCAGCCGACACATGAAAGGATCCCGAAGATAGCGAACCAGATGCCGACTCTCCAAGAGCTGAGGTGCGTGCTGCCCAAGCCGTTCTCCCTTCCGCGCTGACGCCGAGCGCCACCTGAACGTTCTGCCGTGGTTGGCGAGGATCCCAAATCCTCAAGTCTTCAGGTTGGGCACTAGGTACCCGGTCAAAACCGATTTGAATTCTTCGATGATCGCGATCCCCTCGCTGACGCCGGCCTGCGCGTACAGGCTGAGCAATGCTCGGCTGATCTGCTGGACGACGGAGGCAATGCGCAGCGCCGCGGCCCTGGACATGCGGGGCTGGCGGGCAATGAGCACCTCGGCAATTCGCGTGCGAATCAGCTCACGCCGTGCATGCGAAATCGGAGGAACGTCCAGGAGCGCCAGCAGGACGGGATGATTTTTTATTATCTCAACTTGTAGTTCGACAAGCCGGCTGGTGAGATCCTCAGCGTTCATATCCCCTGCCTGCCGGCCAAGAGTGATCCAGGATTGTTCAACGTTCCTGACGTACTGATTGCGCAACGCCTCTGCGACGGCCCGCTTGTGCGGAAAAAACTGGTAGAGCGAGCCCACGGATGAACCCGAGCGTTTGGCAATTGCGCTCATGGTCGCCTTCTCGTATCCAACTTCGGTAATCACCGATGCCGCCGCCCGCAGAAAACCATCCACGCGACGCTGACCACGCTTTTGCTGAGGTATCCGTCGGGGGGCAATAGAAGAATGTAAGCTCACATTCGCATTCTAGCATG
>DATJXG010000242.1:0-5159 GCA_035500455.1 Terriglobales bacterium | reverse complement strand
GATCTTTATGACCGGCCTCGATGGCACGCCGATGCCTTCGTTCGCGGATTCGCTCAAGCCGCAAGACGCCTGGGACCTGGTGCACTTCCTCAGGACCTTGCAGCCGAACGTGAAATCAGAATCTCGAAACGTCTGGCTCGAGTATGTGAAGACGCACCAGGGTCAGATTAAGCCCCTGGGCGTCGAGTCAGCGGGGCAGTAGCTTCTACGGCAGCAATTGATAGGATGGCGAGAAACTTCAAGTTCATATTCTAACGATGCACAGGGGGATGACATCATGCGGGCAAGGTTTTTCACTTTGTTGGCTGCGTTCGGCCTTGCGGGATCAGCGATGCTGGTTACCGCGGCCCGTCCGGCCGGTTCGGGCACCATCACCGGAAAAGTAACCTATACAGGTACGCCTCCCAAAATGAAGCCGATCGACATGTCCAAGGAGCCGTACTGCCAGAAATTGCACAATCCACCGATCAAAACCCAGGATGTGGAATCCGGTCCCGGAGATACTCTTAAGGATGTGGTCGTGTTTATCTCGGCTGGTGACCAAGGCTCCGCTCCCGCGACAACACCTGTTCGTTTTGACCAAAAAGGCTGTGAGTATATTCCCCATGTGCTTACGATGGAGGTGGATCAGCCGCTGCAGATCTATACCAACGACCCGGTAGCCCATAACATCCATCCTCTCCCGAAGGTAAACGCGGAATGGAACAAGTCGCAACCTCCCGGTGCCGCCCCGATCGATATCAAGTGGGATAAACCCGAATTTATCCCCGTGAAATGCAATATTCACCCTTGGATGCACGGGTACTTTGTGGTTCTCAAGACTTCCCACTACGGCGTGACTGGGGAAGATGGCACCTACACCATCAAGGGCGTACCCCCGGGAAAGTACACCCTCACCGCCTGGCAGGAGCACATGGGCACACAGACGCAGGAAGTCACTGTGTCCGGCGGCGAGACGAAAGCGAACTTCACGTTTAAGGCGCTGCCCTACTAAAACGGGGCGCTGCTGGCCGCTCGAGGCGCTAGGCCGTTTGCCGTGCACTAAAGTGTTTCACGCAAGGTCTGGGTGTAATCGGGGAGGCGTGCCGCGATGGGCAAATTTTTTGCAATTCTCCTGGTCGTCATCACGCTGGCGTCGGTCTATCCGATCATCGCTCACACCTGGTGGCCGCCCCCGGTGATTTCAACCACGGGTGTGGGCGTCGACCATCAGATGGATGAAACCATGTTGGGCACCGGCGTTCTGTTTGTTTCCTCGCAACTTATTCTGGCGGGGTTCATCTGGGCTTTTGGTGGCCGCAAGGGAAAGATCAAAGGCTGGCCAGGCGGCCACAAGCCTGTGGTCGCATTCGGCATCGTCATTGTGGGGATTGAGATTCTAAGCCTCACCTTTGTGGGTTCGGGCGTGTGGGCCTCGATGTACATCGCCAAGCCCGATCCGCATGCGCTGCACGTAGACGTGCAGGCCGAGCAGTTCGCTTTCTTCTTCCGCTACGCCGGCCCAGACGGCGTTTTCGGCGGCATCCATCCTGACAAAATCAACGACGGCTCCGGCAACTACTTCGGGCTCGATCCCGAAAACGACGTGGCCGCGCGTGACGATATCGTGGTGGGCTCTTTGAACATCCCCGTGAATACGCCGATCCTGCTGACCCTGCACTCCAAGGACATGATTCACAATTTCTACGTACCTGAGTTGCGCATTCAGCAGGACATCGTCCCGGGCATAGACATTCCGCTGCACTTCACGGCAACGAAGACCGGTCGGTGGGAGATTGTTTGCACCCAGCTCTGTGGCCTGGGGCACTACAGCATGAAGGCCTATCTGCAGGTGATGACCCAACCCGAATTCGACGATTGGCTGAAACAGCAGTCCGGAGATTAACAGATGGCGTAGGCGCCGGCTCGCTTCCTGCCGGCTGTACACGCCTTCTAGTGAGGCTCAAAGATGCACGATATGTCCGCGGCACCGGCAGCTCACCATCATTCCCCTCCGCAGGGGTTCATCAACAAGTACGTCTTCAGCCTCGACCACAAAGTAATCGGGCTGCAGTATTACGGCCTGGCTCTGGTGGCCGTGTTCCTCGGCATGATCCTTTCCTGGCTGATGCGTCTTCATTTGGGATGGGCGAGCCTGGCGATTCCGGGTTTGCAGCACATCTCGCCCAACGGCGCCCCGGGCGGGGTGATTACACCCGAGTATTACCTCTCCCTGATGACCATGCACGGCACGATCATGGTCTTCTTCGTGCTCACCAACGCTCCCTTCGCCGGTTTTGGCAATTATTTCCTGCCTATTCAGGTCGGCGCGGAGGACATGGCGTTTCCGCGCTTCAACATGATGTCGTTCTGGACCACCTTCGCTGCTTTCCTCGTGCTGATGGCGGCTTTCTTCGTCCACGATGGTCCCCCGATCTCCGGCTGGACCTCCTACGCGACGCTTAGTTCCGTCGGCGGTATCTCCGGCCCGGGCGAGGCGATGGGACAGAACCTCTGGGCTGTCTCCATTGCGCTCTTCTGCATCGGCCAGCTCCTCGGCTCGCTGAACTTCATCGCCACCACCCTCGACCTGCGCACCAAGGGTATGACGCTCGCGCGCATGCCGCTTTCCACCTGGGCCTGGTTCATCACCGCCTGCATCGGCCTGCTGGCATTTGCCGACCTGCTGCCAGCTTGTATTCTTCTCATCCTCGACCGCACCGCGGGAACCAGCTTCTTCAATCCCGCCGGTATGGTCGTCAGCGACACGCTCCTGCCGCATTCCGGAGGCTCGCCGCTCTTGTGGCAGCACCTCTTCTGGTTTTTCGGGCACCCGGAAGTCTATATCGCGATTGTTCCGGGCTTCGGAATCGTTTCGCACATTCTGCCGGCCTTCACTCGCAAACCGCTGCTCGGTGGAATGCGCGTGATGATTGGCTGCATGATCGCGATTGGCTTCCTGAGCTACATGGTCTGGGGCCACCACATGTTCGTGAGCGGCATGAACCCGTTCTCGGCGATTCTGTTCTCCGTGCCCACCCTGATTATTACCATTCCCGCGACGGTGGCGACCCTCATGTGGCTCGGATCGATTTACGGCGCCAATCTGCGCTTCACGAGCGCGTCGCTTTTCTGCCTCGGCTTTATCTCCGTGTTCATCAGCGGCGGAATCAGCGGCTTCTTCCTGGCGCAGCCGGCGATCGACACCTACCTCCACGCCACCTATTTCGTCGTCGCGCACTTCCACTTCGTCATGGCCGTGGCTGCCATCTTCGGAATCTTCGCCGGCACCTACTTCTGGATGCCCAAGATGATCGGCCGGATGATGAACGAAACTCTCGGCAAGCTCCATTTCTGGCTCACCTTCGTCGGCGTCTATTGCATCTTCATGCCCATGCACTACCTTGGGCTGGCGGGCAACGTCCGTCGTTACGCCTCGTTCACCGACGACTATCTGATCCGCCTGATTCCCGTGCATCAGTTCATCACCTTCGCCGCGCTTCTCACCGGCGCTGCCCAACTCATTTTCCTTTACAACCTGATTCACACCCGTTGGTGGGGACCGCCGGCTCCTGAAAATCCCTGGGACGCCACGTCGCTCGAGTGGTCCACTACCTCTCCACCGCCTTTCGACAATTTTGGCGGGCGCCATCTCGTGGTTCATCAGGGCCCGTACGAATACAGTGTGGAAGGCGCCGCCAGGGATTATGTGATGCAAACCGATCCCGAACTCGCGGCCAAGAGCTGAGGTGCCATAAGCGAAGCAATGTCCGTCACAACCTACACCCGCGCAGAACCCGCCCTCAGTTCGCGGCCGGCGCTTCCCGCGCTCGCGGCGGCCAAGGGCGTTCCTTCACAGACCGGCGTCTGGGTCGCTGTCTCGGCCATCGCCATGTCGTTTGCGGCGCTCACCAGCGCTCTGGTGGTGCGCCAGGCTTCGGGGACGGACTGGCAGCGCTTCACGCTTCCGCAGATCCTTTACCTCGATACGATGATCCTCGTGGCGAGCAGTTACACCCTGGAACTGGCGCGCAAACGCTTTGCGAGTGCCGCAGATGCGCTCCGCGTTGCTCTCCATGGCTCCCAGGCCGCCACCGGGAGTGCACCGCGACAAGCGGCCACTCTGCGCGCCCAAGGGCTCTACTGGCTCAATATGACGCTCACGCTGGGATTGTTCTTCGTGGCGGGTCAGTTGATTGCCTGGCGCACTCTGGCGGCGGAGGGGCTCTATCTCGCCACCAGCCCGAGCAGTTCTTTCTTCTACTTGCTCACGGCCATGCACGGCCTGCATCTGCTGGGCGGCCTGCTGGGCCTGATCTACGTTGGATACCGGCTGCGGCGGAACGCGCGCAACGCGCAAACGAGCTTCAGCACCGCGGCCGTCTACTGGCACTTCGTTGACTTGCTGTGGGTCTATCTGCTGATGGTAATCGCGATTCGGATGTAATTCAGTTGCGGGAGGCGTTGTGAGCGATTCTGAGTTGACCATGGCGGCGCACGGCGCGGGGCACGGCGCCGCGCTGGAAGAGTCGCCCTATGGCATGCAGTCGAAGAAACTGGCGATGTGGCTCTTCATCGCTTCGGATGCCGTCACCTTTGCCGTCGCCCTGGTCGCCTATGGCTACTTGCGTATTGGCAGCCCGGACTGGACCCGCCCGTTCAACTTCTGGCCCAGTATCGCCAATGGCCTGGTGATGACCTTCGTGCTGCTTTCGAGCAGCCTCACGATGCTCGTCGCCGTTCGCGCCGCAAAGGCCGGCGACAAACACAAATCCATTCAGTGGATCGGGTTCACGATGCTCCTGGGCATTATTTTCGCCGGGCTGCACCTTCGCGAATGGTTCCATATGTTTGCCGACGGCTGGGGTCTCTTCCATAACCCCACGGGCGGTTCCATCGATTTCGGAGCCGCCTTCTTCAGCGTTACCGGGCTTCACCTCCTGCACGTTACGTCAGGAGTAGTGGCGCTTGCGGTGATCGCGTGGGGCTACAATCGCGGCAGGCTCGATCAGAATCACGTCGAGACCACCAGCCTGTATTGGCACTTTGTCGACATCGTGTGGATGTTTGTGTTTCCGCTGATGTATTTGATGAACGCGCACTGAGCGCCTGAGACGGAGGAAGACACCATGGCGTCTGAACGTGATCCGGGCATGTCCACCTACGTCGCCATCTGGGCT
>DATJXG010000241.1:0-18557 GCA_035500455.1 Terriglobales bacterium | reverse complement strand
GCTCGCCCCTACCAGTTCATCGAAAGACAAAACTTTGTCGGGGTCGGGATCGCTGCCCGCGGGAACCAGCAGGAGAAAATCGCGGTACTGCGAGACGCCCAGATGGTTGCCGTCATCGGGCGAGAGTTCGTAGCGCAGGGTGTAGAACCCGGGCTTAATCGGCTGCCCGCGGAAATCGGTGGACGCCTTGGGAAACGAAATCACGCCGAACATGGCCGATTCGCTTACCTGCGGGTATAGGGCATCCTGGGCAGTGTTCTTCGCCTGCGGAGCGAGTTGCGCGCGCAGCCAGATATCGCAGAGGTTGCTGCCGTCATCGAGAATGACGCGCGCGCCTTTCTTGTCCAGCACCTTCTTCACCGCGTCGGGAACAGCGGCATCGGACAGCTCTCCGAGCGGCTCGATTTTTCCGCTCTGGCCCAGGGCGGCCAGAGAACACACGCACAAGCACAGCAGGCAAACACAGCTTCTCGAGAATTTGAGCACACGTTCTCCTGGGGACAGGCGCTTCCAGAGTAACAAGGGACGGAGTTCCAGTTCTCAGTTCCCGGTTCTTAGTTTGCAGTTCTCGGTTCTCAGCTTCACCTAGCGGGCAAACGAACCCACGAAGGCGCTGCGTTTGCCGTGCGACTCCCAATCCACGCCCAGGCCGGGGCCCTGGTATGAATCGGTCATGGCCACCGCCGGCATGGCATGCGAAGTCTTGGCCAACGGCGGATAGAACGTCACCTCGTTGCCGCAGATATGGTCCTCACCATCGATGGAACGAGTCTGCACCGTGGCCAGACGTCCGGCGCGCAGCCAGGCGACGCCGTGCTTTTCGTGGTTGACCACCAGTTCCATGGGCGCGGGCACTACGCGCTCCACGTTATCCAGAAGCTCGCCTCCCATAGTCTTTGCGAAAGCGACCAGGGCTGTGCGCTGTGCGGCGTTGGCCTGCTCATCGACGATCATCACGGCGTGAGCCGGATAGGGATCGGCGTAGGGATCGCCCAATGTGGCCTGGGCGCGTACCGCGGCCGCCACTGTAAGACCATCCAGCGCAACTCCGTTCCATTCCCCGCTCTGCACGTGCCAGGCGAGAATGGCTTCATTCCCCACCAGGTTCACTTCGCCGTTGGCGAAGCATTGGCCGGTATAGACGTCGGCGCTGCGGGTTTCCACATAGTCGCCGCGGATTTGCTCCGCGAGCAGCACGGCTGGAAGGGCAACGAGAACGCTCAGCAGAATAGCAAATGAGCGAAGAGACATGGCACACCTCACACCTGATATTCCTTATTTTGCCTGAGAACGGGGGCGATGGGAAGAGTCTCGCATGCGCCCCGCGATCGGGTTACCAATTTGTCCGGCTTTTCCCATAAGCACACGTCTCCCCATTTGACACAGAGACTCGTGTCGTCTAATAGCGTATTCCGCATGTGACCATGGATTGCGCCTGGAATGACCGATGTAACCCGGTAGCCAGGCACAAAAATGGACCCTAGCCCAGCCCTCGCTAACCCAGCCCCGGTGACTGCTGCGCCGCAAATGCAGCTTCTGCTGGTGAGCAGCAGCGAAGAGGACTTTCTGCGCCTGCAGGAGTTGCTGGCGCGCACGCCGGAAACGCAGACCGGCATGGACCGCGCGACTTCCACGGAAGAAGCTCTCATCCTGATGGCGGACAAGACTTACGACCTGCTGCTTTGCGACTCCAGGCCCGGCAGAGACATCGCTTCGCGCCTGCTGGAAGAACTTCGCCAGGACGGGCCGGGCCTGCCGGTGATCCTGCTGACCGACCGCGTGGACGCGAACACTCTGGCGGATGCGTTCAAGACAGGCGCCTACGATTGTGTGGAGGTTTCCAGCCTGGACGAGGCGTCCCTGACTCGCACCCTGCGCCACGCGGTCGAGATGTACTGCAAGGACCGGCAGCGGGAGAAAGCGGAGGACATGGTCCGCAAGCTGTGGCGGGCGGTGGAGCAATCGGCCGACCTGGTGATCATTACCGACCGCTCCGGAGTGATCGAATATGTAAATCCTGCGTTTCAGGCTCTCACCGGATACGGCAAGGAGGACGCCGTGGGCCGGACTCCGAGAATTCTGAAGTCGGGACAGCACTCGACGAATTTCTACCGCCAGATGTGGGGCGAGATCCTGGCCGGCTCGGTCTTTCGCGGGGTCATGGTGAACCGCAAGAAGAGCGGTGAAATCTTCTACGTGGAGAAGACCATTACCCCTTTGCGCGATGCCGAAGGCCGCATCACTCACTTCATTTCGAACGACCGCGATATCAGCGGAAGGCGCACCCTGGAGATGCAGCTGCAACAAGCCCAGAAAATGGACGCCATCGGCCGCCTGGCCGGTGGGGTGGCCCACGACTTCAACAACTTGCTGATGGTGATCAGCGCGAACGCGGAGTTAACGCTCGAAGCGCTCTCGGAAGAAGACCCGCGGCGCCCCAGAATCGACGAAGTGCTTGCCGCGGCCCGCCGCGCCGCCGAACTCACCCGGCAGTTGCTGGCCTTCGGCCGCAAGCAGATGCAGGCCTTGCAGGTGCTGGACCTGAACCAGGTGCTGGAAGAAATCAGCCGCATGTTGCCGCGGCTCATCGGCGAGGACATCCAGCTGCACGTCGCGCCGGGCAAGGAACTGGGGCGGATCAAGGCTGATCCCGTGCAGATCGAACAGGTGGTGATGAACCTGGCGGCCAACGCGCGCGACGCGATGCCCAACGGCGGCCGCCTGATCATGGAGACCATGAACGTGCGGCTGGACCAGAGCTATTCACGCCGACACTCCATGGTGCCGGCAGGGGACTACGTGTTGCTGGCGGTGACCGACTCCGGCGAGGGCATCGCCCCTGAGCACATGGCGCATATCTTTGAACCCTTTTACACCACCAAAGACGAAGGCAAGGGAACCGGGCTGGGACTGGCCACGGTTTACGGCATTATCAAGCAGAGCGGCGGATTCGTTTGGGTTTACAGCGAGCCCGGCCTGGGCACGACCTTCAAGATCTATCTGCCGCGCGCGCAGCGGGCCGGGGGAAAGAAACGCGCACTCACTCCGCTCGCGGAAAAGTGCCCGCAGGGAAACGAAACCCTGTTGCTGGTGGAAGATGAAGAAGCCGTGCGCCGCACCGCGCACGAGTTCCTCACGCAAAACGGCTATGCCGTGCTGGAGGCGCAGAACGGCGAAGAAGCGATCGTGGTCGCCCAGCAACATCCGGGAGACATCCACTTGATGATCACCGACGTAGTGATGCCGCGCATGGGCGGCGCCAAGCTGGCGGAACAGCTGGCATCGGTGCGACCGGGCATGAAGGTGCTGTTCGTCTCCGGCTACGCCGAGAATACGGTTGCCCGGCAGGGGCCGATCGATGTGGCCCACAATTTCCTGCAGAAACCCTTCGGCCTGAAACAACTGGCGCGAAAAGTCCGCGAGGTGCTCGAAAGCGGTGTGCCCATGGCCTCGGCGGCGACGTCTTCACGATGATGTGTAACTCACGAATGGTCATTCCGCGCGAAGCGGAGATTCTGCGATCAAGACAGCGGCAAAAACAGCTTATAGTTATTCCGGCTGCAGGCTCGCTGCGCACGAGAATGGGCGGTAGTTCGTGATCAGGCACCAAATGAGCAGTCGAAAGTCGCGGTAGTTCTCGACGCCTCCCGTATAATCCTCTTTCAATCAATCGGCCTGAATCGCGTCGCCGCAAACGCGTGGACAATTCCTTTTTGTCAGATACAACTCCCCAAATCGCGATCGAGGCGCCCTCCGCGCCGCGCTTTTGCGCCCGTGCCGTGTACTGGCTGGTACTGCTGTGGGCGGCGATTTACGTCGCCGGGATGTTCACTCCGGGCCTGCTTGACGACGCCGACAGCCTGCACGCTGAGGCTGCCCGCGAGATGCTCACCCGCCACGATTGGGTGACGCTTTACGTCAACGGCATCCGCTATCTCGAAAAAGCCCCGCTCATGTACTGGGGCGTGGCCTCGAGTTACGAGCTTTTCGGCGTGCACGACTGGAGCACCCGCCTGCCGCTGATGCTGGGCATTCTGGCGCTGATATTGGCGACTTACGCGCTCGGCAGCCGCGCTTACGGCGAGCGTGGCGGATTCTTTTCGGCGGTGGTGATGGCGACCACCATCGGCCCCTATCTGTTCACCCGTTTTCTGATTCCCGACACGTTGATCGGCCTGTGGCTTGGGCTGGGGTTCTTATTCTTTCTTAAGTCGCTCGACGAAGACCCGCCGCGGCGCTTCACCTGCTGGGGATTGGCCGCTACCTGCGCGTTGAACGTGCTCACCAAGGGATTGATCGGGATCGTCTTCCCCGCGGCCATCATTGTTGCCTTTCTGCTGCTGGCGGGAAATCTGCGCCACCTGCTGCGCCTGCGGCTGGTCTCCAGCTCAGCGGTGTTCCTGGTAATTGCCGCGCCCTGGCACATTCTTGCGGCGCTGCGCAATCCGGGGGAAGGGAACGTCCGGGGATTTCTCTGGTTCTACTTCGTCAACGAACACTTTCTACGCTACATCGGCAAGCGGGTGCCCCACGACTATGACCGCGTTCCCCTGCTGATCTTCTGGGCCTTGCTGCTGGTGTGGCTGATGCCCTGGGGAGTATTTCTCCCGCAGGCGTTGAAGCAGGTGCCGCTGCGCCTGCGCAACTGGGGCGCGGCGCTGACCCGGCGGCAGCAAGGGGACCTGCTGTTTCTGCTGTGGGCGCTGGTAATTCTGGTTTTCTTCAGCTTCTCCACCCGGCAGGAGTATTACACCATCCCCGCGCTGCCCGGTCTGGCGCTGCTGGTTGGCGGATGGCTGGCGCGCGAAGCCGAGTCTCCGCTGGGCAGCAACGAGCGGCGGGCGGGACGAATTTCTTCCCTGGTGCTGCTGGTGGTGGGGGCGGCCGCGTTTGTTGTTGGTATGATTTTCCTCTTCGCCTCGAAAGTACCGGCGCCGGGAACGGATCTTTCCGAGCTGCTCACCAAGAATCCCGAGGATTACAAGCTCTCCTTCGGCCACTTCATGGACCTCACGCCTCAGGCCATGGGGGCGTTCCGCGGCCCGCTGTTGGGATTCTCCGTCGCATTTCTCCTGGGCACCGGCCTCAACTGGTGGCTGCGCCGGAAGGGCAATCCCACCCGCGGAAACTGGGCGCTGGCCGCCATGATGGTGGTCCTGCTTACCTGCGTGCACTCCGCCTACGTGACCTTCTCGCCGATTTTGTCATCGAAGGCCCTGGCCCTGGCGATCGAGCGGCATTATCAGCCCGGCGACAAGATCGTGGTGGATGGCGAATATTCTTCGGCTTCCACCCTGAACTTCTACACCGGCGTGCGCCTGCAGATGCTGCACGAGCCGAATGCCAATCTGTGGTACGGCTCGAAGTTTTCCGATGCGCCACGCATCTGGGAGACCCAGTCCACTTTTGATGCGTTGTGGGCCAGCCCTACGCGAGTGTTTCTGTGGAGCGACCAGCCCGATCCCAAGGAACTGCACGGAGCGACGCGCTACATGCTCGCCCATAGCGGCGGAAAGTTCATCTTCACGAACCAGGTTGTAGATAAATAATTCTGCCGTTAGCCTCCGGCGGCGAGGACCAATCGCGTTCTTCTACGAGTAAGCAATCAGCAGCAGGCAGCCGGTTTCGGTATACAGCGGGTGATGTTCGCTGCCGGCCGGCATATAGGTGAAGTCGCCGGCGTAGGCGGTCAGGCCGTCACTGCTTACGCTGCCTTCGAGCACCAGGCAATGCTCGCCGGCATGGTGGTTATGGGAGGGAAACACGGTTTTGGGGGCCATGCGCACGAGCATGGTTTGGTCTTCGTGCAGGTTGCGCACTTCTACGCCGGGAACCGGAGAACTCTGCCAGGCGGTGCCGCCGGCGCGCACCAGCTTGCCCGGACCCATCGGCAGGATCCCGGGCGGTGGCTGGGCCACTCCCAGACTCTCCAGCAGGCGCTCCCGCGCCTGGGGCGGGGCAGCGGCTTCGGGCGCGCTGATCGCCAGTGCTTTCACGGCCTGGTCGGATTCGCTGACCTGGTGAATGCAAAACGGACAACCAGATTGCAACCGCTGCCGGAAGCGCGCGGTGTCTTCCGCCGGCAGGGCCCCCAGGGCATACAGCGAGGCCTGCGCTTCTACCTCCTCCACCAGAGCATCCCGCTCCTTGCTGTCGGCCATTAAGAAGACCCCTTTGCACTCATGATAACTGGATTTGCCAGCCAAGCCGGCGGACTTGCTCGAATATACTTCCTCGATATTAAGTACGTTTGGCAGGGCGAAGCGGTTTGCGGCCATTTTTGGTTTTGCCAGCAGAAATCCCGTCGGGGCAGCCCGGCTTCATTCTATGGCCAAGCAGCAGACTGCCAAGGTTTGAGCCCCCTCAGATGGAGATTTCCATGCCTTCGGCAGCGGCGCGCACCTTGGGGTAGTAATCACGGGCTTCTTTGACGATTTTGTCGATGCAGGCGTCATCATGGGCGGGATCATGGTGGAAGAGCACCAGCTCTTTGGCACCCGATTCCATCACGATATCCACCGCCTCCCGCCAATGGCTGTGGCCCCAGCCGCGGCGGCCGGCGGTGTATTCGTCGGGCAGGTATTGGGCGTCATAGATCAGCACATCGGCGCCGGCAGCGAGCTTGCGCACATTCTTATCGAAGACCGCGTCGCCGGGCTCATTGTCGGTGGCGTAAACGAAGGTGCCTTCCTTGGTTTCCAGGCGGAATCCCATGCATCCCTGGGGATGGTTCAGCCACATGGTCTGCACCCTGATGCCATCCAGGGGAAGCGTGCCTTCCTCGATGTCGTAGAACTTCTGCTGGCCTTTCATTTCGCTCAGACGCACAGGAAAGTAGGGAGAGGCCATCTGCTCCTCCATCACCTGCTTGAGGTTGCGCATGCGGCTGGAACAATGAAACAGGAAACAATTCTGGGGATTGTAGAGCGGCGAGAAAAAGGGGAAGCCCTGAATGTGGTCCCAATGGAAGTGGGAGACGAAGACGTGGGCGAACATGGGGCGCTGGGCGAACTCGCGGATCAGTTCCTGACCGGCCAGCCGAAAGCCGGTGCCGCAGTCGAAAATGTAAATCTTGTCGCCGACCCGCACTTCAACGCAGGAGGTATTGCCCCCATAGCGCATGTTTTCGGGCTGGGGAGCAGGGACCGAGCCGCGGACGCCCCAGAACTTTACGAGCATACTGTCCCCGTTTCGTGAAAGCCGCTTTGAACCATCTTCCGATGGCTGGCCGCCCGCGTCAATCATTCCGATGGTTACTCCAGTACCGGAGGATGTGATGTGACAATACGTAACCCCACAGTGTGGGTATGGACTTGCCCGTCCTGCGAGTGATGCGAGATGGCCAGGTTTCCGGGCGCGGGCCACCCAGCGCCTAGCTCGCTTCGCTCGCTGGGCGGGGCAAGCCCCGCCCCTACACGGGCGGTTGCCCTTATAATGAAGCCCCGCCCGCTTCCGCGTCGGCCGGGATTCGACATGGCCTTTCCTGACTACAAGGAATTCTCCCGCCTGGCACGGGAGTCCACGCTCGTGCCGGTGGTGAAATCTGTTATGGCTGACCTGCTGACCCCGGTTTCGGCCTTCCTGGCGATTGCGGCCGGGGAGCGGGACGCCTTTCTTCTGGAATCGGTGGAGCGCGGCGAGCAGATCGGCCGCTACACCTTCCTCGGGGCGCGACCCTACATGCAGATTCGCTCCCAGGGCAGGGAAATCACACTGCAGCGCGGGAGGAAGATCGAACGCCTCACCGGCGATGTGTTTGAAATCATCAAGCAGCAGCTGCGCCGGCACCGCCCGGCGCACGTCGCGGGTTTGCCCCCGTTCACTGCCGGAGCCGTGGGCTATTGCTCCTACGACATCGTTCGGCAGCTGGAAAATATCGGTGAGAGGGCCAAGCGGGACGTCGAAATTCCCGACTGCGTGCTGATGTTCTTCGACCGCCTGCTGGCCTTCGACCACCTGCGGCACCAGATTCACATCGTGGCCTCGGCCGATGTTTCCGCCGAGAGCCCGAAACGCGCCTTCGCTCGCGCGGTAGCCGATATCGAGGCTCTGGAGAAAAAACTCGCCCGCGGAGTGCGGCCGGCGCAGTTGCGGAACGGGTCTTTGCGGGCAAAGGGCAAGTTGAAGGTCCACTCCGGCGTTACCCGGCAGAGTTACATGCAAAGCGTGGAGCGGGCCAAGGAATACATCGCCGCGGGAGACATCTTCCAGGTGGTGCTCTCCCAACGCCTGGACTTCGTGCCGGGAGCGCAGCCCTTCGATATCTACCGTGCCCTGCGCACGGTGAACCCTTCGCCCTACATGTATTTTCTGCGCATGGGCGGTATGCATGTACTGGGTTCTTCGCCGGAGATGCTGGTGCGCGTGACCGGCAGCAAGCTGGAATACCGGCCGATCGCGGGAACGCATCCCCGGGGCCGCGACGACGCTGAAGACGCCAGGCTGGAAAAGGAAATGCTTGCCGACGAAAAAGAGCGCGCCGAGCACGTCATGCTGGTGGACTTGGGTCGGAACGACCTGGGTCGGGTGAGCGAGTACGGCTCGGTGAAGGTGAAAGACCTGATGTACGTGGAGCGCTACTCGCACGTGATGCACATCGTTTCTGCCCTGGAAGGCAGGCTGCGCCAGGGCATGGACGCCTTCGACGCCTTCGCCTCCTGCTTCCCGGCGGGAACGTTGAGCGGCGCGCCCAAAGTACGGGCGATGCAGATCATCGAAGAACTCGAGCCCACGCGACGCGGCGTTTACGGCGGTTCGGTGCTCTATGCCGATTTCGCCGGCAATCTCGATTCCTGCATCGCCATCCGTACGATGATGATGCAAGGCAAGAAGGCATACCTGCAGGCCGGCGCGGGCATTGTGGCCGACTCCGATCCGGCCCGCGAGTTCGAGGAGTCCATGAACAAAGCGGGAGCGGTGCTGCGGGCGGTGGAACGGGCGAGAACCGGCAGCTGACCTGGGGATCGAGTGAGCCGGCTTTAGCGCAGCGGCACCAGGCGGAAGCGCGCGATCGCGATATTCGCGCTGCGGTTTGCCCGCCACCATTTCAGCCGGTAAGTGATGGTGAGTTCGTCGAACCGGCGGATCTTGGCTTCTCTCGGAATCCGGAAGGTAAGAGTCTGCGCGGTATCCGGTCCGGGCTTCACTCCCGCGGGCAAGGTCGCCTCTTGAATACCCAGCGATACCGCCGGTTTATCCGTAAGCGTAGTATTGCTGAGAGTTAATTCCACAGCCACAGTTCCCGCCTGCTTTTCCGCATTTTCGAGTACCACTTCGATCGCAGAGCAGCAGTCCAGGCTGATCAGCGTGCCCAGGTTCTGGTGGGCCTCCATCCACAGCGGGGAGCCGTCGGTGGAGCGAAATGTCAGTGCCGCCGGGCTTCCGTAGCGAAAGACAGCGCTTTTCGGGGGCTGGTCGTCGGGCGACCGCCAGAACCAGTAAACGCCGTCGAAGGGAATGCTGAGGTCGGCCGGCGTGAACCCGCGTCCGATCGATTGCGGAGCAGGCGCGATCAACCTCACGTGCGTCTTGGTCTCGGGGTAGAGGATGACGCCGGGAAAAACCGCGCCGGGAACAACAGGCGAACCTCCCGCTCTGCTTTTTTCTATCGGCATCTGAGGCGTGTTGCCAATCACCCGGCTATGCCGCAGGTGCAACAGCCACGTGATTCTTCCCGCCGCGCCCTGCCCCAGCTGCAAGCCGGGAATCAGGACGTAGGGCAGCCAGACGAGCGCGATCAGGATCGATGCGAACACCAGAAGCGCGGAAGTTCGGCGTTGCAGTTCATCCACCGATGGCCGGGGAAGGTCGCGAAGCATCCTCGCTCCCCGCCAGATCAGGGCAATCGTTCCAGCGAGAAGCAACAGCCCGGCCAGCAGCATGTGGCTGCCAATCGCCGCCAGCATTGCCGCCTGAATGGTGAACGACCCGAGCAGAGATGCAAGCCCCAGAGCATACTCGCGGCTGGGAAGTCCGAACATTGCAGTTTGCTGGGGCGGCGGCTGAGGCGTACGGCTGGGTGCCGGGTCGCTGAGGAAAACTGCCAGGCGCGCGATCTCCGAAGCCAGCAGTGCCCACACCAGCAGCGCAAACCATGACCGGCGGGAGATCGCGGCCAGAAAAGGCGCCAGCCACGCGGCAGCCTGCGCGGTGCGAAGCGCGATCTCCGCGGCGGCGATTCGGCTTTTCCGCGCCAGCACGGCAGCAAAAAATGACACGCCCGCCGCGATGCCGAACACCAGCGCGACGTATCCGGCGGCTCTCAAGGTAAGACTTAGAACGGTAGCGAAGCGCGGTGTGAAGATCGGGTTCGCGACGACGGTCAGCAACGCGGCCGTGAACAATCCGGCCAGCACCGGCGCCAGACGCCCAGCGGGCACCACGAATCCTGCGCTCTCGCCGTCAAACTTGTCCCGGGGAAGGGCGGGCATGTGAGTCATCCCTGTACAGACCTTTTAGACGCTAGACACCGCCTGGGCCGCTCAGGTTCCCGGGAGCGCGGCGTGGGAGATCCCGCAATGAAGTCTAAGCCTGTGGGACGACAGTCAGCAGAAGAGCGCCAAGGCGAGAAGATTCGAAGGACGGAAATAAGAATAGGCGGGACCTGGCCGCCTTACTAAACGCTGATCTGCAGGAAGTTCTGCACCAACTTCTTGCCCTCGCTGGTCAGCACGCTCTCGGGATGGAATTGCACGCCTTCCACCGGAAACCTTTTATGCCGCAGACCCATGATGGTGCGGCTGCCGTCTTTTTCTGTGGTCCAGGCGCTGACTTCGAGGTCTTTGGGCAGGTCGCTCTCGCGGACGATGAGCGAGTGGTATCGGGTGGCGGTCATGGGCGAGGGCAGGCCGCCGAAGATGGTCTTGCCGTCATGCTGCACGGGGCTGGTCTTGCCGTGCATCAGATTGGGGGCCCGCACCACCTTTCCCCCGAAGGCTTCTCCCATGGCCTGGTGCCCGAGGCAGACTCCCAGAATGGGCGTGGTAGCCGCAAAATGGCGGATCAGTTCGATGCTGATGCCGGCGTCCTGCGGCGTGCACGGGC
Source organism: Terriglobales bacterium (assembly GCA_035500455.1). GTDB lineage: Bacteria > Acidobacteriota > Terriglobia > Terriglobales > Acidobacteriaceae > DATJXG01. Next base: position 7,514 of record DATJXG010000241.1, on the reverse strand, counting down.
CGGGCGAAACCACGATCTTTTCGGGATGAAGTTCCTCGATCTGACCTACAGTCACCTGGTCATTGCGGCGAACTACCACCTCAGCGCCCAATTCACCCAGGTATTGCACCAGGTTATAGGTAAAAGAATCGTAGTTATCCAGGACGAAAACCATAGACTCTCTGAATCAGCTTACCTCAAAACCGCATAGATGGCGGGTTGGAGACATTAGGCTGAGAAATTCTAATTTTACCGCGCCGCAAAACTCACTTGACACAGTGCGCTATAACCGCCATTCTTAAAAAACCTATGGGGGCATTCATGGCCGAAGTTACCCCGGAGAAGCGCACCACGCGCCGCTTTGGATTGCGTTTACCTGTTTCGGTAGGCTCGGTTGCCGACGGCACGGCGGAGGCGCCGGCACAGACCCGCGACGTCAGCGCCCGCGGAATCTGCTTCTACGTGGAATCGGCCGTCGAACCTGGGTCCTCCATTGAGTTCACCCTCACTTTGCCGCCCGAGATTACCCTGACCGAGAGCATCCACGTCCGCTGTAAAGGCCGCGTCGTGAGGGTGGATACCGCCTCTCCCGGACGCAAGATGGCGGTGGCGGCGGTGATTGATGACTACGAGTTTCTCGCCCAGCCCTGATTCGCTTTTTATTCTCCCTAGATAGCACGATTGGGGGATTACCCCCGGTTCTTCGTCCTATTCCTCTCCGGCGCGCGAGGGTGGTATCGTGCCTGTAGCAGATTTGTTGGTCTGAGGTGCCGGTCCGTGCAGCGCGCCCGTGTTCAATTAGTCCTGATCGCATGGTTGGTGCAGTTGGTTGCGCTGCCTGGCTGGGCCCAGGATGCTACTCCGGTTTCCGTGCCCGGGGGCACCGTGTCGGCGCCTCCGACAGCTCTGCTGCGCTCGGTGCGCGTGCTGCTCGAGCCGGAGCATCCCGCCATAGAAATCACCGCCAGCCGCCCGATCACTCCTGCCATCAAAGTGCTGGAAAAGCCGCTTCGGCTGGTTATCGACCTGGACGACTCGCTGGTTTCCGACTCCAAGTGGATCCGCGTCAACAGCAAGCAGGTGAGCGGCATGCGGGTGAGCCAGTTTCGCACTAACCCTCCGGTAGTGCGGATCGTGCTCGATCTGCTGAAGCCCGCCGGCTACACCTGGAAGACTGAGGGCGACGTGCTCACGGTGAAGCTCGGGCCCAAGAGCCTGACGCCTGCGCAGAAGCCTCCAGTTCCAGCCTTAGCGAAAGAAACCAAGCCCGCCCTGATCGCTCCTGTCCCCGGGACAACCGGGGCGGTGGAGGAATCGGCGAGCCATACCGGCGGGGGATCGTCGGTCTATGCGGGTTCTGACACTGCGATCGTGCACCTCCCGCGTGGAGGCGAAGTGCGGGTCTGCCCCGGCACCACGATCTCGGTGAACTATTCGAAAAATGGGCAGGACATGATGCTGGGCATGAGTACGGGGGCGCTCGAACTTCATTACCGCCTGACCAACTCGAATGACGCGGTTGTGACCCCCGACTTCCGCATCATGCTGCCGGGTCCGGGAGAGTTCGATTACGCCATCAGCGCCGATTCGCGCGGCAATACCTGCGTGCGGACTTTGCCCGGCAATACCGCTCCAGCGGTAGTGGCTGAGCTGATGGGCGACGGCATCTATGACGTGAAGCCCACGCAACAGGTGACGTTCCACTCCGGCCGCTTGATTTCCATTGCTTCGACTGTGCCTCCCGATTGCGGCTGTCCCGAACCGGGCGCGGAAGTGATGCGGGCGTCCAACCAGGAGCCGGCGGCGCCTCCGCCTGCGGCCGCCGCGCCGCAACCGGCCGCAGGGACGCAGCTTGCCGCCAACATGCCGGTGACCGCGCCATTGCCTGACGCGAAGCCTTCCGACGTGCACGTGCAAGTGGAAGCGCCATTTGTGTTTCGCGGCGACCAGGCGCCTCCGGCCACCACTCCTCCGGCCAAGGCGGATAACGATCCTTCTCCGATGGTCTACGCTCAGAAACCAGAGCCCATGGAAGTGATGATCACGCCGGATCAGCCACCCGCGCCGGCCAAGGACGACAACCACCAGAAGCCCGAGAAGAAGAAGCCGGCGGAGCACAAAGGCTTTTTCGGCAAGCTGAAGGGCATTTTTTCTGGCATGTTTCACTGATCCGCAACGGGAGTCCACCGGGTTAGCTTTCTGGTTTGCGCGCGCGGAATCACCTTGATCTGTTGCCCGCCAGGACTATACTGATGGCGGCAATTTATGTCTGTAGAGCTGTCTTCCCCTTCTCCGGCCACGATGCCTGCGCTGCAGGAGAGAGTGTTGCCTACCCTCTTCGGCGAGGGGTATGGAACCTACCGTACGAAAGGTAGCGCCTTCGCAGCTTCCTACGCCGCCAACATACTGGTCGCTGTCCTGGTTGTCTGGTCGGGGCACTGGGTCGTGACGCACCCCACCGAAATCAAGCAGCGCGTGACCAACATGGTGTTGGACATCAGCCCCTTCGACGTACGTCCCTTGAGGGCAGGAGGCGGCGGTGGCGGCGGTGGGGACCGGGACAAACTGGCGGCCACTAAAGGCGTGCCTCCGAAATTTGCCAACCAGCAGATCGTCCCGCCCATGGTGGTGGTACGGGCAGAGCAGCCTAAACTCACGGCCGACCCCACGGTAGTCGGGCCTCCGCAACTGCAGCTGGCTAAGGCGGGCGCAACAGGTGATCCGTACTCCTCGCTGATCGGCGCGCTCTCCAACGGCACGGGCGCGAACGGCGGAATCGGCAGCGGCAGCGATGGCGGCGTTGGCCCGGGCACAGGACGCGGAGTGGGCCCCGGCCGCGACGCCGGCTATGGTGGCGATGCCTACCGCCCCGGCTGGGGAGGCGTAACCGCGCCACGCACCATCTACGCACCCGATCCTGAATACTCCGACGAAGCGCGGCGGGCGAAATATCAGGGTTCAGTCCTGCTCTGGCTGGTGGTGGGCGCCGACGGACTTCCCCACGAGGTTCGCGTGGTGCGGTCTGTGGGATTGGGCCTTGACGAGAAGGCCATGGATGCGGTCCGCACCTGGCGCTTCAGTCCAGGCCTCAAGGACGGGAAACCGGTGCCGACGCAGATTCACGTGGAAGTGAGTTTTCGGCTTTACTGATCGCGGTCGTCGGTCTTCAGTCGCCAGTCCTCAACAAGCGAGAACTCACAACCGATACTCCTTAACGAAATTGTCATCCCGAGCCAAGCGAGGGATCTCGGACTCAACGATCCTCAACCAATCCACTCTGAGCAGCGCTCTCAGAAACCCACTCAGTCGCGGGCTACTGCCTTGGCGAGCGGAGCAACGCGGTCGCGAATCTGGCCGGCGAGCTTGCCGCCGCGCTCCATCGCATCCTCGGCGGCTTCGCGTGCCTCCTGCTTCCAATCTTCCACCGTCTCCCGGGCGTCGTCGTATTTGCGGCGCAGGTCTTTGCGCAGCTGCTTTCCGGTTTTCGGCGCGAGAAGAAGCGCCGCCACCGCGCCTACTCCAACGCCGATCAGCAGGAATGTGACCGCTGTTCCCACCGTATTGCTGTCTGATTCCTGATTCCCCAAGTGCATAAGAGTGCCCCTTTCCAATTTTTCCGCACAGGATTCCACTCGTTCATTCTAGCCGCCCCGCGACCCAGAATCGAGGGTTCAATTGCTTTCCGAGGCCAGACTATGTCCTGATTTGGTGACCCGGGACTATTGAGGGAGGGCAGCGTTGTCCCCAGGTCCCTCGGCGGATGTTCTCTGCGAACTCGGCGATTTAGGGTTTTGGCTTCGACAGGAGAAAACCTTAAAGCGCCGAGTTCGCAGAGGACCCCGCCGAGATCGCTGAGGCCACCAGAATCAGAACCCGGCCCTCGGTTCCCAAACCGGCTCCGATCTGTTTAGAATGAGAGTTCGAGTCCTCGTGCCGGGCTGAACTTACGGCTTCCCGCCTTCCGCCCGGCGAATTTAGCGAAAACTGTTCAAGGAGAGTTCCTGAGTAATGTCCATTCCTGCGACCCAGCTTCGCCCCGGCATGATCATCAAGCACAACAATGATCTGCACTCCGTGTTCAGCGTCGAGCACCGCACGCCCGGCAACCTGCGGGCCTTCATCCAGGCCAAGCTGCGCAACCTACGCACCGGCGCCATGTTCGAGCACCGCTTTCGCTCGCCCGACCCCATCGAGAAAATCAACGTGGACGAAGTGGAAATGGAATATCTCTACACCGACGGCGACGGCTACTACTTCATGAACACCGAGAACTTCGAGCAAACCCACTTGACCAGGGACACTCTGGGCGATGCCGTGGACTACCTGATCCCCAATCTGCAGATCAAGGTGGAATTCTTCGACGGCAAAGCAGTGGGGATTGAACTTCCGCAGACGGTGGATTTGACCGTGGTTGAGACCGAGCCCGGCCTGAAGAGCGCAACCGCCTCCAGCGTGACCAAACCGGCGAAGACCGAAACCGGCCTGGTAGTGCAGGTGCCGCCCTTCATCAATGAAGGCGAGAAGATTCGCGTGGACACGGCCGAGGGGATGTATCTGTCGAGGGCCTGAGCTGGAATTTGTAATTTGGTAATCGGGTAATTTGTAAATTGAAACCCATTCGCGAAGTATCCGCCGAGGGTTTTAAATTACAAATTACCCGATTACCAAATTACAAATCTTTTTCTGATGTCTTCGCTCGAAAAACAACTCGAAGCTCGCCGCTTCGTAGTCCGCGGGCGCGTGCAGGGCGTGGGCTTTCGCTGGTTCGTGGAGCGTGAGGCGCACATGCTGGCGATCGCCGGGTGGGTGCGCAACAACGCCGACGGCAGCGTGGAGGTGCTGGCCCAGGGCACCCGCGATCAGCTTTCCGGCCTGCGTTCCCGGCTGCGCCAGGGGCCGCGGGCGGCGCGCGTCGATGACGTAGAGGAATCCGAAGCCCGGGTGGCCCCGAGCCTGAGCACATTCCGCATCGAAGGAGCCTGGTAAATGTCCGCGAAGCCGGCGGTGAACTGCGAACCGCTCAAAAAGCTGATCCGCGAAGTACCCGATTTCCCCAAGCAGGGCATTCTGTTCTACGACATCACCACGCTGCTCAAGGACAAGCTCGGCTTCGCCACCCTGATTGACGCGCTGTCCGAACACTACCTGCAGCACAAAGTAGATCTGGTGCTGGGCATCGAAGCCCGCGGATTCATTTTCGGCCCTGCGCTGGCATACCGCCTGAACGCCGGCTTCGTGCCGGTGCGCAAGCCCGGCAAGCTGCCGGCGGCAACCACGCGCGTGGAGTACGAACTGGAATACGGCAGCAACGCGCTCGAAATCCACAAAGACGCCATTCAGCAAGGCCAGCGCATCATCATCGTGGACGACCTGCTGGCCACCGGCGGCACCGCCCAAGCCACCGCCAAGGTGGCGGCGTCGCTAGGCGCAGAGATCGCCGGGCTGGCTTTCGTGGTGGAACTCGACTTCCTCAAAGGCCGCGAGAAGCTGAGGGAGTACAGCGTGTTTTCGTTGCTGCACTACGACAAGTAGCAGGATGTAGGCGTGCGCGCCTACATTTGGCGCTATGGGGTTAAGATCAGGAACGTTTGCCTGGCAGTATAGCCCTTCCGCCGGAACCAGTCTTCCATGGCTTCCCTGAGTTGATCGAGCGGCACATTGGTTCCGATCTCCATCGCCCCGTCGGCCACCGGCAGGGTGTCGTCAAAAATTGTGGCATTAGTGAAATTCCGCATGGAGAAACTGTCGAGCCACTTCAGCGGGCATGGGCGGCGCTCGCCGTTCTCTTCGTACTCCACGCGAATCTTGCGCGCGAACATATTGGAATTTAAACACAGCGGCGGCGGCCCTCCGCGTTCTTTGGCGATTTTCGGATCTTTTGCCGCGCATCTTTTGCCCCGGGTCTTTGCGCAAGCCCTTTGCGTTCTTTGCGCCCTTTGCGGTTCAATGATCTTGGTTCATTGACCTCAGTTCAATGATCGCAACCAGATCGAGGAACACACCACCCAAATCTGCCACCCCGATCACCCGGAAAAGCATCGAAACTGCTGTGGCAGAGCCCGCAATTGTGGTAACCTGCCGCGACGAATTGAGCAGTAAAACTGCTGCCATCCGCAGCACGCTGAGGAGGCACTATGTTCCTGCTTTACATCCTGCTGGTAGGGCTGGTTGCTGGTTGGGCAACCGGAAAGATCATGCGCGGCGCAGGCTATGGCGTGTTGGTCGATATCGTCCTGGGCATCGCCGGCGCCGCCGTCGGCAGCTGGGTCCTGAGCCTGCTGGGCTTTTACACGCGGGGAGGGTTACTCACCAACGTCCTGGTCGCGATTCTGGGCGCGGTTATTCTGGTCGCCCTGGTGCGCTTGTTCAAGAAGGTCTGAAATTCATGGACGGGCCGACGCGGTGCATTTGACGCAGCGCCCGCTGCTCCATGTATTCTGCTAACGTTGTAGCTGCAGCACGAACCTTGGAGCCGATTACTCACTTCCTGACCGGAGCCTGCCTGGCGCGGGCCGGCTTCAACCGCAAAACCGCCCTCGCCACCGCCACTATGACCCTGGCGGCCGAGGCTCCCGATCTCGACGTGCTCTCGCAATTCCACGGGGCGGTCTTCGGCTTTGCTCACCACCGCGGATTCACGCATTCCTTCCTCGGCCTGCTGCCGGTTTCGGGGTTTGTAGTCGGAGTAATCTACCTCATCTGGCGCCTGCGCGGCCGCAGAATTAAAGATCCCAAGCTGCCGCCGCGCTGGGGACTGCTGTTTGTGTTCGCCTATGTGGCCGGCCTCAGCCACATCCTGCTCGACTTCACCAACAACTACGGCGTGCGGCCGTTCTGGCCCTTCTCCGAGCGCTGGTACGCCTGGGACATCGTCTTCATCGTCGAGCCGGTGCTCTACATTCTGCTGCTGGGCGCGCTGCTGCTGCCTTCGCTGTTCGCGTTGGTCAACGAGGAAATTGGCGCGCGCAGCAAAGGCCCGAAAGGCCGCCTGGCTGCGATCGTGGCACTGGTCGGCGTGGTCGGACTCTATGGGGTTCGCGACTTCGAGCATCGCCGCGCGATAAGCGCCTTGCAGGCGCGCCAGTATCAGGATGCCGACCCCATTCGCGTCTCCGCCTTCCCCTATTGGTGGAATCCGTTCCAATGGTTTGGCGTGGTGGAAACGCCGGCTTTCTTTGCCACCATGCAGGTAGATTCGCTTACTCCCGACGTGGACCCGCAGGGAGACATACAGATTCACTACAAGCCGGAGGAGACGCCGGTGACTCTGGCAGCGAAGAAAAGCTACCTCGGCCGCGTCTATCTCGATTGGGCCAGGTATCCGCTGACCGAAACCGAGCAGGTGGATTCTCCGGTGCCGGGCTACATCGTGCGTTTCCAGGACTTGCGGTTCGACTACCCGAGCAGCCGAGGCTCGACCGTACTGCGCGCCAGCGTCGAACTGGACCAGAATCTGAAGGTGGTGAAGGAGCGCTGGGGATCGCGGCCGCCAAGCACCCCGCTGAACTGATCCGGCAACTTTCTCCGCGACCTCG
>DATJXG010000240.1:0-2929 GCA_035500455.1 Terriglobales bacterium | reverse complement strand
GCAAACCGGCTTCATGAATGCATTTGCGGCGGCGACTTACCTGGTAAACCGCGGCGTTCCTTTCCGGTCGGCGCATGAGCAGGTGGGGAAGGCAGTGCAGCTTTCGATTGAGAAAGGTTGCGAATTGCAGGATCTGTCTTTGGAGGAGTTGCGGCAGTTGAATCCGGCATTCGATCGGGATTTTTATTCGTGCCTGGGCGTGGAGCAGGTGCTGGCGATCCACGATGTTCCAGGCGGCACCGCTCCGGCGCGGGTGAAGCAGGCGCTGGCGGAGGCGAAAAAGAAAATCGAAGCCATGCGGGAGGAAATTCATGCGCACGCGTGAAGCCGTCCTTCCCGACGCTGAACATATTCACCGGCTGATCTCCGCTTATTCGGGCGACGGCACGCTGCTGCCGCGGAACTTCGCCGAAATTTGCGAAAACGTGCGCGACTTCGTGGTGCTGGAACACCGTAAGCGCATTGTGGGCTGCGGGGCGCTGCACCTTTACGGGCAGCACCTGGCGGAGATCCGCTCGATCACTGTGCAGCCGGAACACCAGGGGTCGGGCGGCGGCAAGAAGCTGGTAAAAGCGCTGATGCAGCAGGCGGAGAAGCATCGTGTGAGCTGCATCTGCCTATTCACGCGCACGCCGGAGTTTTTCGCGCACCTGGGGTTCCTCCTGGCCAAGCGCGAAGACCTGCCCGACAAGATCCACAAAGATTGCTGGGTGTGCCCGCGGCTGCACTGCTGCGATGAAGTGGCCATGGTGCGGGGCGAGTTGCCAACGTTTGCTATTTTGCCCGAGCCGGTGGGGCAGTTGGTCAAGATTGAGGCTTAGAGTCTCTGGCCGGATCAAACGCAAGATCTTGAAACGCCGAGGGCGCGGAAAACTGGCGCCGAGGGCGCAGAGAAGAACCTGGAGCTGACTCGATTGGGCGATCACCTTCCTGAGGGGTTCTGTTTTTCTGCGGTAACGGCGGGCATCAAAGCGAGCGGGCGGCCGGACCTGGCGCTGATTGAGGCGCCGGAAGGCGCGAATGCGGCGGCGGTCTTCACTAAGAACCGCGTCGTGGCGGCGCCGCTTCAAGTGGGCAGGGCATTTCTGGCGCGGAGCCGCGGCCGGGTGCGGGCGGTGATTGTGAACTCGGGCAACGCCAACTGCGCTACCGGAAAGGCCGGGCGTCTGGCGTGCGAGCGGGTGTGCCGCGAGGCGGCGAAGCTCCTGGACGCGGATACGCGGCAGATATTTCCATCTTCCACCGGCATCATCGGGGTGCCTTTTCCAGCAGACAAAATCATCGCAAGCCTGGCGGCACTTTTCGAATCGCGCCAGGCCAGCGAATCAGGCCTGCGGCAGTTCGCGGAAGCGATCATGACTACCGACACGCGGGCGAAACTGGCTTCGGCCCGGGTGGGGGTGGGGAAGAAGGAATTTTCCGTGGCTGGCGTGGCGAAGGGGGCGGGGATGATTCATCCGCAGCTGGCTACCATGCTGGTTTATGTCCTCACCGATCTGTCGGCAGCTCCCGCGGAATTACGGCGCACGCTGCGCGGCGTTTGTGATGAGACATTCAACTGTATTTCCGTGGATGGAGACACTTCGACCAACGACACGGTACTTTTGCTGGCCAGCGGGGCCAGCGGAGTGCGGCTTCGCGATTCCGGCGTTCGCGAAAAATTCGAATCGGCGCTGCTGGCCGTCTGCCAGTCGCTGGCGGAGCAGATCGTCGCCGATGGCGAAGGGGTGCAGCATGTGGTGCGCTTGCATATTGAGGAGGCGAAGAGCAGAGCCGAGGCGCTGCGCGTGTCCAAGGCGATTGCGCACTCGCTGCTGGTGAAGACTGCGTTTGCGGGAGCTGATCCCAACTGGGGGCGCATCCTGGCGGCTATGGGGGCGTGCGGCGTTGCTATCCGCCCGGAACGCGTGGATATCTCAATCGGCAGCCAGAGGGTTTTTCGCCGGGGTGCGGTGTGTGGCTTTGACGAGAAGCAGGCCCACCTGGAGCTTTCCCAACCACGCTGCGATGTGCGGGTGGTTCTGCGCCGGGGACGCAGCGGCCTGCGGTTCCTGACCACCGACCTGACCGCCGAGTACGTGCGCATTAACGCCGACTATTCAACCTAGCAGCCTCCGGAAAAGCTCACCGCGAAACTGACAGCGCATGCCTCAGGCGCAAAGCGCGAACGCAGCTTCAACGACTGAACGGTACGACTGAAGTCGTGCCCTTCCAGGAAACGCCGGCGGAGATCCGAGGGTTTCGCGGACGAGGGCGCCCGCGCCACACTGCGAGGGCTAAGAGGGAAAAAAGCAAGGGAGCCCGGGCTTCTGGGCTCCCTTATTTTTCTTGCTTGCTTCTACTCGCCGATTGGCGGGGTTGCCACGCTCCGCCTGCGGGTCGTGCTTACTGTACGTTGAGGGCGACCATGGTGTCCTCAGGCTGAGTGTTCCGCGCTTCCTCGATCTCGGCCTTTCCCCGCGGGAACATCCAACCGGTAGAACCGTCGGCAATCCTCACGCCGGCAAGGTAATAGTGAGTGCCGTAGCGATGGAAAATCATGACGGTGCGGCTGGCGACGGTGGAGTCGTACGGCCCTGCGGCGACCATGGCCACGTATTGACGCTGGGCATTGACCAGCGACACAATGCAGGAACTCAGGTCTCCGCTGGACACGATGTTGTACCGGCCGGCAGGCAGGGTCTTGTTCACGACCTTGAATTCGAAGGGGACGTTGCCCTTCACATTGAGTGTTTGTGCGTACACCGGTCCGGCAGCGATCATCAGACTCAGCGCGCCTGCGATAGAGAGAACTAGCTTTTTCATGACATCCTCCGTAGTTTTGAGAACGGTCGCAAGCGACGGGTTGAAGTGCGCTTTGTTCTTACTGAACTGCCGTTCCCCACTTGCCATATGCTTATGCACTCCTGGTGCCAACTGTGCGCCGCGC
>DATJXG010000239.1:0-19175 GCA_035500455.1 Terriglobales bacterium | reverse complement strand
CGCGCAGCAACATGAGCAGTGAAAGAAAGTTCGTGCCTTGCGGGCCGCCGCTGTCCTGATCGGCGATGACTTTGATTTTCGGTTGCGCCGTGCTAGCAGCGCACAGCATGAGACAGAGCGAAAAAGTGACAGCAATGTTTTTCATGAGGATTGAACCGTAGTGCCGGCAGCAAGCACGATTCCAGAGGGGCCCCGTGGGATGGCAGCAGAACGCCGGCGCTACGGCTTCGACCTCACCGTCCATTCGGCGTCGTAGCGGGCGCGGTCGTAGAAGCTCTTCTGTGTTCCTACACCGGTGGTGGAAAGTCCGGCGTAGAGATTCGCTCGCCGGATGGCATCGCGCTCCGGGAGTCCTTCGCCCAGGAATACGGCAAAGCTGCCAATGAAGGCATCCCCTGCGCCGGTGCTATCGATGCTCTTTACGCTGAATGCTGGAATGTGCTCCATGCCTTCGCGGCCGGCGAGCAGCGCGCCGTTCGCGCCCAGCGTGACAATCACCCGCTTCACGCCGCCTGAAAGCAGCTTCTCAGCACACTCTCTTGCATCGTCCACATTCCGAACCGGGAGGCCGGTAATCGTCTCGGCTTCGCTTTCGTTGGGAACGAAATAGTCGAGCCCGGCCAGGGCGCTCAAGTCGATCGCTTGCGCCGGCGCCGGGTTGACGATACAGCGGATCCCGTTCTTCGCGGCGAAGCTCACGCAGTGGTACACGGTTTCGAGCGGAATTTCGAATTGCAGAACCATGCAGTCCACGGTTCGCAGCAGGTCGGCGGCGGCGTCCACGTCGGCAGGCTTGAGCAGGTCATTTGCGCCCTTCACCACATAAATGCGGTTCTGGCCATTGGGCTCGACGAAGATCGGCGCCACCCCGCTGGAGACGCCTTCAATCTGTCTGACGTGAGTGGTGTCGATGCCCTGGCTCTTGAAATTCTGGATCGTGGCCGGACCGAACAGATCGCTCCCCACTCTCGCAACCATGAATACTTCAGCGCCGCACAAGCGGGAAGCTACAGCCTGGTTCGCGCCTTTGCCGCCGAAGCCCAGGTCAAATTTATCGCCAAAGATTGTCTCTCCCGGCTTGGGGAAACGATCAGTGAAAGTGACGAGGTCGATATTCGCGCTGCCGATAACTGCTATGCGGGGACGATTGGACATGAACGAAGGATTTTATCAGGATTGGCCAGCTTTCTGGATTGTAACGGCTCTGAGCCGCGGAAAAAATCATGAATCCGTCGATCAGCCTGGAAGAGCAGTTCTTTAGCACGCCGTCAGTCGCCTCAAACGCTAGTGAGGGATTTCAACCCTGGCAGTTGATCTTTCCGGGGTAAAAACGACCTCTTCTATTGACCGCTAAGGGTACAGGCTACAGAGGGCTGTCGTTCTTCCCGCCTGGAATCAGCCTGACACCGAGAGTGAACCCGCGCCGAAACAACTGAAGGAAATCAAGCAAAATGGGGCAATAGGCGATTGGGAGAAATCCTGCCACAGCTGAGACGCCGGGATGTCTCGCACCCAACTTGCCTTCAGAATGTGACTTTCAATCCAAACTGGAGTATTCGAGCGCTTGAGCCGAAGCTCGTTATCTTTCCGAACTCGGCACTGCTGATGTCGCTGACCGGGTTATCCCGGTTCGCGTGATTCAGCAGATTAAAGAAGTCAGAACGGAACTCTAGGCCTTTCGATTCACTCAGAAAGAATCGCCTGCCCACTGAGAAGTCGACATTGCTCTGAGCGGGTCCGCGCAAAACATTTCGCCCAACGTCGCCGAGGTCGGTTCCCAGGTCACCAGCTAAAGCAGTACTGTCGTTTGCGCTCGGGATGGGCTGGCCGGGTTGCACGACTGCCTCGGCAAAAGCCGAAGGGTTGAAATAATAGCCGGGCGGAATGCGGGTCCTTGCGGTTGTCCGATTGGCGCCTAGCGCCCAGTTGGGCCGTGCCCCGGCGAAAAGCCCGTACAGCGAACCCCCGGCGGGATCAAAGACGTCCACCGGTAGACCCGACATCGCGGTTAGGATGCCGGAAAACTGCCAGTTCGAGAGCAGGCGACGCACAGGCACGAGGCCGTGAGGGAACCTGGGCTGAGGCAGGTCCCAGACGCAATCAAAGACAAAGTAATGAGTGCGGTCGAAGTCCGATAAACCTCGGTTAGCGCGCGCAGTCAACTGGTTTCCCCAGATGTTGCCGGTGTCCAGTCCGCCGCCGCGATCCAAAGAGCCGTCGATGTTTGATCCCCCTCCCGGATTGGAGGCATCGTCGATCGACCGCGAAAATGTGTAAGACACCGAGAACTGCAGCCCGCGAGAAACTTGCCGCTTGAGAGTTGTCTGGAGCGAATGATAGGCAGATTGCGCCGTCGTCTCGTTCAGACTGAAGGAGGCTGTGTCCACCCCCTGCAAGGGGGCCCGCAGCGAGGCGTTTTCGACGATGTTGCTGGTGATTATCTCGCCAGTCACCGCATTTACGACCGGATGGTTCAAACTCGCTATCTGCGCCTGATTTACGTTGACCGAGCGAAACAGTCTTACTCCGCGGGAGCCGGCGTAACCGACCTGCAGCGTCGTACTTCGCCAAAGCTCAACTTCAACGCTAGTGTTGAATTGCTGAACATAAGGAGTGCGGGCGTTGCGATCTATGACCTCTGCACTCACCACGCTACCGGGTTGAATGAGAGGGAAGCTGCTGTCGGGCGGCGCTCCGGCAAATGGGTTGCTGAAGGGTTGGCCAGAGGTATCGGAAACCAAAAAGAACGGCGGCGCAAAATATTCGAGAGCAAGGTAAGCGAACGATTGGCGCGAATAGTAGATGCCGTATCCCGCTCGGGCAGCCAGCCGTCCTGAGACTAACGGCGACCACGCCAGGCCGATTCGCGGCCCGAAGTTGTTCGGATCAATGCTCGTTAGAATGCGTTTGCCTACCCTGGTCACGCCCCGCAAAGTGTATTGTGCGGGCGCATTTCCCGCTTCAATGATGCCCGCTTCGGGGGGACCGATCGGAAATCCGTCACCGTCCACTTCCATGCGAGGCTGATAAAGGGCGGGGTCGAAGCCGCCAATGCGGCCGTGGGAATCGTAGGGAGGCAGGTCGAGTTCGTAACGTAGACCCAGATTGACCGTGAGCTTGGGGGAAGTTTTCCAGTCATCCTGAATGAATCCATGATAGTCCGTTGCGATTGCGTCGCGGCTCGTCAATCCCGTGCCAAGATGAGAAAAGCCACTTACTCCACTGAGAAATTGTGACGGGCCGGTGTTTCCTATCAGAAAGTCGTCGAAAGTGGGGAAGTCAATTTCTCCGTATGAGAAAACGCCGGCTCTGGCACGCCACACCGAGTGGCGAAGTTCACCGCCCACTCGAATGTTCTGCTTTCCCCGCTGCAAGGAAAGCACGTCACTCAGAGAGAGCGATGGCATGTCGCCCCGATAGGTGACGTCGGAAGTCCCAATGGACGCGCCGCCCTGATCGCGCCCCAGGAGCATGAGAGGCAGCCCTGGATATTCGCTGGCATTGGACCGGTGAATCCCAACTTTTGAGTCATCTACCGATTCCTGGGGTACCTCGTCGTGTCGGACGAAGTTATAGCCCAAACGCGCTTCGTTGACAGCCGTAGCGTTGAAGGTGTGCATCTCCTGTATGGAGAGCACCCGGTTGTCGACTTTCAGGTACGTTCCGAAGCCCGGCAAGCTGGCGGGAGTGCCGAAGTTGGAGCCAGAAATCGCGCTGAAAAGGGGAGCGTTGGCGAAAAAGAACTTCACCGCTAGCGAATCGTCTGCCCGGATGCGATAGTCCAGGCCGGTGCTGAATTGCTCCTCGTGAAAGTTGGAAAGCGCGGTGCCGGTAACCAGGCCATCGGACGTCTGAGGCGTCGGGATCAGAAACTGCCCGCTCGCAAGTTTCGTGTTCAGGAGTTTCAGAGCGATCGGATCGATGAAGGGCACCTTGAAGGCGGTCATGAGACTGGCCGTAGACCGATCGTCGGTCAGGCCCGGAGCAATCAGGACATCTTTGAACAAACTTTGATCGGTTGCGCCATTGGCCTCACGCGTGCCCTGATAAGAAGTGAAGAAGAATGCTTTATTTCTGCGCAGAGGCCCGCCCAGCATTGCCCCGTAAACGTTGCGCCTCATCACAGGGCGGCGTTCTCCCACGGCATTCAAGTTGGCATCGTTGGCATTCAACGCTTCGTTGCGGAAGTATTCGTATGCGCCGCCGTGCATCAGGTTGCCGCCGCTCCGGGTCACCACCTGCACGCCGCCACCTGCGCCTCGCACCGATGCGTCATACAAAGAGGTTGCGACATTCACTTCACTCACGCTCTCTGGCGCGGGAACGGCGACATCGGCGAACGAATGCAGCGAAATGTCGCTGCTATCGATTCCGTTGATCTGATAGCTGTTCTGGGTTACCCGCAAGCCGTTCACAGAAACGTTGGGCGAGTTGCGTCCGATTGCGTTGTTGTTGGTAAGCGGCGCGGTGACGCCTGGCGCGAGCGTAAGCAGTTGGAGCAAGTTCCGAGTAGGAAGCGGCAGGGTTGTCAGCCGGCGGGGATCAATGGTGGATGCCATCTCCGAACTGTCACTGCGTACCAGCGGCGGCGCATCGCTAACTGTCAGCTCGGTTGTGCCTTGCGCCACCTGCAAGGTGGCGTTTACGGTGGTGGTCTCACCGAGACCAACTACAACCTCAGTGAAAACTGCGGGGGAAAACCCAGGTGCATTGATGCTCACTTCATAGAGCGCCGGTGGAAGCTGGAGAACAGAATAGCTTCCGTCGTTGTCTGTTAGTACAGAATGCTTATCGGCCGTGGCGGGATTCGCAATCACCACCTCCGCGCCCGCGATTACCGCACCCTGAGCATCTTTGATTGTGCCGGTGATGCGGCCGCTGGTTTGGGTCTGCGCGCACAGGAGGACGGAAAACCACAAACAGAAACAGGCTGCCGTCGTAGTGACGAGTTTCGAAGTGACGTTCATGGGAACGAATCCCAACGGCGGTTTTGCCGGAAGAACGCCGTACTTTCTCAGACCGGCTCGATCGAATCGAACTCTGGCGCACGACTAAGGCGAGCCATGGGTCTATCCGAGAGCCCCCAATAGCCGCATATTATAGATCGCCTTTTCAATTTAGAAGCAAGCTTCCGAGGCGTTTAGCCGGCCAAGGAACCGGGCTGACGCCCCCAATTGTGCGGGGTGGTGAATCCAAAGCCCCTCCCTTCATGGAAACCTCGGCAAAAGCTCGGCGGTTCCTTCGGACTTTGGCGTTGCGGATATGCTAACCGTCCCGCAGTAGGGCTGTAGTCCGTGCGGAGGGCCGGATGCTTATGAATCACAACCGCAAATTGACCCAGATCACGATTCGGCTTTTTGGTGTTTTGTGGCCATGGCAGCCTGGTGCACCCGGATGCCTAGTGAGTCTGGCCTCCCGCACGCCTTTGCGAAGGCCCAATCTTCTCCTGCAGGGGCTTGCAATCCTTCTGGTGGTGGCCTTTGCTGGTTTTTGCCTGGCGTGCGGGGGCGCGGGCCAGGCCGAGAGCACCGAAAGCTCGGGAGGATCGCAGACTTTTGATTTTTTTCGAATGGTGGACGCGATTGACAACCCTGTTACGGTCCAATACGCCTATGCGCCCTCCATCGTCGTTAAAGACAATGTGTACCACGTGTTCTTCTGCTCAGGGGGCGATATCTTCCCGGCCTGGGACTACGTCCGTTATGTCAAATCAACGGATGGCGGCAAGACCTGGTCAAACCCGGTGGACGTGCTGCACGCGACTGCCTTTGACGGAATGGATCTCTCCGCCTGCGATCCCAGTGTCGTCTACTTTCAGGGTTTCTATTACATGTTTTACGGATCTGCAATCACAACCGCGCCAAGTGTGTTTCAAACGGTTATCCAGGTGGCGCGTTCAACTGCCCTTGAGGGGCCTTACCTGACCTACACGCAACGTGGGACATGGGAAGATACTCCTACGGATCCCCAGGTCATCATCAGGCCGCTGATGACTCGAACCCAGCAGCCCAGTGGGTATGGCGCCGGGCAGCCCTCGGTGGTTGTCTTGGGTGACAAGCTCCTGATGTGGTACACCGATGATTCTTTACAAGCCGGTGCCCCGGGTGACTTCGGACCTTTTCGCCTTTACATGCTGGAGTCGTCTGACCCCGTTGTCTGGACGCCTGATGCGACCCAACAGACCAACATTTCCGGTCAGGATTCCCCGGACATCAAATACGACGAAACCGGCAAGCGGTTCGTTGCGACCTGGGTGTTGAATATGTTCACCACCAACGCCAGTCTGGTAAGGGCACTTTCTTCGGACGGGCTCAATTGGACCGCGCCTCAAACGGTCATCCCTGCGACCCAGTTCCTTCCCTATACAAATAACGCCGGCGCCGCCGCAGACGAAACCGGCCACCTCTTGCCGGGCCAGGTCATGATTGGCTTTGGCCGGCCTTACAGCCAAAACGACATTGATAACGGCAGGTTTGACCTGTTTGGAGTGTTGGTTGACGCACCCTGAGTTCGGCCGCCTTTACTGGGGGAGGCCGACGCGGTGCAGCAAAGCGCCGAATCGCGGGTCGGAGCGGAGCGGGTCCCACACCGGATCACGTTTAAGGTAGATGATCATCCAATTCCGCTGCTCCACCGCCTTGCCCAGCCAGACGAATGCTCGGTCTTTGTTTCCCAGGCTGGCATCGGTAAAGGCCATGGGCACCACGGGCATATCCCCGTGCGTCATCTCGTAGTCTTCGCCCGTCCGCATCCATTCCTCCAGAGCAAACCTAGGACCTGCTTTGGCATCGGCGCGCTCCATCACCTCGGCGAAATCGCGCCATCCGTAGAGCGTGAGACAGCGCTCCCACATCTCGACTGACTCTTTGAACCTGCCTGCGATGGCATAATTCTTGCCCATCACTCCGACGGCGAAGGGATCATCAGGAGTTTGCTCCTCAAGCATCTGCCTTTGTTGCTCCAAGCTCCTGCCGATGCGCTGAAATGCCGCGTCACTGAAATAATCAGTTGCGGGATCAAGCGCTTGCGCGAGGTCGCGCTCCTTTTCGCCCTCGCCATTTCGTCCCACATTTTGCAGGTATTCGGAATAGTCAAAGTGGGCCGTGGCAGAGTTGGGATTGAACTCGATTGCCCTCTTGTATTCCCGCTCGGCACCTGCCCAGTCGTATTCGTATTGCATCAGCAGCCGGGCCATTGCAAGACGGGCCGCCACATTGCCCTGTTCCAGTTGCAAGGCCCTCTGCAGAGCAGGTTTAGCCCTGGACAGGAAGTCGAGGTCGGAGATGTCGGCCGCATCGACGGCCTCGAAATAAGCAATGTAAGCCGGGACATAAGCGGGATCCTCGCGGGTGGCGTGGTCGAGGTAGGAGATGGCCGTGCGGAGTTCGCTTTTCCGAATCGCCTCCTTGTCTTTGTAATATGCGAGCTTGACCGCCTGGTCGATGTGGAAGCGTGCTTCCACATAAGCGTCCAGCGCCCGCGGGTTGACCGGACGCACATTGCGGAGCTTTACCTGCTCCTCCGGCGTCAGGTTGACGCTGATCTGCTGCGCAATTTCGGCTGCTACAGTGTTCTGCAGCTCCAGCACGTCTTTGATGTCTTTCGAATAGCTGCTCGCCCAAAGATGCTGGTCGCTGGGTCCGTAGATCAGTTGCGCGGTGATCCGCACCCGGTCACCAGAGCGCTGGACTGTTCCTTCAACAATTCCGTCCACGCTCAACTCCCGCGCGATTTCTGGAAGTGGTTTGTCGGGCCGGCCGTACCGCATCATCGTCGTCCGCGAAACAACGCGCAAGGCATTGATTTGCGCGAGGTCGGTGGTGAGAGCGTCGGTGACGCCCTCGGCGAAATAGGCCTGCTTGGGATCATCCGACAAACTTTCAAAGGGCAAAACGGCCAAAGAGCGTATCGCCCTCGCTTTGTTTCCTGACAAACGATCGCGGAGACCCCCAGTATTGAGCAATAACAGCAGAGCCACCACCAGAAACAGCCCCGCCGAACAAACAGCGACAATTACGCGGGAGGTACGGACGGGGTCTCTTTGCGTTTCGTCCCGTCCTGCTCGAGTCTGAGCGGGGGATTGCACGGCTGTGCCGACAGTTCCGTTCACCTGCTCCACCGGAACCACCAACCGATAGCCCCGCTTCGGTATGGTCTCGATGAATCGAGGTTCGCGGGCGTCGTCCTCAAATACCCTCCGCAGCTCGGAAATCGAGCGAACCAGCACATCGTCGGAGACAAACGTGTCCGGCCAGACCGTCTTGAGAATTGTTTCTTTGGAAACGGGAGCGCCCGCTTGCGACGCGAGGCACGCCAGCACCTCCATCACCTTGGGTTCCAGGCGAGTACCGGCACCGTTTTTGGAAACGGTGTTCAGGCCAGGTCGAACGATCCAGGGCCCCATTCGGAAGTCGTTGCCCACGACCCCCTCCCCGCGATGCGAATTGCCGCATTATATCCCCGTTCCTGCCTGCTTTGTAGGCCATCCCTCGGCGAAACCTCCGCCAAAGCTCGTCCATGCTTCAGGACTTTTCTACTGCCCGGCGTTACAACCCCTTCAGCGTTAGGCGGCTTACAGGACCCGGCTCCCCTCTACCCACTGAAACCCGAGCCGGGTTCCGGGCCGCTATCTGACTCGTCAGAAGTCACTTTTCGAAGGAGAGAGCTATGAAACCAGGAGTGGTCAGGCTGGCGATGATTTCCATCGCCTTGTTTCTAAGCACTGGGGCGACGGTTCAGGCCCAGACCAGGCATTGCACGGCAGCCCTGGGCGTGGGAAGGTGGGCTTATTCCTACAGCGGAACCCTAATTCTTCCGACCGGACCGGTGCCGGCAGCATCGGTTGGGCGCTACTTCGTAGAGACCTCGGGGAACTTCACTGGAACACAGACGCGCACCGTGGGCGGACAAACCGCCGTAGAAACGATCTCCGGGACCTCGGTGATCAACCCTGACTGCACCAGCAGAGTCGACGTTAACGTGTACCTGAACGGCGTCTTCCAGCGCTCTGCCGTCCTCGCGCTTGTTTACGACAAGAACCAGAAACATTTCACCGGCATTTTTGAGTCACTGACACTGCCCGATGGCACCAACATTCCGGTGGTCATCACCCTGGAGGGCAGCCAGATGTTTCCCAAGGACTGAGTTGTAAGAGCACAGGTTAGGGGTCAACAGGCTGGAACTTAAGGAGAACTTAAGATGATTCCCATCAGGTATAGCGGTCTGACTTTGGCTCTAGCGATTCTCAGCGCTGCGCCGGCCTGTCCCCCGCCCGTGAGGTTGACGTATGCCAACTTTTCGCCGTCCGCCCTGACATTTGCGCCGCAGGTTGCCAGTTCAACAGCAACGGCGAGCGCGCCGCAAACCGTCACCCTCACCGCGAGCGGTCAAGCCGCGCTGATAATCTCGAGCATCGACGCCAGCGGCGACTTTTCCCAAACCAACAATTGCACCAGCCCCCTAGCCGACGGTGCGAGCTGTGAAATCCAGGTGAGCTTCACACCGAACTCGATTGGAACCGTTCTCGGTGCCGTAACCCTCAGTTCGAATGCCGTCGGCGCTCCTCACATCGTCAATCTAGCAGGAACCGGATTGCCGCCGGTCAGCTTTTCGCCTGACAAACTCGACTTTGGAAGCGTTGCGGTGAATGTGACGAGCCCCGCAAAAACCCTTACCCTGACCAATAACCAGGCAGCAGGGCTGGCGATCAGCAGCATAGGCGCCACAGGCAATTATTCCCAGACCAATAGTTGCCCGGCAACGCTCCTTGCTGGGCAGAGTTGTCAGATCTCGGTGCAATTCCAACCTACCTCCTCTGCAACCATCCCCGGCGCCCTGAATGTGACCACGGACGCTTCGCCAGGGACGCAACCAGTTGCCCTCACCGGCGTGGGCACCGGATCAGGCTCCTCCAACGTCGCTTTTTCGGCCTCGCGTCTGGTCTTTGGGAACCAGGAGGCCGGCAGCACTAGTCCGCCGAAGTCGGTTACTCTCACCAACCAGGGTAGTACCAGCCTGACTGTTCACAGCGTCGGAGTGTCCGCAGGGTACGCCAGTACGGATAACTGCGCAGGAAAGATGCTTTCTCCCGGCTCGACGTGCAGCATCGGGGTAACGTTCGCGCCGGATGCGGACTTCGCGCCCGTGGATTATCCCGCGGCGATCACGGTTGTGGACAGTGACAGCAGCAGCCCGCAGGTAGTCGGACTGAGCGGCACTGGCGTCGCGCCAATCACCTCGTCGCCTTCCATCTTGGACTTCGGCCAGGTTCTCGTGGATTCCACCAGCCCATCCAAAACCGTGACCCTCACGAACAATGACGCAGCCACGGAAGGCCTTACCCTCGCCGAGAGCGGTGGCTTCGATGCTTCGACTGCCACCACCTGCCCCAGCAGCCTTGGAGCAGGGGAAACGTGCACAGTTGATGTGGCCTTGACCACCAACACTTACTTGAGTCATGTGACCGGGCCAGTCAACGGAGCCATCACGATCACCTCCACGAGCGGCGGTTTTCTCACTCCCGAGGTAGTCAGTCTGAAAGCATGCGCGACGGAGCTTATGGTGAGCCCGCCGAGTTTCAATTTTGGCGCAGTCGCCGTGGGTTCAAGCAGTCCGCCCGAGACGATGACCCTTTCGAGCGTCTCCGGAACCACAATCAATATTTCCGGCGTCGCTGTGGCTGGCGCCAATCCCGGCGATTTCATGATTGCCAACAATGCCTGTCAAGCGAGCGTCAGCGGAAGCTGCACGCTGGACGTAACTTACGTCCCACAGGCGAGCGGCCTCCGCAGCGGGACTATCTCTGTGACCGATGATGATGGATGCAGCCCGCACCAGCAAAAGGTAAGCGGAGGCTCTTCAGCAGGCCCCTTCACCCTCTATGTAAGCGCCGGAGGCGGCAGCGCTGCCGGCACCGTGATCAGTTCTCCGCCCGGGATCAACTGCTCGACCGGTGGCGGTGGGACCTGTTCCGGAAGCTTCGCCAGCGGAACCTCGGTCACCCTGACGGGCGATGACCAGGGCTCGCATATTTCTGGATGGAGCGGAGCGTGTACCGGTGCGGGCCAGTGTGTTATTAAGATGGACGGGGACAGCCAGGTCACCGCGGCTTTCGCTCCCGATCCGCAACTGATTGTGCTGATCGCGGGCACCGGCAACGGAACTGTAATCAGTGCCCCCGCGGCGATAGACTGCGAGACGCCAGTAACGCCCTTCACTAATTGTGTGGCGACATTTCCACCCGGCGCCTCGGTCACTCTTACCGCGACGGCAGCCTCCGGATCCACTTTTACGGGCTGGAGCGGCGGAGGATGTTCCGGAACCGGTGTGTGCACGTTTACCTCAACCACCGACCAGACCATCACGGCTACCATCAATTCCCCGAACCCGCCCGATTTTTCCCTGACTGCTTCTCCGCTTGCGCCCCCCGCGATCAGCGCCGGGCAGACCGCGACCTCGAAGCTGGGTGTCTCGGGAGCCAACGGGTTCAGTGGCTCGGTTTCGTTGAGTTGTTCAATCCAACCCCCAACCACCCTCGCGCCAAGCTGTTCAATCAATCCTGGTTCCGTTGCGGCGGGCGGTTCGGCGATGCTTACTGTCAGCACTACCCCTCCCGGTCTGGCGAAAAATCCATCCTCATCGGCCTTGCGTTATGCGCTATGGCTACCCATGATTGGTTTAGTGTTCGCCGCGGCTGCCAGGGGGCGGAAACCCGGGAATCGAGGATTGCCAAAGTTGATCCTCGGAGGACTGCTGCTGTTCGTCGTAGTGTCGCAGGTAGCGTGCGGAGGAGGAAACCCCAGCCATGCGGGAGGCACGCCCAAAGGCAACTACACGATCACGGTCAATGGTGTCTCGGGAACGACACAGCATTCTACCTCGGTGGTGCTGAACGTCGAGTAGCTCAGTGTCCATTTATTGTCGAAATGCCGGGTTCCATCGAGAAGACCAGGATCGCCGAGTTGGCGCGGACGTTTGTTGATTTTGTGAGCAGCGCAAGGTAGGCGAAATGGTAATGAATGCGCTTGAGTTAGAGCGGGGGAGGACAGCCATATGAGACTGACTTCAAATCTCTCGAAGAGCTAACCCGAGGAAAGGTGGCGTATCGATTTCGGAATGGTGGCCTGGCCCTTTGACCGTGCGGATTCCATCTCTCCTCCTTTACATATTCACAAATGTAATACCACGACTGCTCTCGGGCGTATCAACCCGGCGGGAAGGTGAAATCGGACCCGCTATTTCTTTAGGGATTGCAGGCAGCCATTGCGGTCTGAGTCGAGTACGGGGATATTGCGACGCAGTTCTTGGGTTGCGGTGGAATCAAGGGGGGCGGAAGCATTTGTTCCACTGGCGTTTGCGAATCGTTCGTCAGTAAATCGTAGGCGGGCTGACCAAAAATGTTGTTGGTTAGGGTGAGCGGGTCACATCCCACGCCTTTCCAGAATCCGGCTACAACGCCGCCGGGCTTGATCTGGACGGCAATATTGTTAGAGACAGTGACCGGCCCGCAGAGTCCATCGGTGCCGTATCCCTGCCAGACGTAGATCGCCTGATTTCCGCCGCCGTCGACCGGGTTTCGATTGATCACTTGATTGCTGTCCACCAGCTGGTTGGTTCCATCGGCAATGCCGATCCCGCACTGTCCCGTGTCAATCAAGATATTACTGAGGAATTGCGCGTCATTTGCGCCCAGGTCGGCGATCAGACCACAGCCAGAGGTGCTGTGTCCCCCGGTGATGTAGTTGTTGCGGGCGATCATCCCTTCGGTATGTCCGAAGTTGATGGAGTCTTCGGTGGCCTCCGGATAAAGATACTGCGCAGTATCGAGGCTCGAGAGAGCGTAGTTGTTCTCAACGGTCACGTTGGTACAGCTTGGACCAGTGCGGGCCTGGCTCCAGCACTGAAAGTTGGATCCTCTTGGCCCAATGCCGCCCTGCTCGTCACGGGGGTTCAAGAGGAAATTTCCGGTGACCATGACCGTGTTGCCGGCGCGAACTTCAATGTTGGTTTCGCCATAAGCGATGACATTTCCCTGTATTACAAGATTGGAGGTCGCCACCGCCAGAATGCCATTGTTGTGATCGCAACATGCCGGGCTTTGGGTCTCGGGATGAATATAGGAGTCGAACACGCTGATCTGGTCGCCGCCAGAGATATTGACCGCGTTGCCTGCGCAAGGTCCGATATCGGAGTTGCGGATGGTGATGTTGGAGGAGCCGATCAGTTGCACACAATCACCGGTTTGCGAGCTAATGTGCACATCCTCGATCACAATGCCGCTCTGCCCGTTCAGCACGATTGGAGCCGACGAACGTCGGGAGACAGTGAGGTCAAAGGCAAGCGTAGCATTCTGTCCATCCGAGTCGTTCACCTGGGCAGTGAAGGAATACGATCCCGCGACGTTGGTTACTCCGCTAATAGTGCCGCTGCTGGCCTCCAGCAATAATCCGGAGGGCAAGCTGCCGCCGACGAGGCTCCAGTAATAAGGGGGCGCACCACCGGTCGCGGTGAGGGTTGCGGCGTAAGCTGTCCCGGCCTCCCCTGGCGCGAGCGCAGAGTTGACGATCGCCAATGTCGCCGGACCGACTGTGAGGAGCGTGGTCGTGCTCACCGAGTCGGAGCTGGCGAGAATAACGGCTGGGCCGGGTGCGACAGTGGAGGCCAGCCCGCTGCTATTAACGGTCGCGATCAGGGGCGCGAGGGAACTCCAGGTCACGCGGGTTGTGATGTCCTGCGTTGTGCCGTCACTGAACGTTCCGGTGGCGGCAAACTGCTGCGTGGTTCCAAGAGCGATGGATGGGTTTTGCGGAGCCAGCGCGATCGAGACCAGCACGGGTGGTCCCACCGTCACGGCCGTGGACCCTGTGACGCCGGCGGCGCTGGCGGTCAGAGTAAGCGTACCGGTGGAGACGCCGGCGGCAAAACCGGCGTTGGACGCGTCATTGGTTACCGCGAGCCCGGGTGTGCTGGCGCTCCAGAGAATCGAGGACAGTATCTGGGGGCTACTGCTGCTGAAGGTTCCCGTGGCCGTAAAGAGCTGCTGGGTTCCTAACGGAACGGAAGGATTGAGGGGTGAGATCGTGATGCCCGTCAGGCCGCTCAATAGGCCCGTGACGTAGAGTTCGGCGGCATTGGAGGGATTCTGCCCGTCGGTGCCGCCGGCTTCAAGGACCGTGCCGTCATTAAGGAGCGTCGCGGTTTGGGCCATGCGCGCGGTCGTCATCTTGCCGGTGGCCTGGAAGCCGGGGCCGGCAGGATCGTAAACTTCCGCGGTGTTCAGCGGCGCGGGGCTGCTGCCTGAGCCAGTATAGCCTCCACTGATCAACACCAAGCCACCATTCAGAAGAGTCGCGGTGTGGCCGGCGCGGGGCGCGGTCATCGGCGGCGACAACGCGGTGAACGTGTTTGCTTGTGGATCGAATAGCTCTGCGCTACTCAAGGCGCCGGTTCCAGGAAGTTCGCCGCCTGCGATGAGCACCAGGCCCGAGTTGAGGAGGGTCGCGCTGTGCGCTTCGCGCGCGGTGTTCAAGGTGGCGGCGAGCGCGACGAACTGGCGCGGAACCGGATCGTAGATCTCCGCCGAATCGTAGGCGCCGCTGGGCGCCAGATCGGTCTTTCCCCCCGCGATCAATACCTCGCCGTTTTGCAGTAACGTGGCGGTGTGACCGAAGCGCGGATTGTTCGTATTGCCCAGGGATGTGAAAGACTGCGCGATCGGATCGTAAAGCTCGGCGGATGCGATGATTCCTGAAGCCGGGTCGTATCCTCCTACGATGAGTACCTCGCCTGTGCTTAACAGGGTGGCAGTATGGCCCGCTCGGGCGGTTTGCAAAGCGCCGGTCGTTGGCGTGAAAGTTTGCGCGACGGGGTCGTATAGCTCCGCTGAGCTCGACGCGGATCGAGTTGCATCCAGGCCGCCGACAATCAGAACCAAGCCGCTGTTGAGGAGTGTTGCGGTATGCTCCGCGCGGGCGGAATTCATGCTGCCTGCCGACGTGCGGAATGTCTTGCTTGCCGGATCATATATCTCTGCGCTATTCAGGACACCGCTGCTGCTGGTTCCGCCGCTGAGGAAAACCGTTCCATCGGTCAAGCGGGTGGCCGTGTGGCCAGAACGCGCCGCTGCCAGGCTACCCGAGGTCGGCGCGAAGCTGGGCGGGAGCACGGTGAAGCCGGCGCCGCTGCTGGCCACGCCACTTACCGTCACGACTACGTTGCCGGTGGAGGCGCCGCCGGGCACCGTGGTCATGATCGACCCGGCGCTCCAGGTTGTAATGGTGGCTGCGGTTCCGTTGAATGTGACAGTGCTCGTGTCCTGGCTGGAGCCAAAGTCGGCGCCCGTGATAGTCACTGGATCGCCAACCCGGCCCGAGTTCGACGAAAGCCCCGTAATACTAGGAGTCGCCAGAACGGTGAAGGGAGTTCCACTGCTGGGCACGCCGCTGACGGTAACGACGACATTGCCCGTGGTTGCAGCCGCCGGCACCGCTGCCACGATGGAGCCGTCGTTCCAGCTGGTAGTTGCCGTGGCGAGCGCGCCGTTGAAGGTTACCGTACTGCCACCCTGGCTTGCGCCGAAGTTGGCGCCGGAAATGGTCAGGGTTGTGCCGGCCACCCCTGAGGTCGGCGACAGGTTGGTAATGTTCGGCGTGGCGAGCACGGTAAAGCTCATGCCATTGCTGGCGACACCATTCGCGGTAACGACCACGTTTCCTGTAGTTGCGCCCACCGGAACCGCTGCCACGATCGAGCCTGCGGTCCAACTCGTAATCATGCCGACCGGAGTTCCGTTGAAGGTCAGAGTGCCGGGGCTGGCCCCGAAGTTCGAGCCAGTGATGGTTACCGAGCTGCCGATTGGACCGGCAGTAGGCGTGAGCCCGGTGATTCCTGGTGTAACAAGCACAGTGAACGGGGAACCGTTGCTGGGCACGCCGCTAACCGTTACCACGACGTTTCCGGTCGTTGCCCCGGCGGGGACTGCAACCACCACCGAGGTGGCGGTCCAGGTTGTAAACACGCTGGCGGCCACACCGTTAAAGGCGACTGTGCTGGTGCCCTTGGCGGACCCGAAGTTTGTTCCTGTGATCGTGACCGAACTGCCCACCGGGCCCGAAGTTGGCGAGAGGCCCGTAATAGCTGGAGTTGGCAGTACGGTGAAGCTGGCACCATTGCTGGGCACGCCGCTAACGGTGACCACGACGTTTCCCGTCGTGGCTGATGCTGGAACCGGCGCTTTGATCGAAGTTGCACTCCAACTGGTTGGAGTTGAGGTCACGCCATTGAACGTGACCGTGCTGCCGGCCTGAGTGGCCCCGAAATTTGTTCCCGTAATTGTCACCGATGTTGCCACCGTGCCTGACGAGGGTGAGAGCCCAGTGATACTTGGTGTTGGCAACACCGTGAACGGTACGCCCGCACTGGCGACGCCACTGACGGTGACCACCACGTTGCCGCTGCTGGCATTCGCAGGGACGGTCGCGATAATGGAAGTGGCACTCCAACTGGTGATCGTTGTCGCGGCCGTGCCGTTAAAGGCGACCGAGCTTGTGCCTTGAGTGGCGCCGAAATTCGTGCCGGAGATTGTGACGGCGGTGCCAACCGGGGCGGAGGCCGGGGCCAGCTTAGAAATTGCAGGCGTCGGCAGCACCGTGAAAGAAGCGCCGTTACTGGCCTTCCCGGCGACCGTCACAATGACATTCCCCGTTGTGGCGGTTGCCGGAACCGGTACTCGGATCGAGGTCGCGCTCCAACTGGTGGGAACTCCGGCAACCCCGTTGAAGGTCACAGTGCTGCTGCCTTGAGTCGAGCCGAAATTTGTTCCCGTGACGGTGACCGACGTTCCGGCCGGACCCGAGGTTGGCGACAGATTGCTGATCACCGGCGTGGTGGAAGGGATAGTGAAGGCCACGCCATTGCTGGCTACGCCGTTGACGGTGACGACTACGTTGCCGGTAGTGGCGTTCAGCGGAACCGGCACCTTGATCTTGGAGCCCGACCAGCTGGTGGGGGAGCCGGCAACGCCGTTGAAGGTTACGGTGCTGGTCCCTTGGCTGGATCCGAATCTTGATCCCGAGATGGTGACCGATGTTCCCGCCGCTCCCGACGCCGGCGACAGACTCGAAATGCTCGGTGCAAGTATGACAGTGAAGCTCACGCCGGTACTGGCCACTCCACCCACCGTCACTACGACATTGCCGGTGCTGGCGACCGAGGGTACTGGCGTCTGGATTGATGTGGCACTCCAACTCGTCGGGGTCGCGGTTATCCCCTTGAACGTGACCGTGCTGCCACCTTGTGTTGCTCCAAAATTCGTTCCCGATATCGTCACCACAGTCCCGACTGCGCCAGAAGTTGGCGACAGGCTGGAAATAGTGGGCTTGGGAGCAACCGTAAAGTTGACTCCATTACTTGCGATCCCGCCCACCATAACGACGACGTTTCCGGTCGTAGCGCCCGCGGGCACCGGCGTCTTGATTGTTCCCGCGGCCCAGCTGGTTGGAGTCGCGACCGTCCCATTGAATTTCACGGTGCTCGAGCCTTGACTGGAGCCGAATTTCGAGCCGCTGATGGTCACCGACGTACCGGCGGGGCCCGACGTCGGCGAAAGGCCTGATATCGACGGCGCAACCACCACCGTAAAGCTCACGCCATTGCTGGAAGTCCCACCCACCTTTACGACCACATTTCCTGTCGTAGTGCCCGAAGGAACCGGAGCCTGGATCGAGGTTGCGCTCCAACTGGTTGGGGTCGCGGCGGTGCCGTTGAATTTGACGGTGCTCGAGCCTTGGGTGGCCCCGAAGTTTGTACCCGTGATCGTGACGACCGCGCCAACCCCTCCGGAAGTCGGGGCTAGGCTGCTTATGGCCGGGGCAATGACAATGGTGAACTTCACGCCATTACTGGCGCTTCCACTCACCGTGACAACGACGTTTCCCGTTGTCGCCCCGGAGGGCACTGGGACCGTGATTGATGAGGAGCGCCACTTCGTAGGAGCGGCCGCGGTGCCGTTGAATTTGACGGTGCTGGAACCCTGGCTCGATCCGAAGCCCGATCCTGAAATCGTGACCGCAGTACCTACCGGGCCAGATGTGGGAGAAAGGCTGCTAATGCTGGGAGTTGCATGCGCGGCGGCCCCTAATGCTAGCAAAATCAGAAATAGCGAGAGGCAAGAGGACCCGTGCCTGAGGGACACACGTGGCGGCAGCCATGTGCACAGGCACTCCTTGCATCGCCTCGAAACACCGTGTACAAAGACCGGCACAAAAATGAAAAGGAACTCCACCCTCGCCACTACTACGCCAAGCCGAGACTCATTGTCCCTGCACCGTGATATGGCTTGGATTGTAGACGACGATTTCGACCACTCCTCGGTAGCTGCTGATTGTTCCCCTTACACAAATTTCTTTCCCAGGGAAAACATCATCGGACCGGCCAAATTTCGGGTAGTCATCGCCCCATATCGGGGCGGTAATGTGGCTCGGATATAACCTGTCCAAGTTAATGAATGTCGGATTGCACCTGCTTGCGGCTGGAACGCGCTCGCTACCGGACGGGGACCATCGCTTTCTCACCAAAGTGGTCCGGAGCTTGAGTTGGGGTGAGCTTATTGCTTTGATCGTGGAGTGTCAACCAATATGAGAGGCAGTTGAGGACAAAAGGCACTAGGGTAAAACGGGCAGTGGACAATTTTACTAGCTCCTCAAAAAGGGAGCCGCCCTATCGAGAAGGAGTTGGCTCGCTGTGCGATAACTTCGCCTTAGGAAGACGTGCGGCGTCGGCGAAAACGAGGAGAAGGATATTGGTTCCGGTTTTAGAAAGGATAAGTTCTCGATAACTAGTGCGTCGATGCCGGAACAAAAGTAGCTGCGCACGGCATCTCGGGGCCTTGCCACGAGAGGCTCGCCGAACACAGAATCAAAATGAAGGATTGGCCCAATCCGTTTGCCATTGATTGGGCCGTGGACGGCAAGACGCTTTTCGTCTCGCACTCGGGGCTGATGGATTCCCCTTCCGGTCCGACTGGAACAACACTCTTGCATGTAGATCTTAAGGCTCACGTGTAACCTCTCTGGGAAACGAGAGGCGGCCGTTATACGTGGGGCATTGCTTCTCCGGATGGGAAATATTTGGCGATCAGAGGAGCTACGACCGGGCGCAATGCCTGGATGATCACGAAT
>DATJXG010000238.1:0-5810 GCA_035500455.1 Terriglobales bacterium | reverse complement strand
GTCAATAGAACCATGTGGCCACCGCTATTGGGGCAGCAGCACCGTATCGATGACGTGGATCACACCGTTGCTCGCGGCAATGTCGGTCTTGGTTACGTGCGCGTTGTTAACCATCACGCCGCTGGCTCCTGCGGTAATCTTGATACTTTCCCCTTCAACCGTTTTGGCCGAGTCCAAATGCATCACGTCCTTGGCCGTCACCTTCCCCGACACGACATGATAGGTGAGAATGCTCCGCAGCTTCTCCTTGTTCTCCGGTTTGAGCAGATTTTCCAGCGTGCCCGCCGGCAGTTTGGCGAAGGCCTCATCCGTCGGTGCGAACACGGTGAATGGCCCCGGCCCTTTCAGCACGTCGATGAGGCCGGCTGCCTTCACGGCAGCTACCATGGTGTTGAAGTGTCCGGAGACGGCGGTATCGACGATGTCCGCCGCCGACGCGGTCGACGCCATGGCCAAAGCCGCGACTCCGGCCAGCAATATAGGCAACTTAAGTTTCATCTTTTTTTCCTCTTTCCTAATGGATAGTCATTCCTACAAATCTGTCACGCCTTAAGCGCGCGCATTCGCCGCGTCGTGATACGAGCGGCGCTGAATCGATTTCCACGTCAAAGCCTGGCACAGGCCCGACAAGCCCACCAAGCCATAAACCAAGCTGCTCAAGACAGAGGTTCTCTCCTCTCCTTCCAGCCGGGTTTTTTCCCCTGCCATGATTTGATCTTAAAGAAAATCTGTTTTACTTTAAAGAACGAGCGGCAGATCGCTTTCCTGCAGAGAAAAAGCCGGCCGAAAGCGGTCGTGGAAGGAAAACCATTTTTGTGTCCGAATCGAAAACCATCGCCAACGGGTTGAGCAAGTACGGAATCGGAGCCAAACTCAGAAGACTTCGCCTCCGCAAGAGCATGGGGTTGCAGGAGTTAAGCAGACACACGGGCCTTTCCCCTGCATTACTGTCCAAACTGGAGCGGGATGTCATGCATCCCACGCTGCCCACATTGCTGCGGATCGCCATGGTCTTTAGCGTGGGGCTGGACTATTTTTTCGTTCCGGAACCGAAGCCGCTGCTGGAGATCGTCCGCAAGAAGGACAGGATGCGCTTCCCGGATTCGCCTGACGCCAAGGCCTTGGCTTACCATTTCGAAAGCCTCGATTTCCCGGTGCCGCGCCCCGCTCTGAACGCGTACCTCGCGGAATTCGAACCCGTGGAAGAGAAAGCAAGGCGACCGCATGAACATGCCGGTGTGGAGTTTCTGTATTTGATGTCCGGGCGGCTGCGGATCCAGGTTGGCGGCGAGCAGCATGAGTTGGACGAAGGCGATGCGATCTATTTCGAAGCCTCTGTGCCGCACAGCTACAGCCGGGTCGGAGCTAAAAAGACCACAGCGCTGGTGGCCACCGCCGGGCAGTAGCGGAAAGTTTGTTTTCCCCAAAGGAATGATTTAGGTTTCGGCTTTCCCCACAGGAAAACGAATTTCCTGAAGTTCCTGCAAAGAAAATCGATTTAACTTAAGATCAAACAGGACGAAGCCATGCTACACTCCGCTGCCGTTACAGTTATGACCCCGTCTGAACCGGGAATGGCCGAACATATCAAAGATGTGCTTGACCTGATCGGCGAAGATCCTTCGCGTGACGGCCTGGTCCGCACTCCCGAACGATGGGAGAAGGCCATGCGTTTCCTGACCAGCGGCTATCACACCAGCATGGAGGAAATCGTCAACGGCGCTCTTTTCGACGTAAAGATTGACGAGATG
The DNA here is from genome assembly GCA_035500455.1 of Terriglobales bacterium. Lineage (GTDB taxonomy): Bacteria > Acidobacteriota > Terriglobia > Terriglobales > Acidobacteriaceae > DATJXG01. The sequence goes on along the minus strand of DATJXG010000238.1, from coordinate 4,059 downwards.
GTGCTGGTCAGGGACATCGAATTCTTTAGCCTGTGCGAACACCATATACTGCCGTTCCATGGCCGGATTCATGTAGCATATTTGCCTTCTCAGAGAGTCATTGGACTGAGCAAGATTCCGCGGATCGTGAACATGTTCGCGCGTCGGCTGCAGGTGCAAGAGCGTCTCACCCAGGAAATCGCGGAAGCGATCTGCCGCGCTATCGCTCCGCGCGGCGTCGCAGTGATGTGCGAGGCAAGCCACTTCTGCATGATGATGCGAGGCGTCGAGAAGCAATGCGCCAGCACGGTGACGAGCGCCATGCTGGGAGAGTTCCGCAAAAATAAGGCGACGCGAGATGAGTTCCTTTCGCTGCTGAGCCGCGGGTCGCTCGGTCGGTAGGCCTGGATGTCACGCGTGAGACCGACATCGCCAGTTTTGGCCAGCGATCGATTGGGCCGGCGGGTTACGCGATGCCTGGCAGCCGGGCGAAAAAGGAGCCCAGGCGCAGCTGGATCGTTTCCGCCAAGAAGCTTTGGACAGCTACGACGAAGCGCGGGATCACCCCGGAGTCACCTCGACCTCCCGTCTTTCTCCGCACTTGAGGTTCGGTGAAATCAGCGCTCGTCAGATCTGGCATGCGATCGATGGTTTGACCGGTAGTGCTTACCTGCGGCAATTTGGCTGGAGGGAGTTCTCCCACCACCTGCTCTATACCCATCCACAGTCCGTCGATCAACCGCTCCGGCCTGAATTTGAGCGCTTTCCATGGAAGCCTGATCCTCAGGCGCTTTCAGCCTGGACACGCGGCAAGACCGGCTATCCGTTCGTTGATGCTGGTATGCGCGAATTGTGGAGGACCGGGTGGATGCACAATCGCGTGAGAAGGGTGGCGGCGTCGTTTTTAGTAAAGCACCTGTTGATTGCCTCGCAGGAAGGGGCTGCCTGGTTCTGGGACACGCTGGTGGATGCCGACCTGGCGAATAACACCTTGGGTTGGCAGTGGGTCGCCGGTTGCGGTGCCGACGCCGCTCCGTACTTCAGGATCTTCAATCCAGTTCTGCAAGGGGAAAAGTTTGATCCCGCCGGCAACTACGTTCGACGATGGATTCCGGAACTGGCCAGACTGCCTGATGCGTGGATTCACAAGCCGTGGCGGGCGCCACGATCGATTCTCTCGAACGCTGGCGTGGAACTTGGGAAGACCTACCCATACCCCATCGTCGATCACGACGAAGCAAGGCGCCGCGCATTGGGCGCTTTGCGAAATCTAAATGCAACGTTGTCGCTTCCCCGCGCCCCTTCAGCCCGCCGCGCCCACGCAAGCCTGCCCGGTTCCCATCCGCCAACAGCCGCAATTCGGGAACTAGCAGGCGGAGGCCCTCTTGGCCGCTCGACGCTGAATCACGGCCCAATTCATCCCTGTCTGCTAGTCCAGCCTTCGCGCAGCCCACAGAATCGCCCGATGCACCAGTTCCTGATAATCGGGATTCTCGTGGGCGAAGCGGTCGTGCCCCAGTTGAACGTACACAACCCGTGACTTTTCGTAGGGCCCGATCCACGCCACGGGACCGTCGCTGCTCGGGTTCGTGGTTCTGAGCAGCACCTTGACCTTCGGCGAGATCACCATTCCCTTGTAGGTCTCGTCGCGAAAGTGCATCGGGGCGAGCCCGCGGGTGATGGGATGCTGACCGACGGCTTCCACATAAACATCTTCATCGTGTTTGTAGGTGGAAGCCGGCCTGCCTGCCTCGGCCTTTTCCAGGTATTTCCCGCCCACGACCTCGTCCGTCCACCAGGGCCACGAACTGAGACCGGCGATGGCATGGTGCATCACCACAACGCCGCCGCCCGATTCGACGAATGCCCTGAGATTTTCTTGCCGCTCCTGGCCGATTTCCGGCACCATGTCGTAGAGCACGAGCACATCCGTCGATTTGCGAAAGTCGCCCTTGTACACGTCGGGATGTCCGGTCACCGTCACCCGCAGATCCGGCCGGCTGACAAATACTTCGTAGAATTCCGGATCGAACGTATGGCCTCCCGTGACCAACTGGATGCGCACGGGGTGCGCGCTGCCTGGCTCGGGGAACTCGGGCGGAAGCGTCACCTCGCCGGTGGCGGCCCACTCGGCGCCGCGCACCAACGTGATCGCAAAGCCGGGCTCCTGCATGGCCGGGACCTCGTGGCCCAGCGCCGAATAAAAGACGCGCCCCTTGCCGAAGTTCGTTGTCACCAGGATCGGTTCTTCCTTGCCCGTTCCACCGATCGCCGGATCGTCATAGGCCACCGCAATGGGGTGGGCGCCGGGGAGGAACCGCATGCCGTGGTAGAGTTCATCGAGTGTTTGAAACTGCGCGCCCATCCCGCGCGCGATGGGGTGGTCGCGATCGGTGAATTTCACGCTGAAGAGATGACGCGGCGCATGGAAGGCGGCGGGCGGGTTGCCGGCCCAGGTGCCTCCCACCATCTCCGCCCACTCCGGCCACGGTGGTTCGGTCCGGCCCGTTCTGACGTGGCCCGGTCCGAGAATATCCAACCCGCTGAAGGCGTAACTGGCGCCATGGACTACCACCAGACCCTTGCCGGCGCGCACGAAATCCACCACTGCCTGCTCCGTCTCCGATCCCCAGCGAGGACCCTGATAATCCACGACGATCAGGTCGTAGTGAGCCAGGGTTGCGCTGGTGACGCCCGAGGGTTCCTCCTCCACCCGCACGTCGAAGCGGCCCGAACCGGTGAGAAGTTTCCCGAGGTAGGGTGTCGTGCTGCGCCAGCCATGATTGTTCTGGCCGGAGAAGATCAAGGTCCGGACCGGCGCCGCCTGCATGGCGGCCGCGGACATCGCAAGGATCACGAGTTTATGCATGCGCGGCTCCGGTTTTCTGGAGGATTCCTTCGAGGTGGTGCAGGCTGCGGCTTGCCTGTTCGGCGGTGCCGCATTCGCAGCTCAGCACACCGCTCCAGTGGCCCTCCTCCAGAATGCCAATCACTCGCGGCCAGTCGATGACGCCGTCGCCGCAGGCGCAGCCGACCGGTGTGCCGGTCACTTTCCCGCGGTCGGCTTCGGCGTGCGCCAACGCGATATCTTTGGCGTGAACATGGACCAGGCGGGGAAGTACGGCCGCGAGCCCACCGTAGGGGTCCTCGCCCGCCAGGAAGGCGTTGCCCGTGTCGTAGTTGAATCTCAGAAACGGCGAATCGACCAGCCCGCCGATGCGGCAGAGGCCGGCGGTCGTTCGCGAGATGCTCTGGTGCGGTTCGATTCCAATGCAGACGCGATAACGCTCGGCGGTTCGCAGCGCGGCCGTCAGCGTGTAGCGCATCACCGGCCAAATGTCCTCGTCGCTCACCCAGCCGGGCCGTATGCCTTCGTCGGTGTTGACTACCGGCGCACCGATTGCCGCCGCGAAGCGGATGGCCTTTTGCAGATAGGGCACGCTGATCTCGGGCCGCATGAGCGGACAGTGCGCGCTCAGGCCCGACGCCTTCAGGCCGTAGTCGTCGAGTAAGGCTCTGATTTCCAGCGGCTCATCGTCCAGCGAGACAGAATGGAAGTAGCCGGCCTCGCTCAACAACTCACGGCCGTTGTGCACCATCGGTTCCACGTAGCGAAAGCCCAGTTGCGCCGCGCGTTCCAGCCCCGCGGCGAAGGGCTTGTCCTCGTGGCGAATGAATTCCATGTTGACGCCCACCGATATTGCCATAGGAACGCTCCTCTCCGGGACTTCCTGTTTCAGACGTCCCACTCCCGATGCCAGAACGCGCGCCCGCCCTGCCTGTAAGCGATGTTCATCAAATGGCACGAGAGAGCCGAGTAGTGGCCGGAGATCGCGTCGGCGTTAGGTTGCTTGCGCGACCGTACACACTCCAGGAAGTTCCCCATGTGCGCTTCCTCCTTCGATGCGCCGCCGGTCGCTTCCGCCGCGCCGCGCTCCGCCGGGATGAAGCGGTACCCCTGGCGGAAAATCGACAGGCGCCCACCCGTGCCATGGAAGCAGATATCGACGGCTTCCTTGCCGATCATGTCCGTCAGCGTGGCCTCGAAGGTCACCACGAGGTTGTCCGGATACTCGACGA
>DATJXG010000237.1:0-6813 GCA_035500455.1 Terriglobales bacterium | reverse complement strand
TCCAGGGCTTTGGTTACCTGCGGGTCGGTTTCCGCTCTCACCTGCAAACCTTCGTCCTGGCCAAAGGCGTCGGTGAAGATTTCAGCCTTGATGTTGGCCCGCACCCAGTCGTTGTTCTCCACCAGGTCAGACTCGCTGTAGGGGACCTTCTCTTCGTCCAGGAATTTGCGGAAGTCCTGCAGTACCGTGTCATCTACTTCGAACTGCTCGGTGGGATGATGGTTGATGGTGAAGCGCTTGGCGAAGTTGAAGAACGCGTAGTGCTGCAGCAGCGTGTCCTGGAAGTGGTTGGTCTTTACCGGCGCAATTTTGACGTCGGGAGTAATTCCGCCGCCGCCATAGACCGTTCGGCCGCTGTCAGTGAGTTTCACTTCCCGCGAGGAGGTGTTGCCATTGTCCTCACCCTCGCGGTTGAAGTAGTAGTCGTACAGGGAGATGCTGGAATAATCCCGCTGGATCAGGCGTCCGCTGGGGGTGTAGTACTTGGCGGTGGTCAGCGCCAGGCCGGTGTTCTCGGAGAGCGGATAGACGGTCTGCACCAGTCCCTTGCCGAAGGTGGTCTCGCCTACGATGAGGCCGCGGTCGTGGTCCTGGATGGCGCCAGAGACGATCTCCGCCGCCGATGCCGTGCCGCGGTTCACCAGCACCACCAGGGGATATTCCTTGCCCCCGTTGCCGTGGGTTGCGACATAGCGCTTTTCTGACGACGCCCGGCCGTGATGCGAAACGATTAACTGGCCTTTGCGCAGGAACTTGTCGGCGGTGCCGACGCCTTCGCTGAGCAGGCCGCCGGGATTCTGCCGGAGGTCGAGGATCAGGCCCTTCAGGTCTCCCATTTCATTCAAGGCATCGCCGACTTCGCGTTCGGTGGTCTCGTTGAAGCCGGAGATGTGCATATAGCCGATGCCCGGGCGGATCATGAAATGCAGATCGACGCTGTAGCGCGGGATTTCGTCGCGCACCACTACAAACTCAAGCGGCTTGTCGGTACCTTCGCGCAGAACCGTGATGTGAACCGTGGTGCCTTTGGGCCCCTTGAGCATATCGGCCACATCGCTGGTGCTCATGTTGTCGGTGGACTTGCCGTCGACGGCGATGATGATGTCGCCGGGATGAATTCCCGCGCGGTACGCCGGGGTGCCGGCGAAGGGCGCGATCACGATCACTTTATTGTTGCGCGGCCCCACCTGCATGCCCACGCCGTAGTACTTGCCCCGCTGATCTTCCTTCATCAGCGAGTAGGACTTGGGGTCGAAGAAATTGGAGTGCGGATCCAGCACCCGCAACATGCCGGGGATCGCGCCGTTATAGATGGCCTTGTCGGCGTTGACCGGCTCAGCGTAGTTCTGCTCCACCACGTCATAGACGTCGGAGAACTGGCGGACGCTATCACGCACGTCGGCGTCGCCGCTTGGAGCCAGGGCCGGTGTCTTCTGGGCAAAAAGCACGCCCAGGCAGCCGCAAAGCGCCAGAAATAGAGCAAAAACGATCAGGGTGGGACGGGAACTACGAACCATCTTGGTTTTTCCTTCGTTTTGGGGTATGGGAGGCCCCACAGATCAAGCTTTCAAGGGCAGTATAGCACGCACATCAATGGCCAAACCGCTCCGAGGTACCACGTCCAGGTAACCACCGGACACGCGCGTTCGCTACATTGCTTCCCTGTCTTTGAGATGCTTGCTGGGGGGGAAGGGTTTCGGGATGGCCGGTAGCTTATAGCTTCTGGCCTCTAGGTTCTGGCTTATCCCTTCCGGTTGGCTGCGTGCTGTTCCTTTGCGTTCTTTGCGGTCGGAAAAGGCTTTAACCGCAAAGATCGCAAGGAACACAACGAAGAGGCAAGGCCCCAAAACGGTGAAGACTCCGAAGCCCAAGACTGAAAGCTGAGAGCTGACAGCTGACAGCTGAAAGCGAGAAGCCAGGAGCTAGAAGCCGCCAGCAGCGCCCGGCCCGATTTTTGCAGTATGATTAACTCATGAACCTGGGTTTCCCCGAAATGATCTTCCTCTTCCTGCTGGCCCTGATTATTTTCGGGCCCAAGAAGATGCCGGAGATCGGCCGCCAGATCGGCCGCGCCCTCAACGAGTTCAAGCGCGCCTCCAACGAATTCAAGGCGCAGATCGAGTCGGAGATCAACCAGCTCGAACTGCAGGAGCACCAGATCATGCCGCCGTCGCAGCCCCCGGTGGGATCGGTTCCCGCATATCAACCGCCGGTGGTAGAGGCGGAGGCCGTACCTGTGCACGAAGAGATTTCTTCCACCCCGCCGCCTCACCCGGAACAGGCCGCTCTGCCTGAGACTTCCGTAGTTGAAGGGCCGAATGCCTGAACTCACCGCCGACATGGCTCCGGAAGAAGATTCCGGCGGCCAACTGCCAGCCATGAGCTTCCTCGAGCACCTCGAGGAGCTGCGCAAACGCATCATCTACAGCATTCTGGCAGTGGGTGTGGGGTTTCTCGCCTGTTTCTGGAAGGCCGAAGCTATCTACGCCATCATGCAGCGCCCCATCATGGAGGCGCTGCACCGTAACGGCATGCCGGAAAAGCTCGTCTATTTGAACCCGACCGAGCCTTTCAACATGTATCTGAAGGTGGGCTTGCTGGCCGGCCTGTTCGTGGCTTCGCCGTTCGTGCTTTACCAGGTGTGGATGTTCATCTCGCCCGGCCTGTATCGACATGAAAAAAGCTACGTGATGCCTTTTATGTCGTCCACGGTGTTCCTGTTCCTGGCGGGCGGCTACTTCGGCTACAAGATCGTTTATCCCGCGGCGCTCGACTTCCTGATCAGCTACGGCAAGCAGTTCCAGCCGATGATCACAATCGGCGAGTACACGGATCTATTCCTCACGATCATCATCGGGATGGGGGCGATTTTCGAACTGCCGATTCTGGTGTTTTTCCTGGCGCTCATGGGAATCCTTACCGCGGGCTGGATGTGGCGGAATCTGCGCTACTCGATTCTGGTGATCTTTACCATCGCGGCCATTGTTACGCCTACAACCGACATCATGAACATGTGCATTTTTGCCGCGCCCATGGTTGCGCTCTATATCCTGAGCATCGGCATTGCCTGGTTCGTGCATCCCAAGCAGCGGCGGGCGCGCGCGTCGAAGAAAGACGGCTGATCTTACCTAAAATGGCTTTGGCTTCATCTAAGACAACCGTGTGGCGGCGGGTCTTCGACCCGCCCGGCCGAGTGAGTCTGCTCACAGGCGGAATCGTCGCCATCCTGCTGGCGCTGACCGCTTGCGCACAGCAGAAGCCGGCGCCGCAGGTGCAGTTGTCGGCCGATCCGTCGCCGGCGGCGAATAACACGCCTTCCGTTCCTGCAGACTCCTCCCCGCCGGCCTTCGATGCCGCCCGCGCCATGCAGTACACCAAAGAAGTGACGGCTTTCGGCCCTCGCCCCATCGGCAGCGCGAATCATAAGAAGCTTGAGAACTACATACTCGCGCACCTCAAGGGAGATCAGGTGGAAGACGACGCCTTTGTGGCGGACACGCCTGAAGGCAAATTTCCCGTGCGCAATATCATCGCCAAGTTTCCGGGCACTCGCGACGGCATCATTGTGATCGCCGGGCATTACGACACCAACTATCCGCTGCGCAATACCGGTTACGTCGGAGCCAATGACGGTGGCTCCTCCACCGCGATCCTGCTGGAGTTTGCCAACCAGCTTCGCGGCAAGAAGCTGGTTGGCTACAGCGTGTGGCTGCTGTGGACGGACGGGGAGGAAGCGGTGAAGGAATGGAGCGCCACTGACAGCGTCTATGGCGCGCGCCACCTGGCGGAGAAGTGGCAGAACGACGGCACGCTAAAGAAGATCAGGGCGTTTTTCGTGGAAGATATGATCGGCGACGATGACCTCAATATCGAGCACGAGCAGTTCTCCACGCCATGGCTGGAAGACCTGGTGTACGAAGCGGCAACGCGGGAGGGATACCAATCACACTTCTTCGCCCGCACGATTCCGATTGAGGATGACCACATTCCTTTCCTGCAGCACAATGTTCCCTGCGCCGATCTGATCGACTTGGATTACGGCTACAATAACGTCTTCCATCACACCCCGCAGGACACCCTCGACAAGCTCAGTCCCAAAAGCCTGGAGATCGCCGGCACCGTGACTCTGGAAACGGTGCGCCTGCTGGACCAGAAGTAGCGCCGGCGTCCCGCCGGCAGCCTCTCAAGACTTTCTTGGTGTTCCTTTGTGAACCTTCGTGCCCTTTGTGGTTGTTTTTGTCTTACTGGTGGCACAAATGCAAAAGCTCACACGAAGGTGCACGAAGGAACAGCACACGAAGTTACACGAAGGAAAGCAGGCGCTGCGCTTCCCATTTGCAGCATCTTCGTTTCTAATGCGAGATCATGCGAAGCTTTCGATTGAGCTTGCTCATGCCCGCTCTGGCGGTGCTTGCGGCCTTTGCCCAAACTCCGGTTGACGCTGTGATCAGCCGGGCGCTGGAACCCTCCGCCATGGGCGCTAACCTGGAGCGGCTTACCGATCAGATCGGAGGGCGGATTCCGGGGACGCCAGCTATGCAGAAGGCGGTGCTGTGGGGCATCAAGGCATTCAAAGCAGCCGGTGCCGATAGCGTCCATACCGAGGACTTTTCCATCCCTGCTTCCTGGGCAGAAGGCGCGACCAGGATGTCGGTGGTGGCCCCGGAACAGTTCAAGGTTCGTGCCATCTCGCTTGCCTGGGCCCCCGCACTGGCGCCGCAGCACCGTGTGCCCATCATCGATGTGGGCGAGGGCAGCGTGGAGGGCTTCGCCAAGGCCGGCAGCGTCGCTGGCGCCATCGTGCTGGTGCATTCGTCGGAAATGCATACCTGGGACGATCTTTTTGCCGAGTACATGCGGGCGCCGGTCGCGATCGACCTGGCGTTGAAGGGGAAAGCAGTGGCGATCGCGTTTCAGTCCACACGCCCGCATGACCTACTGTATCGTCACACCAATACTCCAGACGGCACGATCGACCGCCTTCCGTCGGTTGAGCTGGCGCGCGAGGATGCGGCGCGAATCGTCCGGCTGCTTGCCTCCGGACAGAAGCTGTATGCCGATCTTGTTGTCCCCAACCGCATTGGCGGTCCGATTACCACCGCCAACGTGATCGCGGAACTGCGGGGCAGCGAGAAGCCGGAGGAATACGTCGTGCTGGGCGCACACCTGGATTCGTGGGAACTGGGCACGGGCGCACTGGACAATGGCTGCAACGCCGCGCTGGTGGTGGATGCGTTGCGCGCCATCAAGGCTTCCGGGCAGCGTCCGCGGCGCAGCATCCGCTTCATGTTGTTCTCCGGCGAAGAGGAAGGGCTGCTCGGATCCTACGCCTACGTAACCGCTCACCGCAGTGAGATGGACAAGGTGGCCGGAGCCGTCATCTTTGACAGCGGCATCGGCAAAGTTACTGGGTTCTCGCTCGGCGGGCGCAAGGACGTGCTGGAGGCCGTGAATGTGCTGGCCGCTCCTCTCAAGCAGTTCGACGCCGCTGCCATGACCACCGATGCGATGACCGGCACCGACCACATGGACTTCCTGCTGGAAGGGGTGCCTACGCTGGTGGCGAATCAGGAGGAAGACAACTACCTGATCAACTACCACGCCATGTCTGACACGTTCGACAAGGTGGACCTGGCGCGGTTGAAGAAGCACGTCGCGGAAGCCGCCGCCATTACCTTTGCCATCGCCGACGACCCGGAGCGCATTGGCCCGCGCCTGGATCGCGACCAGATCTCTCAAACCCTCAGCGAGACCCACCTCGACGACCAGATGAAAGGCTTCGGCCAGTGGGATGACTGGGCCAGCGGCAAGCGGGGAAGGCAGAAATAATTGTTGATTCTCGATTGCTGATTTTTGATTGCAAGGCGCATCGGTTACATTGTCAATTGGCAATCGAAAATCAGCAACCAAAAATCGGCAATCAAAAATCAACAATTGATACTCTTCTGGATCCTCTTCAACCTCTTCGTGGCGGCCATGCTGGCGCTGGACCTGGGCGTGTTTCACCGGCGGGCGCATGCCGTAAAATTTCGCGAGGCGTTGACCTGGAGCGCCATGTGGATCGCTCTCGCCGCGGCCTTCGCGCTGCTGGTGTTTTTCTGGCACGGGCGGACGGCGGCGCTGGAGTTCGTGACCGGATACGTCATTGAACTTTCCCTCAGCGTTGATAATCTTTTCGTATTTCTCCTGATCTTCCGCTACTTCAAAGTTTCCGGCGAACTCCAGCACAAAGTGCTGTTCTGGGGAATCCTGGGCGCGCTGGTCATGCGGGCGGTGTTCATTCTGCTGGGAGTGGGGCTGATCCGCAAATTCCACTGGATCGTCTATGTCTTCGGAGCGCTTCTGGTGTACAGCGGCATCAAGCTGTTCTTTCAGGAGAATGCGGAGATTCATCCGGAGAAGAACCCGGTTCTGCGCTTAGTGCGGCGGTTGTTGCCGGTGAGCAAGGACTACGAGGGCGGGAAGTTCTTTGTGCGCAGGCCCGGACTCTACGCCACGCCGCTGCTGGTGGTGCTGGTGGTGGTGGAAACCACCGACGTGCTGTTCGCGGTGGATTCCATTCCCGCGATTCTGGCGATTACACTCAATGCTTTCATTGTGTACACCTCGAACGTGTTCGCCATTCTGGGATTGCGGTCGATGTACTTCGCGCTGGCGGAGATGATGGAGATGTTTGAGTACCTGCACTACGGGCTTTCGCTGGTGCTGATTTTCGTCGGGGGAAAGATGCTGGCATCGCACTACTACCAGATCCCGACGGAATTCGCGCTGGGCATTGTGGGGACGATCTTGTTGATCTCAGTGCTGGCTTCG
>DATJXG010000236.1:0-18753 GCA_035500455.1 Terriglobales bacterium | reverse complement strand
CCCGAATAACTGGCGCCAAACGCCTGCGAGAACTCCGGCTTGTAGCTGAAGGCATTCTGGCCGGACAGCAAGTGATGGCGACCGAGCGACTTCATTTCCTCGCGCAGCACTTTTGCTATCGATTCTTGCCAGGCATCGACTTCCGCGAGAGATGGTTCATTCGCGAAGCCTCCGCCGGGCTCATTGCAGATTTCGTAGTAAATATTGTCGTACTGGCTGGTCTCCTGCACGATTTTGCGCGCGTAGGAAACCTGCCGCCCGAACAGTTCCGGATCGCGCTGCGAAAGATATTCCTGCCACGTACCCTTGCCGATCTCCTGCAAATTGTTGGCATCGCGCAGCGGATTCAGGTCCCACACATCCTCGCTGTAGGTGTTGCTGAATACGGTCAACTCCACCACGATGCCCAGCTTCGAAGCTGACGACAGAAACCTGTGCAGGCGATCGAAGTACTCCCGGTTCCACCGGTTCAGGTCATATTTCAACTCGCCGTCGCGGGCGCGGCCAGGACCGGTGCGCGGCCAGGGGGTAACAAAGTCTGGAGACTCGGCCTTCAGCGGTGAGTAAGGATTCCGCGGCGATTGCAATTCGCGATAAAGAAGAAACGTGCGGGTGACCGTCTGCTTCCTCGCAGCGGCGTCCAGCAGATACCGGTCAAAATCGAAGCGCCGATTCACGATCGAGCCGTAGTGCTCACTCGCCGCCAGCAATACGAGAGGCTTTCCGCGAAAGAGAAAATATCTGAGATTGTCAGGATGAACCGCGAGCGCCGACGGAACGCGCTTCGTGTCGGAAGGCTCCGCGCCAAACATGGCCTCGCGCTGAATTCCTTGGACGCCACGAAATCCCAGGGCGCAGGCGGCAGCCCCCAAAACTCCCAGCCCGGTGATGAATTGCCTTCTTTGCATCTCGATCCTAGCGTGGCGCCCCGGAGATAAATGACATGACGAGGGCTGCTATCGTGAGCTGTCATGCTGAGCAAAGCGAAGAGCCTGCCCCGAGCAACGCCGAGGGGACCCCGATGCAGCGGCAATCTGCGAAGCGCTGCAAGGCATCTCCACTATACGGTTAGAGAGCATAGTGAGAATGCCTTGCAGAGTCCGACGAGCTGTCTTTCAGACTGGGGTCCTTCGCTTCGCTCAGGATGACAGGACATGATTGTCGTTCGACCACAAAAAAGTCACAGCCTCTCAGGATGACAAGATTAACTTACTTACGCGACTTTAGGGGCGAAGCATCAGCTATTCCGCAGTCTTCTCGGCCAGCGTCTGGCTCACCGCGATGTTCTGCATTAACTCCGGTGGAAATCCATGTCGCTCCTGCAAGTACGCCGAACTGTTGTAGCTCACCCATACCTTGCCCTCTGCGTCTTCCCGGATGAGGATCTTGAGAGGAAGGTCAATGGCGGTGCTGGGCGCCGCCAGCATCAGCGGCGTGCCGGCTTTTGGATTGCCAAAGATCAGCAGCTTGGTAGGAGGCATTCTCATTCCAATTTTTTCTGCCTCTCCGCTGTGGTCGATTACCGCGAACAGCGCAACCCCTTTGGATTGCAAGATGTTCTTCAACCGATCCACCGTCTGTTCAACCGAGTGGTTGCTGAGCTTATCGATGATTCCGTTAGTTGCTGCGCCTGCTGTCATGGGATCCCCCTTGCATTTTGGCCTCGGGTTGGCATGGCGTTTGTGGAAAGCTGGTAGCTCGCCATTGCGGTCAGATCATCCGGGTTTAACGTTGTTCATTTTCGGACGGCAGAGTTCGAGAACGGACACAATAAACCCTGCAAACTCCGACTGCAGCGCCATTTCCAGACGAGAATCATATACTTAGGCGGATTGATCGTGGCTGCAAGTTTGCAGATCTTCTCTTAGAACTGCGGTTCCGCCCGTTGCCGAGGAGGCAGCAGTGAAAGGCCTGGTTCAAGACTTGCGATATGCGTTACGCCAATTCCGCAAGAATCCCGGCGTAACAGCGATCATGGTTTTCACCCTGGCGCTCGGCATCGGCGCAAGCACCGCGATGTTCAGCGTGGTGTACGGAGTATTGCTGCGGCCGCTGCCCTACACCGATCCCAACCGGATCATGGCCATCTTCGAGGTCAACCGTGGGGGCACGTGGTCCCGCCTGGCCGACCCGAACTTCGACGACTTTCGTGACCAGAACCACAGCTTCCAGGCGATTGCAAAATACAGCGCAAACATCGCGTCGGTTTCGGGCGCTTTACAGCCCACACGTTCGCTGGTGGCAAGCGTTTCACCCGGTTTTGTTAACGTATTCCGGGTTCAGCCGATCATGGGGCGCGATTTCAACGCTGCAGACGCGAAAAAAGGGGCTACTCCAGTCGTTCTCGTCAGCTACGGGTATTGGAAGCAGTATCTCGGATCGCCTGTTGATCTTTCGCACTCGTACCTGAAGATTGACAACTTGGTTTTCTCCGTGGTCGGCGTGCTCCCGGAGGGGTTTCAGTTCCCGTCAGATGCAGCCTTGTGGATGCCCTCGGATCTGGAGGGCGAAAATCCCAGCCGGACCTCGCACAACTACAGCGCCGTCGCGCGCCTCCGCGACGGTGTGACGGTCGAGCAGGCGAATCGTGAGATCAGCGCCATCGCGCGCCGCATTCACGATACTTCGAGCGAGCAGGGCGATTACCTCCTCAAAGATGGAGTTGTCCTCCCGCTGCAGGATTCGATCACCGGCAAAGCTCGCCCGGCGCTGCTGGTTCTTCTGGGAGCGGTGGGATTTCTTCTCCTGGTGGCGTGCGCAAACGTGGCAAACCTGCTACTGGCGCAAGCTTCGGTGCGAGTGCGCGAACTTGCGGTTCGCAGCGCGCTGGGCGCGGCGCGCGGACGTTTGATCAGGCAATTTCTCACTGAGGCTTTCGCACTTTCACTTGCCGGAGGCGGCCTTGGAGCGCTGGCGGCGTATGCGGGCGTGGCGGGACTAGTCGCTCTGGCTCCGGGAGATCTGCCTCGGCTGGATGAAGTTTCGGTCAGCATTCCTGTGCTGGTATTTGCATTCCTGCTTTCCACCGCCGTGGCCGCCGGGCTGGGAGCGTTCATCGCCGGCCGGGCAACCTCCGGCGACCTGCACCAGGGACTTGGGGAAGGCGCGCGCGGACAAGCCGGATCTCAACAGGGCCAGCGGATCGGCCGGGTTCTGGTGGCCGCCCAGATCGCCGTTACGCTGGTTCTGGTCATCGGAGCGGGATTGCTCGGCCGCAGCCTCAAGAAGGTGCTCGATGTGAACCCCGGATTCCGCGTCGACAAAGTTGTCACCATGGATGTTTCGCTTCCCTGGGTAGAGTGGAACGATCAGAAGAGGAAGGATCATGAGGCGATTTTCTTTTCCAGCCTGATCGAGCGGCTCAAACAGATTCCGGGTGTGCGCAATGTGGGTGCAACCAGCGGCCTCCCCATGGATAACGGCCTTCCCGATGGCATGTTTCTGCTGATGACGCAGAATGAGGTCCCCAAGAGCCTCGATGGGTTCGATCCTCTGTTCCGCCAGAAAGAACGGATCGGCACTGCGGATTTCTGCGCCGCGACGGAGGGGTACTTCCATGTGCTCGGCATTCCCCTGCTTCGTGGACGCATGTTCGACCAGCGCGACGGCGCGGATTCTCCGCACGTGGCCGTGATCAGTCAATCGCTGGCCCGCGAACGGTGGCCCGGTCAGGACCCGATCGGCCATACCATTGAATTTGGAAACATGGATGGCGATGTGCGCCTGCTGACAATTGTGGGGATCGTCGGTGACGTCCACGAATACGGGCTTGACGCTCCCCCGCGTCCCACCGTTTATGTAAATCTCTTGCAACGCCCGCGCAGCGCGATCACGGTCACGATGCTGACCAACGCCGACACGCGGATGGTGACGTCGGCAGCGCGCGGCATTCTGCAGGAACTCAACCCGGAGATTCCCGCGTCGTTCCGGACGCTCTCCCAGGTTTATTCGGCGTCGCTGGGTTCGCGCCGCTTCAACCTGATTCTCATCGCTTTCTTCGGGACGGTCGCTCTGCTGCTTGCTACGGCAGGAGTATTTGGTGTGATGGCCTACTCGGTGAGCCGCCGCACCCGCGAGATTGGCGTGCGGCTGGCCCTGGGCGCAGGCTCCCGCGAAATTCTGACCATGATCCTGGGCCAGGGACTTCGCACCATCCTGATTGGCGTGGCCATCGGCGTTGCCGGTTCACTGGCCCTTACCCGCAGCCTGGAGTCACTTCTGTTTGGCGTTACGGCCACCGATCCGCTGACGTTCGCGGCCGTGATTTTGCTCCTGGTCGGCGCCGCACTTCTGGCCTGTTACGTCCCCGCCCTGCGCGCTACAAGGGTGGATCCCCTGGTGGCTCTGCGGTATGAATGACCTCGTGTGAGCGGTGATTGAAGGGCGTGGGCCATCTGGCGTGCCTTCGGATTGCAGCCTCGTTGGAGCGTGATTCCGATTCAAGGCACGGTTCGCTGAATAAAAAACTACATGAGAAGGTTCATCATCACCGGGGCTCCGGGTGCGGGGAAGACAGCGATCATCCGTCAGTTAGAACTCGACGGGCATAGCGTAGTCGAAGAGGCAGCGACCGACGCCATCGCCGCCGCGCAAGCCCAGGGGACGGGTCAGCCCTGGACGCATCCCTCGTTCATTGATGTGGTGGCTCATCTGCAAAGGGACCGTCAGATGCGGGCGTCTTATCAACCGGATGAGGTTCAGTTTCATGACCGAAGCGTTGTTTGTACCGCGGCGTTGGCAGTCTATCTCGGACGTCCTTTTTCACCCTTTCTCGAGGGCGAACTGGAGCGCGTCAAGAAGGAAGCGATCTTCCAAAACCGAGTCTTCCTGATTCGCAATCTCGGCTTCATCACACCTACCGAAGCGCGGCGAATCAGCTTTGAGGAAACGGTGCGTTTTGAAAAGATTCACGAAGAGACCTACCGAGACTTCGGATTCGAACTGTTTCCAGTCGAGCCAGGAAGTCTGCTGGAACGGGTCAGCATAATCAAAGTCGCAATTCGTTAGCCGAAGCGGAATTCGTATCCATGCTGGTCAGTCTGAAGGGTTGGGCAGTTCGGTGGGCGTCCGATGGCCATACACAAGCACGTACCTGCCTTGCTTTCTCCAACGTACGTCTGAGGCAGGAAGCTAGTCCTGGTCGAGATATTCTTCGGGTACATCGTCCTCAGGCACCTCGCGAGTGCGCACTTCCTTTCCATCGGCGAGATCGGCCTCTTCCACTCCGAGCACGGCGTCGGCCTCGAATGCATTCCCTTCCTCGAGCAACTCATCGACGCTCTCAGAATCGGCGGATTCACGGCGCGACAATCCCTGTAAGTCTCCCGACAGTTCGCCTGAGCGCGATCTCCGGCCGGCGCCTGAAAACGCCGCACCACCGGAGCGCTGGCTTTTCCGGGGAGTTTGTTTCTTAATAGCCACCTTCCCCTTCGCGCTCTTGCTCTTTGCGCGCTTTTTTGGGGTTCTTTTTTGAGCGACTCTCTTTTTTGATGCCTTCGCCGGCGTACCCTTGCCGGCACTTTTCTTCGGTTTCGATGCCTTCTTCTTTGTCTTCTTTTTGATGGCCATGGGCGCAGTCTAGCACCGGGGTGGACGGGAGACAAAACCGTGCCATTTCCTTTCGAGACCTTGCTTCAAGGTCGAAGCCTGGCGCCCCGGTTGCGTCTCGACAGTCGCGGCGCAGGTTATCCTTGGATTCGTTGTAAAATCAAGGTTTCTCTTTGGGCCGCGATTTCCGTCCTTATACAACTTTTATGTCCATCGAAGACAAAACTGTCCGCGACGAGCGCTACGACGCGCAACGTGTCGAGAGCAAGTGGTCTGAACGCTGGCTGGCTGACGCTTCTCTCTACGCCGCCGATGCCGCCACCAGCAAGCCCAAGTACTACGTGCTGGAAATGCTGCCCTATCCCTCAGGCGCGCTGCACATGGGCCATGTGCGCAACTACGCGATCGGCGACGCGCTGGCGCGCTACATGTGGATGAACGGCTACAACGTGCTGCATCCCATGGGCTGGGATTCGTTCGGGTTGCCGGCGGAGAATGCGGCCATTTCGGCGAACGTGCCGCCGCGGGAGTGGACGCTGCGCAACATCGCCAACATGAAAGCGCAGATGAAGCGCCTGGGCTTTGCCTACGACTGGTCACGGGAGGTCACCACTTGCTTTCCCGAGTACTACCGCTGGAACCAGTGGTTCTTCCTGAAGCTCTACGAGAAAGGGCTGGCCTACCGCAAGAAGAGCAAGGTGAACTGGTGCCCGAAGTGCGCCACGGTGCTGGCCAACGAACAAGTCTTGTCGAACGGTTGCTGCTGGCGGCATGAAGACACGCTGGTGCAGCAGCGGGAACTGGAACAGTGGTTTCTGCGGACCACGCACTACGCGGAAGAATTGTTGCACGATCTCGACCAGCTCGACGGCTGGCCGGAAAAAGTGCGCACCATGCAGCGCAACTGGATCGGCCGCAGCGAAGGCACCCTGGTGGATTTCAAGCTGGACGGGGCGGCCGGGCCGGCGGGCGGGATTATCACTGTCTTCACCACCCGTGTGGATACGATCTACGGCGCCACTTCCGTGCAGCTTGCGCCCGAGCATCCGCTGGTCGCGGACCTCACCGCGAACCGCGGGGATTTGCGGCTGCAGGTCGATCAGATGCTGGCCGAACAGCGCAAAGCGAAAGAGGCGGGCGATATCGGAGAGATCGAAAAGCATGGCGTGAACACCGGGCGCTTCGCCATCAATCCCTACAATGGGGAGAAGGTGCCGCTCTGGGTGGCGAATTATATCCTGATGGATTACGGCACGGGCGCAATCATGAGCGTGCCGGCGCACGACGAGCGCGATTATGAATTCGCCACAAAGTATAAGTTGAAAGTCCGCCTGGTGATCCTGCCCAACGCAGGGGATCCTGAAGAAACCATGGCGGAGCCGGCCCTGCCCTTTACCACACTCGACGGGCGGCTGATTGCTTCCGGTCCGTTTAGCAACCTGAACTGCGATGAGGCGATCAAGCGGATGTCGGAACACGCCGAAAAGAATGGTTTCGGCAAAGCGACTGTAACCTATCGCCTGAAAGACTGGGGAATTTCGCGGCAGCGTTATTGGGGCACCCCGATCCCCATCCTCTATTGCGACAAGGACGGCATCGTGCCGGTGCCGGAGAAGGACCTGCCGGTGATCTTGCCGGATAAGGTGGAGATTACTTTAACCGGCGGTTCCCCGCTGGGGCGTGTGCCGGAGTTCGCGACTGCGACCTGCCCGAAGTGCGGCGGCCCGGCACGGCGAGAGACCGACACCATGGACACCTTTGTGGATTCGTCCTGGTATTTCTACCGCTACACCGACGCCCAAAACGCGGGGGCTCCATTTGATTCGGAGGTCGTGAGCTACTGGTTTGGCGAGCGCGGAATCGACCAGTACATCGGCGGGGTCGAGCACGCTATTTTGCACCTCATCTATTCGCGCTTCTGGACAAAATTCATGCGCGACATGGGCCTGGTGAAGAACGACGAACCGGTGCAACGCCTCTTCACCCAGGGCATGGTGATCAAAGACGGGGCGAAGATGTCGAAGAGTTTGGGAAATGTCGTAAGCCCCGATGAAATGGTGGCACGTTACGGCGCCGACGCGGCGCGGCTTTACAGCCTGTTTGCGGCGCCTCCGGACCGCGATCTCGACTGGCAGGATACCGGGATCGAGGGAATCCAGAGATTTCTGGGGCGCGTCTATCGTTTCGTATCCCGTCACACCGGGGAGACGCTGCTTACTGTGTCCGTGGCCGGCGATGGGGAGAAGGCAGCGGAGTTTCCCCAGGCAGAGACGTCGCAGGCGACGTCTGTACAGCGGAGGATTCAGCGCAAGCTTCATCAGACCATCAAACGCGTGAGCGACGACTTTCAGGGGCGGTGGCACTTCAACACCTGCGTGGCGGCGATCATGGAACTGGTGAATGAGCTGTATGCGTATGAGGACCGGTTGGGACGTGAGGCTTCATCCGGCAACGGCATTCCGAGCGCAGATCTGCGGGAAGTTCAGCGTGATCTGGTCCTGTTGCTGGCGCCGTTCGCCCCTTACCTGGCGCACGAATTGTGGGAGATGCTGGGAGAGAAGGGAAGCCTGTTGAAGGCGCCGTGGCCGAAGTACGATGCGCAGTTGGCGAAAGAGGAGGAGATCGAGATTCCGATTTCGGTCAACGGCAAAGTGCGCAGCCACATCGTTGTGCCCGCGGATGCCGGCCAGGAATTGATTCGCCAAGGCGCGATGGCCGACACGAAGATTCAGGCGTTGATTGCCGGAAAGAAAATTGCGAACGTGATTGTGGTGGCGGGAAAATTGGTGAATATCGTCGTGCGCTGAACATAGCTTTGCTTTGCGATCTTTGCGGTCAAAGGCACTTACCGCAAAGATCGCAAAGGCCGCGAAGAAAAGACCGCGACGGCTCCGAGCAGTGAATTATTTCAGGACCAAAGCTTCCTTCTGTTTGCCAAAGTCGATCTCTTCGACTTTGTTGGTCTGGCTGTTGACGGTGACGGAGTTGTTCATCTCCGTATTCGGATGGTCCTGCACCTGGGCCTGGGTCGTGGCTACGACCTCTTTACCCTTGAGAATATTGACCTTCACATCGTTGCCGGTACCGTTCCATTCCGCCTTGTAACTGCCGGGAGCGAGTTGCGTGGAACCCACCTCCGCGCGGTTGGCTAGAGTGAACTTGCCTTCATCTTTGTTGGATTGGCGGGCGAAGGCGCTGAGTGAAAAGAGCATAGAGACTGCGGCGAGAGCTACAAGAAGCCTGCTGGACATCGCTATTCCTCCGGTTTCTGCAATTCAAGCCATCCTCTTCCGGGAGGGAATAAAATGGCCCACACACTTACTGATGCCCGTCGCAGAGAAGGAGGTTGCAAGGTTTAAACTGTAGGCGCGGACGGCGCGACTGTCACGGGCACTTCAACTCATAGCGCGAGGCTGAATCGGGAATGCAGGATGAATTACAAAAGCTTTTCCTGAAACCAACTGTCCATGCCGGAATCTAACCAAGGTTCGATGCTCGCGCGCAAATCGCCGACGCTGGAAGGTTTCCGCGCCATGTTTCGCCGTCCTGCGTTCGGACTGGCGGAAGTATCCTGGCGCTGGGCCTTTGGCGGGGCGGCCACGATTCTGTTGCTGTTCGCGTTTTTTGAATACCTGGACACTCTGCCGGTTACCCCCAGCGATCTGTTTCTCTTGCGTACCCGGCAGCCCTCGCTGATTTCGCAGGCGCTGGCGCACATTTTCCGGGGCAGCGCTTGGCGCTTCGTGCACGCCGCGATTCTTCTGGCGCTGCTGTTGTCTTTGGGATGGATCGTTCTGGCGACGCTGGGGCGAAGTGTCACGACCCGGGGCCTGGTGGGCTATCTGTGTGGCGAGGAAACTGCGGCCGCGGGTTTCCGGATGAAGTCGATGGCCGGGCTGAACTTTTTGCGGGCGGCGGCGGCGCTGGCGGCGGCGGTTGGAATTCTCGGAGCCATGTTGCTGGGCGGCCTGGCTTCACCCGACAAAGATCCCGCTCCGGGCAGCGCCATGCTGGTGTTTCTGATGGTGCTGATGTTCGTCGGACTGGCCTGGGCGCTTACCAACTGGTTTCTCTCGCTGGCCTCGGTGTTCGTAGTAACCGGCGGCCACGATACGTTTGGCGCAATCGGGGCCGCGGTCGGCCTTTGCCGCGAGCGCCTCGGGCCGGTGGTGGCCGCCAGTTCGTGGTTCGGCCTGGCTCACGGCGTGGCGTATTTCGTTTTCAGTTCGGTGGTCGCCTTTCCCCTGATATTTGCGGGAGTGCTTCCCGCCGGCGTGGTGATCGGCGGCGTGCTGATGGTCTCGCTGGTGTACTTCTTCGTGGTGGATTTCCTGTATATCGGGCGTCTGGCGGCGTATGTGTACATCATCAAAGGACCGGAGCCCGAGGAAATCCAGATTGTGCCGCTTCTTCCGCCGGTTAGTGAGCCGCCGGCGCCGATCGACGAGGCGGCTAGCGTGGATCGCGAGGAACTGATCTTGAGCGATGTGCCGGGTGGAGGACAGCCGGGTAGCTGTTGAGAATTGCGCGCTGCAGATTCCTCGCTTCGCGAGGAATGCCAATTCGGCTACAGCGCAGCCCCTTTACACTGCTTCGCGATTCTGAGAAACTCATCCGTGCAAACCGAATCCCTCCCCGATCAGTCGGCGCTCGGCCAATCACCGCTTAATCCGTCACCACTTAGTCAATCTATCGTGGTCCTCGATTTTGGCGCGCAGTACTCGCAGCTCATCGCGCGCCGCATCCGCGAGGGGAATGTCTTCTCGGCGGTGCTTCCCTGTAACGCCAGCATTGAGGAAATCCGCAGCTACTCGCCGGTGGGGATCATTCTTTCCGGCGGACCCAGTTCGGTGTATGACAAGGACGCGCCCGCCGCCGATCCGCGCGTGTTCCAGATGGGGCTGCCGGTGCTGGGCATTTGCTACGGCCTGCAATTCATGGTGTATGCGCTGGGCGGAAAAGTGCGTCCGGCGGATAAGCGCGAGTACGGACATGCGACCGTGGAAGTGCTGAACCACTCACGCCTGTTTGAAGGCTTGCCCAAGACGCTGCCGGTGTGGATGTCGCACGGGGATGAAGCCGTGGATTTGCCGCCCGGCTTCCGCTTGACGGCGAAGTCTCCGAGCGCCGTGGCCGCGGTGGAAAACGACGCGCAGAAACTTTACGCCGTGCAGTTTCATCCGGAAGTTCACCACACGCCGCAGGGAACGGAGATTCTGCGCAACTTCGCGCTGAACATTTGCGGCGCGAAAGCGAACTGGACGGCGCAGCGCTTCATTGATGACACGATTGCGTCGGTGCGAAACACGGTGGGCAAAGGCCGCGCCCTGTGCGCGCTTTCGGGCGGAGTGGATTCGGCCGTGGCGGCCGTGCTGGTGGACCGCGCGCTGCGGGACCCGGACGGCAAGTCGCGGCTGACCTCGGTGTTCGTGAACAACGGGGTGCTGCGCAAGAACGAATTCGAGAAAGTGCAGCAGAACCTGCGCGACAAGCTGGGCCTGCACGTGGTTGCCGTCGACGCCACCGAACGTTTCCTGAGCAAGCTGGCCGGGGTCACCGACCCTGAAACCAAGCGCAAGATCATCGGCAACGAATTCATAGCTGTATTCGATGAAGAAGCTCACCGCATTGAGCAGCAGGAAGGCGAGGTGCAGTGGCTGGTGCAAGGGACTCTCTATCCGGATGTGATCGAGTCGCGCTCGGTGCGGGGCCCGTCGCAGGTGATTAAGTCGCATCACAATGTGGGGGGGCTGCCGGAGAAGATGAAGCTCAAGCTGATTGAGCCGCTGAAAGAATTGTTCAAGGACGAAGTGCGGCGTATCGGGCGCGATCTGGGCATGCCGGAGGAAATCCTGCAGCGCCAGCCGTTTCCGGGGCCGGGGCTGGCGGTGCGGATTCTCGGGGAAGTGACGCGCGAGCGGCTGGGCTTGCTGCGCGAGTGCGACGATATTGTGGTGAACGAAATCAAGCAGGCAGGGCTGTACACGAAAATCTGGCAGTCGTTCGCGGTCTTGCTGCCGGTAATGTCGGTGGGCGTGATGGGCGACCAGCGGACTTACGCTTACACCTGCGCGGTGCGGGCGGTGCACTCGGAGGATGGCATGACTGCCGATTGGGTGCCGCTGCCGCACGAGGTGCTGAAGAACATATCGAGCCGGATTGTGAACGAAGTGAAGGGCGTGAACCGCGTGGTGTACGACGTGACTTCGAAACCGCCGGGGACGATTGAGTGGGAGTAGGTTGGTCGTTCGTCGTTAGAGGATGGTCGTTGGCCGGCGCGGTCAATTCACCGCAATGAACGCAAAGGACGCGAAGAAAATCGGGAGTGAAGAATGTGGGCCGCGCTTGGGCGGCCCATCTTTATTCATGCATTTGGCGAATCTCAACTGTGGACCTCAGGCGAAGTTGGTAGCGCTCTTACTTTACGTGAATCAGCTTGCCGTTGGGGTCCAGGGTGCCTACTACGCGGACTTTCTTGCCTTCGTGGGGCTTGGCAAGGTCCTGGCGGTCGATGTCATAGGTGGTGCCGCTGGCTGAATCCTGCAGCATGTAGCGGTCGCCTGACTTCACGACAACGCCGGTGAAGGTCTGCTTTTCCTGCGTTTGTGGCGCCTGAGCATCGGGAGCCTGGCCGGCCGGAGGTTGTGCCTGGGGTTGCGCCTGTTGTTGCTGGTCGGGCGGTTGCGCTTGCGGTTGCTGCTGCTCGGGGGTGGGAGGCGCGGTCTGCTGGCCTGAGGGCGCCGCCGACTCCTGTGCATAAAGATGCATGCCCGCGGAGAGGACAACCGCCAGAAACAATGCGCCGGTAAACTTCAGAGAACCAATCCAATTCAGCTTCCTCATGGGAACCCTCCATTCAGAGTTACCGGGCGGAGGGAGCATTTGCGTTGCCAAAGCAGGCGGGGCGCGATGCGGGTAATCCGCAAGAAAGCGAAATGCGGATATTTTCTTTGGGCAGAGTAGTTTGTGGTGTTGCGGCAGTGCGAGGGGTGGCCCAACTGGACTACACGGCCCGCTGTAGGCGGCTCTCAATCGAAGGCAGCGGCCTGGGACTGACGGGCGAGCAGAATTTTCCCGGCGCTACGAGTTTGTTGCTCGCCTGCTTGTTACAGGAAGAGGAGGGCTGTACGAGTTCACGCTGGGGTAGCGAAGCTACTTGGTTTTCGCCGCTACCCAGCCGGAGACCGCGGTTGCCACCTTGCGGGGGGAGATGCGCACGGCTTCCGCCACCAGCCAGTTGCGAACGCCGGCAATCTTGAGGGATTTGCCCTTCATCAGGGCACGATATCCATCGCGAGCGACTGTTCGCGCGTCCATCGGGCCGAATTGCTGGAACAGGCGCGAGGTTTCGATGCCGGCACGTTTCTGGAAGTTGGTCAGGGTAGGGCCGGGGCACAAGCAGGTGACGGTGACGCCCGTGCCGCGCAGTTCATAGGCGATTGCCTCCGAGAAGGAAATCACGTAGGCCTTGGTAGCGTAGTACACCGCCATTCCGGGGCCGGGCTGGAAACCGGCAGTGGAGGCCACATTGAGTATTTTGCCGGAATGCCGCTCGATCATCGGAGGCAGGAAAAGGCGGGCGAGAGCGGTGAGGGCGGCGATGTTGAGGTGAATCTGTCCCAGTGATTCTTCGCCCGGCAAGGCGGCAAAGTTTCCGTATTTCCCGTAGGCCGCGTTGTTGACCAGAATATCGACGGCGATTGTTTCCGCCCGCAATTGATCGAAAAGGCGCTGCGGCGCATCGGCGGCGGCGAGGTCGAGCGCAACTGCCTTCGCCGAGACTTGATGCTGGCGCTGCAGTTCCTCGGCGAATTGCGATAGTCTTTCTCCGCTGCGGGCCACCAGCACGAGGTCGTGCTTATCTTGGGCAAACAGCTTCGCTAGTTCATACCCGATGCCTCCGGAGGCGCCGGTGATGAGGGCCGTAAATCCACGCTCGGGCATAATGCGTCCTGGATCGGAGTCTTAGAGACGACGATCTTAAACCGTATGCGTCGCTAAGGTCACGCGAGCGACGGAGAAGGCGCCTCGTCAATTCACCCTCCACCAGGTTTTCTCCGCGCTCTCGGCGGCAGTTCTTAGCGTCCTCGGCGATTTAGGGTTTTGCCCTTTGCCGGGACAAATCAAAACCTTAAAGCGCCGAGATCGCAAAGAAGCCCCGCCGAGGGCGCGGAGGGATTGACCTCACATCGCTTCATACCACGAATCAAGTCCCTGGCAAGAATGCCGATTCTTCACTGCGGGGAGTGAGCCGAGGTTTGGGGTAGACTATGGTGCCGAGAAAGCAATCCACTCCTCATCCATCCACCGGCCGCCGACATTCGCGGAGGATGTAATGTCATTTCGATCCGTCTTCATTGCCGTTGTCGTCTCGTTTGGCTTGATTCTGGCAGCATTTCTAGTGAATCGTGCCCGCCCTTCAGCGGAAACGGAGCAGCCGCGCGGCGAACTGGTGCGGGCCACGGGCAAGTGCGCTGAGTGCCATGCCCGCGAGCAGTATTCCGTGGTTCACGAATACGAGATGAGCCGGCATGCGCAGAAGGGCGTCAATTGCCTCGACTGCCATCAAGCCGCCGCCAACCAGGGGAAGAAAGACCATCATGGATTCGTGATCGCCTCGGTGCGGCTCACGGCAGGCAATTGCCGTGGATGCCACGAGCAGATTTATCAGCAATTCCTGCACAGCCGTCATGCAGCCACGGCGTGGGCTGCGATTTATGGGGAGAAGGGCCTCACTCCGGAGCAGGTGAACTTCTCCGAGACCTATCAGCCAGGTGGAACTCGCCGCCCGCCGCATCCCTTTACCCAGTTGGAAGGCGGGTCGGCGATGGTGAGCGGCTGCGAACAGTGCCACAGCGTGGGCAAGCCCAACCCTGACGGCACCATCGGAACCTGCACCAGTTGCCATACCCGGCATACCAGTTCGGTAGCCATCGCACGGCTGCCTAGCACCTGCGGCCAATGCCACATGGGGCCGGACCACTCGCAGATCGAAATCTATGAGGAGTCCAAGCACGGCCTGATGTTCGCCGCGCAGGAAAAGCTGTTGAACCTGAACGCTGAGCCGAAGAAGCTCACCACCCGCGATATGTTCGTGCCCACCTGCGCCACCTGCCATATGAGCGGCATCAATGGACTGGGCGTGACCCACGATCCTTCGGAGCGGTTGTCCTACTATCTGGCCAACGCCATCAGCGAGAAGCGGCCGAACTATGTGCAGGCGCAGACCAAGATGAAACAAGTCTGCGCACAGTGCCATACCCAGCAGATCTACGACCGGGTTTACGAGCAGGCGGAAAAAGTGGTGCAGAGCACGAACGAGCGCGTCTCCGCCGCGAAAGCGCTGGTGGATGGCCTGCGGCACGATGGCGTGCTCACCGGGCCCCCATTCTCACACCCGATCGATTTTGTATATTTCGATTTCTGGCACTATGACGGCCGCACCTCCAAGCACGGCGCGTTTATGGGCGGCGCTGATTTCGTGCAATGGCACGGAAACTATCCCATGCTGCGCAAGACGGCGGAGTTGAAAGCCATGGCAGAGGAGCTGAGACGGGAACATGGCGCCAGGAAGTGAACCCCTGTGGAAGCAGCCGTGGTTTTTGGTAGAGAGCTTCGCCCTGGTCAATCTGGGGTTTTTGACTTTTGATATTTACCTGGCCCACTCGGTGAACGACTTCCGCCGTTCCGCGGAGTACATCCCGCTTTATTTTTCAGCGGCGGCGCCGTTGGTGCTGGCTGTCGCGTTGGGCTTGCGTGGACGTTCACCGGCGGCATGGAAAGACCTTGGGTACCTGGTGGGTTGGACGGCCATTGTCGTCGGCTTAACCGGCGTGGTGCTGCATCTGGATAGTTCTTTTTTCTACGAGCGCACCCTTCGCAGCCTCACCTACTCCGCACCTTTTGCCGCCCCGTTGGCCTATGTGGGGCTGGGATTCCTGCTGCTGCTGAATCGCATGTTGGGTGCGGAGACGGGTGAATGGGCGTACTGGGTGCTCTTTCTCACCCTGGGCGGTTTTGTCGGCAACCTTATCTTCAGCCTTACGGATCACGCGGAGAATGGATTCTTTGACCGGCGAGAATGGGTCGCCGTAGTGGCCAGCGCGATCGCGGTGGGATTTCTGATCACGCCGCTGCTGGTGCCGGTGTCGCGGCGGTTTATCGCGCTATGCGCGGCGGTGCTGGTCGTGGAGTCTCTGGTGGGCGTCTGGGGATTCGCTTTGCACGCGGAACACAATCTGGGCGGACCCTCGGTGCACGCCTTCGATAACTTCATTTACGGAGCGCCGCCCATGGCGCCGCTGCTGTTTCCCAATCTCTCGGTCTTGGGAATGATTGCGCTCTGGCAGTTGGGACGCAGACACAAAAGCGCAGCGGCGGAAATCAGCCCAGAAGAGTCGTAGTTAGAACTCCCGCGGACTTCCCGGCTGTCGCTTCTTACTGCTTGTCGAACTCCTTGTCGAACTGCTGGACCAGTTGCTTTGGAGCTGTGTTTCTCCAGGCAGCAGCCAGGGCTTTGCGGGCTGCGCTCTTTGCCACTGCTTTGAGGCGAAGGCTGGTCGCGCCTCGGCGGCCCCAGGCGCCCGCGGAGGGTGAGAAGGAGGCGGGGTATTCACGCATGAACATGTCCTGCTGTTCCGGCGACAGTTTTACCATTCCCCAGCCTTTTTCCGGATAGTTGAGCGTGGCGAAGATCTTGCCGTGCACGCGAAAATCGGGGTGGCCCATGTGGGCGCTTTCCGCCGCCTCGGGCAAGGCGAGCGCAAGCTGGCGGAACTCCTTCGTGGTTAGAGGCATGGCAGGCACGCAGACGGCGAAGGGATGCGGCAAAACACGCTAGCTCCCGCTGCGCCGCAATTCGGCGTCGCGCACGTTCCCCATGAACTGCGATTGCAGCCGCTGGGCACACAACTCGCCGCAAACCTGCAGAGTTCCCTCGCGTTGCGCCATTTCGTCGTCCCAGGGAGAGAGATGCAGCACGGCCACGGCGTAGTCGCCGAAAGACGTCCACATAAGCCACCAGCGGTCGCTGGAATTCTTTACCTGCCCGCAGTTTGGGCCGGCGCATCGATAAAACGGGTTGTGCGATACCATGTTCGGCCTGCCACCTTATTGTCCCGCGGATCGTGGAATTGGCGATCTGCGGCGCGTTGGTTTTCTATCTTACGAAAGATTTCGCGCTTAGGGGAGGGCGTTCCTGGAGACGTAGCAAGTTACGTCTCTACGGCTCGGGACGAAGGCGCGTGAACTGGCGAATTTCATTAAGTCGGCCTATGCTGGAGTCGCAATTTGGAGGCAAGCCATGACACGCATTCCCGCTCTTCTGCTTCTTGTGCTTTTTGCTTCGGCTGTACTCGGAGCGGCGCGCTACGCCGCCGCCCAGACTAACGACCCGGTCTCAAGCGTGGCCAATGAAATCCTTCCCCGCCAGGAGAAAAATCTCGAGGCCGCGGTGGAAGAGATGCCCGCGGATAAATTCGATTACCGCCCTACGCCGCAGCAGATGACTTTCGGCCATCTGGTGCTGCACATCGCCGAATCCAACAACTACCTGTGCGCCAAGGCGGGTGATGTTCCCGAGCCCAAGACGGAAGAGCTGAAGGACACTGCCGGCAAAGACAAGCTGATCGCCGTGCTCAAGGCCTCCTTCGATTTCTGCAACGCCACCCTACCGAAAGTGAAAGATGCCAGCCTGGGCGAACCGATTGAACTCTGGGGCGGCCGCAAAGCGCCGCGCGCTTTCGCGCTGTTCGCGCTGACCAACGACTGGGCTGACCACTACAGTGCGGCGGCTATGTACCTGCGGTTGAATGGGCTGCTGCCGCCTACGGCGAAGAAGTAGAACGAGCTTGGCGGAATTGACTGAGTAGATTGACTGCTGGCTTGATTTCCCTTGCCGGCTCGCTTTGCTCGCTGGACGGGGCAAGCCCCGTCCCTACACGAGTTGTGGCGCTTCAGTGGCGGGCTTGCTCGATCTCATCCACGATCCGGTCGAGGTGATAGACCTTGCGCAGGCCTTCGAGCAGGGCGCGGCTGTCCACGGCGACGGAGCGGTTTTTGGCCGCATCATACCCGAAGTCTCCGCCTAACGAGAAAATGTTGCCGTCGAAAATCAGGCCCACGATTTCCGCCTTGCTGTTGATGAGAGGGCTGCCGGAGTTGCCGCCGATCACGTCATTGGTGGTGGAAAGATTCATTGGCGTGTTCATATCCAGTGACGACTTGGCAGAGAGCCAGCTTTGCGGCAGGGCGTAGGGCGCAGCGCCGGTGGCGCGATGAAATAGCCCGCCCATCGTCGTATAGGGTTCCACTTCTTTTCCTTCCCCATTCACAAAGCCCTTCACCGAGCCGTAGCTCAGCCGCAGGGTGAAGGTCGCATCCGGATCCACGCTGGTGCCGTAAACGGCGAAGCGCGCTTTGGCGATCTTCTCGGCGGCGGCACGGGTGGGAGCATCCACGCGGTCTTCGTATTCCTTGCGAATCGCGCGCATATCAGGATCGATCGATTTCACGAAGCGGATCATAGGATCGGTGGAGGCGGCAATTGCGGCTTCGCCCCCGTTGTACAACTCTTCCCGAACTTTCGGGTTCTCGAGATGCGTGCCTGTAACCAGGCGGTGCGCTAATTCCTCAGGGGATTCATCACCAAGCAGCTTGCGCACGAAGGGATCGTCCGCGCCCAGGTCACGCCGCATCGTAGTGAAGGCGTAAGCCAGGCCCAGTTCCTCGAAATCCTTGTAAAACGGGACATCCGCGGATATCTCCTGCTTCACATTCACCAGCGCCTGATCGGTGTATTCGGGAAGACGTTCGCCGTTGGGCTTGGCGCGCTCGGCGGCCGCGCGTACCAGTTTAAGCGCGTCGCCCAGCAGGCCGTAGCGGAAGAAATAACCGTTCATGTCGCGGCTGCGAAGGTAAAGCTGTGCCCGCACCTGCTGAATTCTCGCAATGTCGTTCCACTCGGCCAGGTCTGCGGCGAGTTTGGGACGGGCCGCCACCGCGGCGCGCAGATCTTTTTCCTGTTTGACCTTGGCCGCGAAAAACTGCGGATCCATTAGAGCTTGCTGTTCCCCGTAATAGGCCTTGAAGCTGTTCGCCCAGAAAAACAGGTCTTCGTTCGCTTCCCGCGCCTGCTGCGGCCCCTGAGTGATGAACTCTTCCATCTGGCCGCGATACTCGGCGATGAAGGGCAGCACGTAGGGATAA
>DATJXG010000235.1:0-15321 GCA_035500455.1 Terriglobales bacterium | reverse complement strand
CTCCCAAGCCTAGGCCCAAGTCTGCCACCAAACGTTCAACCATCTTCCTGTTCTTGACTGCGATCACCTTGATCCTGGATTCGTCCAATGCCTTCTGAATCATCAGCGAATCAAACGATTGCTTTGCTCCGCAGCTCTCTTTCGCGACCTCGCCGGGTATGGCCACTTGCACTCCGATATCAGCGAGGAACAAGTCGAGAATTTCCGCCTTCGTGATCAATATCAGGCTGGAGGCGTCAAAAACGAACACGTACTACATTATATTACAATCGCAATTTCTGAGATGGTACGGGTCGGATAGGGAATGAAGCAGGCTTACTGGGCCGGCTGCGCAGTCCGCAAAGCCTCATCCAGGCTCTGGTCCGGACGCGTGGCATTACCCTCGATCAGCCGCCAGCCGTCATCGTAGTGGCGAAAGCCCACCGTCGAGGTGAATTGCACGTCGCCCGCGTAGAGCGCTTCCCCCACAGGATTCAGCGCCTCCCACTTCCACACGAAATCCGCCTGAGCAAGTTGATCGCCCTTGCTGATTCCCGTCACCGCAATGAGCTGCCGCTTGGCAGCCGGCACGCTGAAATAATTCGATTCGGCCGCGTTGCCCTGGATCAGGTCGTGAAAGGCGTCCACGCCAGCCGGGGTGAGCGTCACCTCCCAGCACGGCGGTGGGCTGATTTCCGGCGGACAATTTCCATTCGCCCCGGTGATCCATCCCCGGCGCTGCATCACCAGGTACTCCGGAGAGATGAAATCCTTGTTGGAAACCACGCCGGTGCGCAGCCAGAAGCGCTGCGTCGCGCGGAAGGCGTCCGAGTTGGAAATCAGCTGCGCGGCCAGCCGCCGCGTGAGGAAATCCCGCGGCGAGCAACCGGCGGTCAGGCAAAGAACTCCTAAGACGAAAATGACGCTTACTTTCCGCATGCACCAGAAACTGCACCGCTGAGAACTGCGATCTGATAACTGAGAACTGATCTTCACTTAGGACCGTTGGTGTTCCAACCAGAAGCTTGTCATCATGGGCGCAGCGAAGAGGCCCGTGCGAGAGCCGACACTAACCCTGCCAGGCTTTCAGGATGACAATTGAAGACTTCGCCGTAGCACTCTCCAGCCCAGCCAAGTCTAGTTGAGGATTGTAACCAAACCCGAGCCGCGCCGTGGCAAGAAAGGGCGATCGGCAATCTGGCCATCGAACTTCGCCGCCCAGCGGCCCGGAATGGAAGCGCTGCACGAAGGGCATCGTCCCTCGGCAGTTAGCCGATACTCCTCGATGAAATATCCGTAGCGCCTGATAAGCACTTCCCGGCATTGCGGGCATCGCGTATCTTCCAGTTCCCCCACCATCCCCGGCAAGTTTCCCGCGTAGATATAGCGCAGTCCGGCGTTTCGGCCGATCTCCGCCGCGCGCAGCAGATCCTCAGGGCGGGTGTTCTCGGGATCATCCATTTTGTAGTCTTTGTGGAAGGCGGTTACGTGCCACGGGATGTCGGGAGAAACCCCGGCCAGAAAATCCGTGAGCCCGCGCAGTTCATCGTCGGAATCGTTGAAGCCAGGAATCAGGAGAGTAACGATCTCCAGCCACATCCCCATGGCGTGCAGGCGGCGGATCGTGTCCAGGATGGGCCCAATGCGCCCGCCCAGTTCGTGGTAGTGGCGGTCGCTGAAACTCTTCAGGTCCACTTTATAGAGATCGACCCACGGTCGGATGTACTCCAGCACCTGCGGTGTTCCATTGCCGTTGGAGACAAATGCCGTCTTCAAGCCCGCAGCCCGCGCTTCCTTGAAGACCGCCACCGCCCACTCGCTGGTAATCAGTGGCTCGTTGTAGGTGCTGACCAGAACCTTGGCTCCCTGGCGCAACGCGTCCTGCACGAGGGCCTGCGGCGAAGCTTCCAGCGGTGGCGAAACCGCCTTGGGATCGCGCAATGCCTGCGAGGTCACCCAGTTCTGGCAATAGGAGCAGTGCAGGTCGCAACCCAGCATGCCGAAGCTGTAAGCCAGCGCGCCGGGATAAGCGTGGAAGAACGGCTTTTTCTCGATGGGATCGCACTGCACCCCGCCCACATATCCCCAGGGAACATAAAGCTTGCCGCCATGGTTGAAGCGCACTTTGCAGACCCCCGGCTGGCCCTCGGGAATGGGGCAGCAGTGTCCGCAGGCGTAACAGCGCACCCGGTTGCGGTCAATGGTTTCGTAGAGGTCTCCCTCGCGGACGTGCTGGCTAAGAATGTCGCCCAGGGTGGACACGGGAACTGCCTCAGCTACATTGTAGAACCGGCGGAAAGACAGCGGGAAGGAGAAGCAGCTACTTCGCCGGCGAAGGCTTGCTGTGGGCCCGGTGGGCCTTGAACCAATCCTCAGCCTGGCGCTGATCGTTGAGGATTTCCGCCTGGCTCAGGCGCGAAGCCAGGAAAGGCACCCGTACGCGGCTGGCTTCATCGCCGCCGGCCTGGGCCAGCAGCGCCCAGAAGTAGGCTTTATTCAGGTCTTTCTCCACGCCGCGCCCGGCCCAGTAATACGCGCCCATATTGGATTGTGCAATCACATGGCCCTGCTCGGCTGCCGCCGAAAACCAGTGGGCCGCCTCGGTGTAGTCCTGGGGAACATCGGTGCCCACGGCATACCGCAGGCCGAGTTGGAACTGGGCGTCAGCGTCTCCAGCCTGGGCCAGCTTGCGGAGATCATCGGTGCTGGCCGTTTGCGCCTGGAGCCTGGAAGTCTGCCCCAGCGCAGTGGTCTGCGGCTGCATTGCGGCGGCGGTCGTCCGCGAGCCGGGCTTCACAAAGGCAAAAGCGGCCAACAAAAGCAACACCAGTACCGTGCCGCCGATTACGGGAAGCTTCGGCTTGCGCCATAGACGACTACGCATGCTCATTCCATCACCCGAAAAAATATCCCCGCCGCTTGAGTCTTCGACCTCGGCTGCCTGTGCGGATAAATCGCTGACGCCGCTCGCCGAGCCGTTGCTGTCTCGCTCCGCTGCGCCCGGTTCGTCCGCATGATTCACCACCAGCCTTTGCACCGTACGCTGCACCGCCGCAAAAATGACCTGCGTCATCTCCTGCAGGATGACCTTATCACGCCCGGTGAAAGCTTGCGGCCGAGGCGAGAATATCTCCAGAAGTCCAATTACCGAATGCGGCGAGCGGATCGGCGCCGCCATAATGGCCCGCACGCCCAGCGCGCGGCAGCTTTCGCGGTCCACCAGCGTATCGGTCTCGGAGTCTTCGCAGGAGAGCAATTTGCCGCTATGCACGCACTCTCCGGAGAAGCCGGATCCTATCTGCAGGCGGGCTCCGAGGGGAGGCGCATCATCCCCGGCAGAGGCCCGGCACACCATTCCCTCACCTGTCGAAAGGGCAATCGCCGCTCCCGTCGCGCCCGTAAGCGTCTTGGTCCGCTCGGCGACGATCTGCAGCGCCGCATCCAGGTCCAGGCTGAAGGCTTCAATCTCTCGCGCAACATCGGCGGTCGCCGCCAGCGCTGAAGCGTCTTCTTCCACTTCGCGCGGTGCAGGCGCCGGTGGTTCCGGAACAGGCGCCTGGGCGGGCGGAGTCTCCGCGGGCAGGGCCTGAACCGCTATCTCCTGCTCTTCCGCCGCCTCCGGTGTTATCGCAGCGCTCACCTCCGGCGTTGGTGCTTCCACAACATCGGCGTCAGCCGGATCAAGCTCCAGCGGCACGCTCTGCAACGGCACGCTCTGCAATGGCACCCCAGCCAACTCTGCCGGGAGAACAAACTCCAGCGGAACCGGCTCGTCTTGCACTGGCGCTTCGGCAGGACCCGCCGCCAAAGTTGACGTCGAGATGGTTGCCGCACTTTCCGCATCAGGTTGCGCAACCGGCAGAACGGTTACACTCGGCGCCTCGCCCCCTGGATCGTCCACGCTGCCCATGGAGAGCCACTCCCGCAGGCGCTGCAAGTCGGGGGACGGCATGCGATGAAACCGCAATCCCGTCCGTCCCGAAGGATCAGACCACACCACCCTCCCCGACGTATGGATGTAGATCGCTGGTTCCGTCAGGTCCAGGCACAGGCTGAAACTCTCCCCCGGCTCCATCGGCGCGGGACTCTGAAAGGAAATCCCTTCTTCGTGGATATCTCGAATCTCACAAAGGTCCAGCGCCGCCCCCGTGGAATTGGCGTTCATGCCCATGAAGGCCGCGCTTTGCACACGCCGGCGCACACACCGCCTGCGGTCGCGCGGCGAGCGCTGTGGCTCCCCACGGACAGGGATCAGCTTAGGGCCTGGAAATTTCATATGCGGAGTTTCGCCCCATCTTAATTCAGCGGGAAGCGAATATCACTATGAGAATCAAGGAGGTTACCACGACGGTGCACGCTCCCGATTCGGCTCAACCCGTCTCTATTTCTGAAAGAAACTGAGAACCTTCTGCAAAGAACTGAGAACTGGGAACTGAAATCTGGCAACTGACTTTAACCCGAACAAGTCCGTAATAAGCGCAACCGAAGTTCAACGAGGTTCCCAGTCAAGCTATCCCCGCGACCACCCCCGCGATCCTCTCTGCCGCCCGCCCATCCCACAAAGGAATCGCCGAGGCTGTCTTCTTCTCCCCCGCCAGAATCCGCTGCACTTCGCCCAGCATGCGCGCGATGTCGCGCCCCACCAGGACGTTGGTCCCGAGCGTAATCGTGATCGGCCGCTCTGTATTCTCCCGCACCGTCAGGCAAGGCACCCCCAGAAAGCTGGATTCCTCCTGAATTCCCCCCGAGTCCGTAATCACCACCGTCGCGTCGCGCTGCATCGCCAGAAAGCTCAAATAAGGTTGCGGCTCCAGCAGGCATATCCCAGCCGGCAATGCTCCCGGCCCCAACGCCGCGATACGCTGCCGCGTCCGTGGATGCACCGGAAAAACCACCGCCAGTTCCCGGCTCACTCCCGCCAGCGCCGCCAGCATGGAGCCAAGCCACGGCAGATCATCCACATTGGCAGGCCGGTGCAGCGTAATGAGCGCATATCGTTCCGGCATGCCTGGCGGCTCATGGGCAGCACACTGCGGCAGCAGCCGGACCAGCGTGTCAATCATCACGTTCCCGACCAGGTGAATCTTCTTCGGATCAATGCCCTCGCCCTTCAGGTTCTCGTCGCCATCGGCCGATGGCGTGAACAGCAGATCAGAGAGCTGATCCGTAATCAGCCGGTTGATCTCCTCCGGCATGGTGCGGTCCCGCGACCGCAACCCCGCCTCCACATGGCCCACCGGCACCAGTAGCTTGGAACACACCATCGCCGCCGCCATGGTGGAATTCACATCGCCGTACACCAGCAGCAAGTCGGGCTTGCGCTCCAACACCACCGGCTCCAGCCGGGCCATGATCTCCGCCGTTTGCTGGGCGTGGCTGCCCGATCCTACCTCCAGATTCAAGTCGGGAACCGGCATTCCCAACTGCTGGAAGAATATCTCCGACATGTTGGCATCATAGTGCTGCCCTGTGTGCACCAGGGTCTGCCGCACCTGCGGGCGCCCCGCCAGCGCCGCCAGCACCGGCGCCGCCTTCATGAAATTCGGACGAGCCCCAACCACGTGAATAATGTGCATGGCGCGCCTGGCGCAAGTCTCCGCAACGCTGATAGTTCTGCTGATGGTTCTGAGGTTCGAGGGCGAGGCAGGAAACCCCCGCTAACCCGCCTGAGCTGGGCTGAGTTCCCGGCCTTCCTGCGGCCTGCTCACTACCGGCAGCATTGGTGCGAGCACGCGGTCCAGCGCATGGGCCAGCACCACCGGAAAATCTTTAGTCAGCAGGTTGATGTCCAATTGCAGATCACGATTGACGTACCGCCGGCACACAACCATGGAGCCCCGGTTGTGGTTGTTGCTGGTCACCAGCGAGAGAGTCACGCGCCACACGCTCTCTTCCTGCCGTCCAAAGAATGTCCCCGGTTTCACCCAGCGCAGGCAGGGTGTGGCCTGCGACGCGTCCACCTGCATGCCATCAAGTTTCGGGCACTCCCGCGGGAGCAATTCAGAGGTCAGGTCGAACGCGTCGAAATCGTTGTTTTGAAACGCCGCCACCAGCACCCGGCACAATTGCTCGTAGCTGTGTACCACCTTAAGTTCTTCCATTGCCCGCCGGATCGACAGGTTGTTCACGAAGATCAGCCGCTGATCCATGGTGCGCTGCGCCACCCGCCGCAACTCGCCGAACTCCAGGTAGCCCAGGTGTTGCACCCCCACCCAGATCCCCGTTCCCAAAACGGCAAGAATCAGGCCCAAAGTGCTGCCTGTCGGCCACAACAGGAACAGGCTCAACAGCGCGAAAATTCCCGAAACCGCATACAGCAGCACTACCACCTGCCGATGCGAAAATCCCAGCTGCAGCAGTTTGTGGTGAATGTGCTCGCGGTCGGCGGTAAACACCGGCCGCCCGCTGATGAACCGCCGCACTACCGACAGTGTGGTTTCCAGGATTGGAAGTCCGAAGGAAACCACCGGAATCGCTACCGCCACTGCCGTAGGCGCCTTCTGCGCCCCACGCAGAGCCAGCGCGCTCAGCATGAAGCCGATGAACAGGCTGCCGCAATCCCCCAGAAAGATGGTTGCCGGATTGAAATTAAAGCGCAGGAACCCCAGGATCGCTCCCGCCATCGCCAGCGTGGAAATCGTCATGAATGACGATTGGCTGAGCAGCGCCACCACGAAAACCACCAGGGTTGAGAACAGCGCCGAACCCGCCGCCAACCCGTCCAGTCCATCGATCAGGTTGAAGGCGTTGGTGATCGCCAGCACCCACAACACCGTCAACGGCAGGCTTACAAACCAGGGAAACGCATGATGGGTGCCGAACAGCACCGGCAGATCGAAAATCTGCAAACCGAAGGCGTACAGGATGCATCCCGCAATCGCCTGCACCGCAAACTTCACATAAGCATTGACCCCACGCAGGTCGTCATACACACCCAGCAGGAATATGAGAACCCCGGGGATAAGAATGCTTTCGATCTGGCGCGGCTGAAAGACAATCAGTGACGGACGCAACCAGCTCAGGAGAGAGGCCAATCCGATACTAAGGGAGAACGTAAAGAAGATGGCTACGCCGCCCAGCCGGGGCAGCGGCCTGGTGTGCATGTGCCGGTCGGAAGCCGGAACCGCCACCCATCCCCGCGCCATGGCCACGTTCCTCACATAGCGCGTGAGTACAAAAGAAACCAGGACCGAAACCAGGAATATTCCGAAGTAAACGGCTGTCAATTTGGTACTCCACGGCCAGAGGCACGCGGCGTGCCGGTCGTTCTCTTCCAGGTAACGCTCGCCAACTCCCGGGGAAGGACCGCCAACTGGAATAGGGGAACTGGCTTATTCCAGAATCCTTGGCGCCACGGCCCAATATAGCAGTAGAACAATAACTCGGCAATTATGTTGTGAAGCCCGCATTTACTGCTAGGCCACTACCCCTTTTCTCCCCTTATCCCTCCCCCCTCGACTGTGTTACTCTCTCTGTTATCAGCCATCTAAGGGGGAGTTTGTAGTGCGTCATCTACCAGGGGGTTTGTTTGCCCGCGTGTATACACCGTTTCTGAAATACTCTCTCCTGGCCGTGCTGTTGGCGGTTGCGTCCTGGGGGCAGGAACAGCCGGCGCAACCCCAGGGCGATTCCTCTTCTTCCTCCGCCAAGGTCGAACAGCCAGCCCCTGAGGTTAATGCCAAATCCACTCCCGCTGCCGCCCCGACCCCCTATCGCCTGGGCCCCGGAGACATGGTAGAGGTCAACGTCTATAACGCCCCGGATCTGTCTGCCAAGTTGCGCATCGCCGACGACGGCAACCTTTATCTTCCTCTCATCGGCTACGTGCACGTCGCCGGCCTCACTCCCCAGGAGTCCCAGGGCGTGATCGAGACTCGCCTGGATAAAGGTGGTTTCGTGCGTGATCCCCACGTTTCCCTGATGCTCGACCAGTCCGGTTTGCAGGGTGTGAACATCCTCGGTTCGGTGGCCCGGCCTGGTGTTTATCCCGCCAACGGGGGGAGCCACCTGCTTGACCTGATTTCCGCTGCCGGCGGCTTTGCCATCGACGCCGGCCGCTCCGTCTCGATTACTCGCCACGATGAATCCTCCACTCCGGTCACCGTGGAGTTGGCCCGCAACGTCGTCGGATCGGGAGAGAATAACCTGCCCGTTTTCTCCGGCGATACCGTCTTCGTGCACAAAGCCGAAGTCATCTATGTGGTCGGTGATGTTGCCCGCCCTGCCGGCATTTATATCGATCGTGACAACATCACCGTCTTGCAGGCCCTGGCCATGGCCGGCGGCCCCACCCATGAAGCCAAGCTGAACGGAGCCCGCATCGTCCGCAAAGATGCCAAAGGGACCAACGAGATTCCCCTGGCGTTGAAGAAAATCCTGCGCGCTCAAGCGCCCGATATTTCCCTTCAACCCAATGACATTCTCTTTGTCCCCTCGCGCAGCGGCATCTTCAACGCCGCCAGGGGCGGGGCCCAGCTCGCGCTCTCTGCCGCTACCTCGATCACCTATCTCACCGTCGTGCACTGAGCGCGTGCTGCCAGGCGCCTCGCGCTTACGATGCCGCCTTCTTCGCCCATACCGAAGCGTTCAGGCATTCCACCGTGCCGTCGATGATCTTTCCCAGTCCCTCCTGAAACTTCGATGTGTCCACCACGTCCTTCTGCGCTACTGCGTCGGTAAGCGAAAGCGCTGCCTGAACGAATGACATCGCCGCATCCTTTTTGTCGGTGCCGGTGCGGCTGCCGAACAACCCTTCAATTCCATTGACTACTGCCGGAACGAAAGCAATTCCCTGCAAGACTTTGGATAGAAAGTTCACTGTAATTTCTCCTCTATGAATTGGTGTTGTGTGAAATCGAAGCCGAAAACGTGGCTTGCGAAAAATGGCTTCCCGCAAAACCGGCAGCCGGAAGCCAACTGAACTCATGCGTTCTATCTCGAACAACCGAGAACCGGAAACTGCGAACCAGAAACTGAGAACTGGGAACTGCGAACCGAGAACTGGTTTTCACCCAAACAAGCCCCGGATCACTGCCCGTCAGAAATGAAGAGCGCTAACGAATCCCCCACCGCTCATGCAGCGCAATCGCCACGCTGATCGCCGTAGTCAAAGCCGCATTCACCAGCCGGTCGTAAACGCTTCGGCGGATATCATTTCGCTCCAACGCAACCAGCCGGTCCTCCGCCAGCTTCATTCGCCCCGGCTGGCCGCTGCCCATCAGCATGTCCATCTTGGCTTCCAGTCGCCCCAGTTTCTCCAGCACGTCCGCCTGAAAATCGCTGTCGGTAACGCGCACCACCAGCGGCTGCTTCCCGCCGCCATGCCCGTGCCTGCCTAGAATCTCGTTCTCCAGATCGCCCATATTCGCTGCTCGCTCAAGCCGGATAGTCCACGTGCAGCGCCACCGAGTAGCGCGAATATTTCGGCGGCGCCGAGCCGTCAAACGGACGCAGGAAGTAGTCCTGCACCCGCGACAGCCGCGGCAGGGAGAATGTCTGGGAGGTGAACCGCCCGACCAGGTTCCGGTCATTGTCCGGCCCCCAGCCCACGTCGCTGCGCCGCACTTCGATCCCCCCGCCCGCCGGCGCCGCCGCTCCCGCGTCCACCGTCACACTGGTTGAGGTCACCGCGGTGATCTCAGCCTCGGTAAGCTCCGCCAGAAAATTTGTCCCGATCGAATCGGCGGTCACCGCGGTGACCCCCAGGCTCGCAGCAATCTCACTCGATTCGAGCTCGAACCCCAGACGCTGCGACGCGTCATCCGCAAACCGGATCGCATAACGGCAATGCTCTCCGCCGAGGTCCTCGACCTCCACGTCCACCTCCCGCACCACCGCCTGAAACGCCGCCCCTCGCGACGGCGCGCTCACGCTCACCGCATCGCCCGGAAAAACATCCTGTCCCCCGGGAAGGAAGTCATTCCAGACGTCGTACTCTCCCGCCCAGCCGCTTCCGCCGCCGTCATCCAGCAGCGCCAGCGCTGCGTTCTCGCAATCCACAGCGGTTCGCGGCGGCGGCTCTTTCAGGTGCAACAGCGCCGCCCGCACTCCGTCGTCGCTGCCGTGAGCCAGCGCCGCGATGCCCGCCGGGTTTGTCACCCGCGCCAGCGCCCGCCCATTTCCGCGGTATCGCACCACAATCTGCTCATTCGCCGCCGGCGCCCACTGCGCAAAGAACTGCAACGCCTCGCTCGAGGTCACCACGCACTCCGCCCCATCCGACTGCGACCCCACCAGCCGCGTCCGGTAGCCCTGCCCCGGCAGCGCGCTGCGCACCTCCGCGTCCACCGCCTTGATCAGCCGGGTGAATGCCAGCGAACAATTCATGCTCGCCGCATTCACCAGCGCATAAGTGCAAAACCCCGGCGCGCCGCTGATCACTCCATCGAACAATACCTCCGACGCCGCCACCAGCGTCGCCGGATTCCCCGGATCAATGTCATGCACCTCCAGCACCACCCGCACATCCGCCGCAATGTCGCTTCCGCCCCGCCCGCTGCCCGCCGGATGCGCCGAAGAGTGAAACACCTGCTGCTTCCGATAGATCGCCGAGGCATAAAAGCGCGTGCTCAGCACGTAGTGATGCCCGCTCACCGTCGCCACCACCGGCCCGCTGCGCACCCCGTGAATCACCGCCTGAATATCCGACTGGCTCCCGTTCGGCGTCACCCAAAACCCCGCCAGGCACCCGCCTGCCGTAATCCCCCCGGCGTAGAGTCCGCCCAGCACCCCATTCGACGGTGCGTTGAACAACACGTCCCCGTGCTGCAGCACGAACGCCCCGCCCAGTTCGATCTTCTCCGCGAACACCACCGTCGTTTGCCCGTCGGCGCCCGTTCCCCCCGCAACCTGCAGCGCCCCACCGCTCACCGAGACCGCGTTCGCCGGGTCGGTTTTGCTCCACGAGGTCGCATCCAGAGCCGCCCCGTCGTACTCTTCGTTCACAATCGTCTGGCTCAGCTTCACAAAAGGCTGTTGCGAGAGATAAAACCGCAACGAAGTGCCGTCGCCGACAAAATAATCCTTCACATACGCCTGCGGCTCTATCAGCCCGGCGATGGTCACATCATTGAGCGCCGCATCCGCCGGAGCCAGCTTCAGTCCCTCGGGACAAAAGCTGCTGTCCGCCTCGCTTAATGTATGTACAGCCGCTCCCACCGGCGCGAAGCTTAGCGCCCCCGCCGCCGCCCGGTAGTTCGCCCGCGCCAGCAGCCCGATCAGCGCCGCGTGCACCGACCATTTCTTCTGCGGGTCAGGCACATACCAAGGCAGCAGGTCGAGGTTCTGCACGGCGCTGGTGTCCAGCACCCCCGGCAGCAGATCGTTGCTCAACTGCCGGAGCGCGTCACCCGCGCTCCGGGCCACAAAAGGGGGTCGGTCCGGAAGCCGCTTGCGATCGAACAGCGATTCATCGCTTCGCGCCACAAAGCGATAGCGGTAAACCGGCCCTCGTTGTCCCCAACCCAGATAGTCAAATCCCGGCGGCGCGTTCACGTATCCGGTGAACAGATCCTGGCCGTTCATCCGCCCCAGCGTCACGCGCGCGCCATTTACCGGCACTACAAAATCCGTGCTGTCCGCCACCAGGCTGAAGCGCAGCTCCGCCGCCTGGTTCAGCTTCCGCAGGACCTTGGGCAACTGTGAAACATCCACCGCCGCCGTGTAGTCGAGCGGTCCTCCGCCATCGAGATTGTCAATCTGCAGCTTCATTTTTCCTTGAGATACTCACGCAGAACCTGCTATGTCCAGCAACAAGCATCGCGAAACTTCCGCGAATGCCGCTCGGATTTCGAACTTTGTTACGTTTCCGCAAACGAAACTAGGTGGCGCGGCACTCCAACCCGCGAAAAGCGTTAATCTTCGCCAACCCAAACTGAGAACTGAGAACCGGGAACTGACAACTGGTTTTCACCCAAACAAGCCGACTTCAGCCGCGCCGTATCTCTACCCGTGTTCGACCGGCGCCCATCGGGCGCAACTACCGGATACGGTCGGGGGTCAGGCAGTCGCGCCGCACCCGCACATGCACGACAGGATGGATAATGCGATGAGTGCCGAGGGCGCAATCAATCCCGATGCCTCGCGCATCAAGCCGCCGCAATCGCCTAATACACTCCCGCCGCCACCGCCGGAAAATAACTCCGATAACAAACCGCCATCTCCCCATCGTTCACATCCAGATAAGGCAAGGCGATAAACGAAGCCCGCAGCCCCAAAGCCACTACCGGCTTCGCCACCTCGACCATCTCTTCCCTCTGAAACCCTGCAACCACATTCGGACGCAGCCGCGGATAGTAAAAACAAGCCCGCCCGCCCGACTCCTCCTCCGCCACAAACAATCCCGACCACTCCGAAAAGAACGATCCGCCCTCGCGGTCCACAAACGCCACCACTTTCTGCGCGCTCGCCCCCGTCGGCGGATCCCCGCCCAGCAGCGGCTGCGCCAGCAGCAAAGCAGTCACCGTCTTTCCCGCCACTCGGCCGACGTTGAACGTCACCCGCCGCACATAATTCGCGTCCCGGTTCACGTCCAGGGGATCATTCACATAGGCCGCCGCAATGCCGCTTCCCACGTAGCCGGTCTGCTCTTCATAGTCCGCATCCACCGCCACCAGGTCGCCCACGGCAAACGTGTCCACCACTCCCGCGCCCAAAACAATCTGCGTCGCCGTCGATCCCGCCAATAGCGCCAGCGCTGTCAACGCCACTCCGCCCGAAGGCCGCGCATCCGCACTCGGGTCCGGCGCCAGCACGTTCATATGCTGCGATCCGCCCGCCAGTGCCATCTGCAACTTGCCCCACTCCCGGAAGTCAAACTCCACCCGCGCATCTAAGGGCCCGCGAAACTGCCCGGCCACCGCCCCAACTGAACCGGCTCGCAGCGCCTCGCTGCTCGTCCCGCACAGTCTTTGGAAGTTGTCGATCCATCCCAGATCCAGCCAGGGCGCCGGCGGCGAGGCCAGCGCAAACGCGCCATGCTTCCCCGGATCAAAAACCGCCGGCTGCTCCGTCGTCCGATCAACGGGCGCAAAATACGCCCGCACCCGCCGCGTTACCGGAACCATCGCCGCCCGCACCGGCCCGCCGCTCGCCCCGCTCATAGAAAATTCACCTCAGGAAAAAAGAACACTTTCACCACCGTCTTCCGTTCCAGCCGGATTCTCCGCGCCGTACTCTCCTGCGCGATGATCCCCGCCACATCCCCGAACACCGGTTCGCTCCACGCCAGCGCTGTCCCCAGGTCGGCGCTTGGCGACTGCGAGAAATCCTGCTTCTCGGTATGCGGCGGCTGGCAGATGCTCAGCAATTCCATGTCCAGCTCCGCCAGCGTCCGCCCGCGGTCCACGCCGCTCTGCACCGTGCCGAATGTGTGGTAAGAAATTACGCACTCCATCCCCATCAACCGTCGGCTGCCATCCTGCCGCGAGACCGGAGACGCCGCGCCCCATTCCAGGTAGAACGCATCCGGCAAAGGATCGACCGGCACCACCAGTTCATTCTCCGCCACGATGACCGCGGGAAACGTAACCCCATTCACCGTCACCGTCCGCCCCGGATTCACTGCCGCCAACCGCTGCCGCAGCGCCATATAAAAACTGTCTTTAGCGAATTGCATAAAATCAGCTCTCAGCTTTTTAGCTTTTAGCCCTTAGCTTTTAGCTTCTGGCTGTCATTTTCTGGCCTCTGGCTTCTAGCCTCTGGCTTCCGCTCTAACTTCTAGCTTCTAACTTCTGGCTCCTGGCTCCTGGCCTCCGTCTTCCAGCTCCAGACCCCGGGCAAGCCCTCGCCCGAAACGATCACCGACCAATCCCCCTGTCATCCCGACCGAAGCGAGGTGAGCGAAGCGAGCCGAGCGCAGCGGAGGGATCTGCATCAGCCGCTAAGGCGAACCGCCCGCAAGAGGGGCAGAACACGCGGCGCAACTCCCAGGGTTTAGCTAACGGCTAAAAGCTAATAGCTAAAAGCTAAAAGCTCCTTCACTCCACCCCCGTCACCCGGTACAAATACTCCGTCCCCCCAAAGCACTCCGTCACAATCCCCTCGATATGAAACAAATCTCCCTGATGCATCACTCCCAGCGCGCCCTCGAGTAACGCCAACCCCGAAGCCAGACTCCGGTCCGCCGCTTCCGCCGCCACCGCCGATGCCGACAGCAGAAACTCCACCCGCTGCCGCGGCCCCGTATTCTCCGTCGGCAGATTCAGCACCACCACCGGAGAGAACT
Source organism: Terriglobales bacterium (assembly GCA_035500455.1). Lineage (GTDB taxonomy): Bacteria > Acidobacteriota > Terriglobia > Terriglobales > Acidobacteriaceae > DATJXG01. The sequence continues at coordinate 1,118 of DATJXG010000235.1, read as the reverse complement.
TCACTTCCTCCACTCCCGGGTCCACCAACCCGAGCTGCGCACTCGAATCCCCCGGCAAAGCCGAAAGCGGAAACAACACGCTCACCTCCGCCCCGCCCAGCGAGCGCAGCATCGCATCCGCCGCCCGCACCACCGCCGTACCGCAAATCCCGAACCGTACTCCCGTGCTCGCCATCGTCATCCCACCTTCTGCGCCACGTAAGGCGCCAGCAGCGAGCGCACCGTGTCATCCACCAGCGTGTCGGAAAAATATTCCAGATGCATGCGGTCCAGATTCCCCGAGCGCACATTCAACGCCGGCGTGGCCTGCAGGTTGCGCACAATCTGCGCGCACGCCACTTTCACCTTATCGGGGATCATCTCCAGCCCCGCCGTGTACGCCACATCGACCTCGGTGAATCCCAATCCCACCGCATTCAAAGGGAGCGTCAACTCGCCGGTATCGCTGTACACATCCACGCTCGCCGGATCCAAATCCACCCAGGTGCCAGGCAGCCCGAACATCAGCGCGATATCGATGCTCAGTTCGTCCACCGGCCACTCGCCCCGCCGGGGCATGGCGTATCGCCCTCGCGCCGTAACAATCGCCGACGTAGCCGGTGCCACAGCCACCAGCGGCACATAAGTCACCCGCACCCGGTTCCGTCCCGCAGTGGTGCGCAGCCGCTCTTCATACTGGGCCACCCCAAGAGTTGCCCGCCGGCAATGCCCGTCAATCACCGAGGAAGCTGCCGTGACCCACGCCGCCGGCGTGGTAGCCTCCAACCCATAACCTTCATAATCCGATGGAGCCAGATAATTCATAAGCATTCCCCAACTCGTGTAGGGACGGGGCTTGCCCCGTCCCCCCGAACAAAGCGGGGTGTCCCCAAGGAACACCCGAAAGAGAAAAAAGAAAAAGGACGCGAACAAATCGCGCCCTTTCCACCAACCGAAGTCGTCAACCGCAAGCCAACGACCAACGACCAAGGACCAATGACCGACTCCTACCGATCCACCTTCACCTCGGTATGCGCGTACGACGCCCCCTTCACCACCACCCCACCGAACTTCACCACCACAAGCTGTGAAGCCAGCGATCCCGTCAGCCCCAGCTGAAACACTCGCGGCGTCGGATC
>DATJXG010000234.1:0-8043 GCA_035500455.1 Terriglobales bacterium | reverse complement strand
TTATGGCATCTGACTGCCGCATGCCGCCTGCAGCGCATTCACCGTCGGCCCATCCAGAAAACCGGTTGCCGCCAGTTGCTGTTGCTGCTGGAATGTGCGGATCGCCCCTTGCGTGGCTGGTCCCATGATTCCGTCCTGCACCACCCACGGTCCGAGAACCTGCGCCAGGCAAGACTGGGCCCACGCGACCTGAGGTCCGCGACCAAAGAATCCAAAGCCCCCGTCTCTCCTGCCCCATGGCCGTCCGAACCAGCGAAAGCGATCGCGATTCCAATTCCACCGGTCGCGAGCAAATGGGAAGCGGTCTCGCGCGTGAAAATCGAACCCTGGTCGTGCAAATGGCGGTCGTGCAAATACTGGCCGCTCGATGATTGGACGCTCGATCACCGGCCGCTCGATGATCGGACGCTCGATCACTGGCCGCTCGACGATAGGCCGCTCGACGATAGGCCGATCCACGATCGGTCGGGCAACATCCCCACCGGAAGCCGCGGGTCGGGCAACGCCCCCTCCCGAAGCTGCTGGCCGGGAAGTGCTCCCTCCCGAGGCCGCTGGCTGGGAAGCGCCCCCTCCCGAAGCCGCGGGTCGGGCAGCGCCCCCTCCGGAAGCTGCCGGTGCCCCGGCTCGCCGTTGACCTTCAGGTTTCTCCGCATGGGTTTCACCCTCCGCATGGTCCCAATAACGCCGGTCGTGGTCCCAACGCCAACGGTCATCCGGAAATCGGTCTGGCCGATGAAAATCGAAGAAGGGTCTCTCGAAGGGAAACTCATTCTCAGTTTCGTGGTGCCATCGCCCGAATCGGTGATGTCTCCGGTGCCAGTGATCGCCACCGTCGTCCGGCGGTGGCGGCTGAGGCTGAGAGCCGCCGCCGAATAGACCTCCGACAATTCCTCCTATCGGGTTGAGGATGTCTTCGAGAAAAGCCTGTTGCTGCCCCTGCCCCTGCCAGCGCCTGAATCTTGGTGACGGTAGACCAAACCCACCCGCCTGGGTTTCACCCTCCCCATGGTCCCAATAACGCCGGTCGTGGTGCCAACGCCAACGGTCATCCGGAAATCGGTCCGGCCGATGAAAATCGAAGAAGGGTCTCTCGAAGGGAAACTCATTCTCAGTTTCGTGGTGCCATCGCCCGAATCGGTGATGTCTCCGATGCCAATGATCGCCACCGTCGTCCGGTGGTGGCGGCTGAGGCTGAGATCCGCCGCCGAAAAGACTTCCGACAACTCCCGCGACGGGGTTGAGGATGTCGTCGAGAAAGAACTCCGGTTGACTCTGCCCCTGCGAGTGCTTGGGTCCCTGTGGCGGCGGCCCCGGCGGCTGAGCCTGAGGCGGCGGTGGCGGCGGGGGCGGTGGTGGCGCAACCTGGGGGCTGCACGCTGCCTGCAACGCGCCCATGGTGTCGCTGTCCAGCATGCCGGTGGGCGGCATCTGCTGTTGCATCTGAAACGCCCGGATCGCCTGCCTGGTTTGCGGCCCCATGATTCCGTTTTGCGGCACCGACGGGTCAACTACCTGGGCCAGGCAAGCTTGCGCCGTCATGACTTGCGGGTCCGGGAACATCGGCCCCGGTCCTCCCCGCCCATAGCGATGCCTGAACCACGGATGCCCAAAGCGTCCACCGCGATGGTAAGCATGTATTCCGTGAGGCAAGTAGCCTTTTATCCTTGACATTGGCTGTCCCTCCTTGCGGTCATCATTCTCTCGTCTTCAAATCTGTCATGGAGTTCCGCGCATGGTTGCTGCCTAAAGCGACACGCGCCATGCATCTCCAGGCCAAGTAACGTCGGCAATGGACCTGGAATTCGTTCAGAAAACTCGCGCCGCCTGATCTGCAAGCCGCTTCATGCTCGCGGACGAAGCGTGCCCTACCAGCTCCAGCAACGCCTCAACCGCAGCATCGATCTCCTCCAATGGGTGCCGAGCCGTCAACACAAAAGTTATTCCGAGGCCACGGCTCCTCCGGTCCCGGCGGAGCAGCGAACGGACCCCGCGAGCCAGCAGGGCTCGATAGAGCGCATAGATGTCGAGGTTCGGTGGCAACTTCAACGACTGCACGGGAAACAAGCTCTCTGTGGAGCAGAGGCCCGCTAACCGCCGGCGAAACCGAACTACCCGCTCCGCCAGCCGCCGTCGCAAGGCGTCTCCAAATTCCCGGTTCAACTGCAGGGCCCGTTGCGCGGCCGCGATGGCGGCTGCCGACGGCGGACTGCAGTGCACCAGTGTGGCGCTGTGTTCATAAAATTCCTCCACCGCTGTCCGGCTTCCACCCAGCATAGCCACTGGGACACCAAACGCTTTTGCCAGTGAACTCACCACAACTATTCGAGGATCACGCAGCTTGAAATGCTTGAGCGATCCCCCTCCTCCCATTCCATAGGGTCCCATCGACTCCGCTTGCTGCCCGAAGATGCCCAGCGCCTGGGTGTCATCCACGATCAACAGCCCGTTTCTCTCTGCGGCGCAATCGGCATAGTCCCGAAGCGGAGCATGTGTGCCTCGCAAGGCACTGAATCCGTCCGTCACGATCACCGGGCGATTGCCATACTCCTGGCCGATGGCCCGCCGCAACTCTCTCGCGTCGTGATACGCGAATCGCCGGACTGGAACCCCGAAGACCGCCGCCCGGTCCGTTCCCCAACGTGCGATTGGGTAGGTCGCCTCATCGATGCAGATCGTTACCTTGCGCCGGGCGAGCATCGCGAACAGATCGCAGAACAGATGCAGCGTCGACGAACCCAACACTACCTGTTCGCAGCCGGTCAGAGCCGCCAGTTCCTGCCGCACCTGCTCAGCACCTGGAATCTGCTCCAGAGCAGCCGGCTTGCCGAGTGTCAATCGGTCCCAGCCCGGCAGACTGCGCGAGGCGTGCTCGAATCCGAGATAGAGCGCCGAAGTAAAATCCAGCATCTTTCCAGGGTCAACCCGCTCACGTTTACCGCTTCAGATCTGTCGCTTCAAGGCATGCCGTTTCCGGCCTAACGCGTGCGGTGCATTACCGTCCGCTTTTGCAAAAGAATGCCCGGTATGGTCGCATCGACCGTGTCACTGTTGGTCAAATCGATGCCCGTAGCCGCGCGATAGGCGTGGAGATAGCCCTGAATTTCTGGCCGGAAATAACGCGCCCAGTTCTTGGCCGAATCCTCGTTGTTGATGTTGATCCAGTCACCGTATCGGATCGACAGCAGAATCTGCTCGCCATACACGGCCAGATCACGGAAGTGGCTCACCGTAGTGTCCGTCCAGCCCTGCAGTGCCTTCATGGTGTCGACCTGAGCCTCCCACGGTTCCTTGTAGGGCACCATCGCCCGGCTCTGCAGGAAGTCGCGGATCTCGCGCCGTGCCAGCATGTACTGCATCAGCAGCATCTCCACGCGCGCGGTCCAGGGGAGATCGCCAAACTGGTTCTGCGCTCCCTGCGCCAGTACCAGGTGGACCTCCTTCAGGGAATTAAGCAACTGGAAGCCATCTGCGATGACCGTGGTCTGAAAATCTTCCTTGAAGAAAATCGAGGCCTGGTACAGCAGATTGTGAAATGCCTCCAGGAACTTCGAGCGGCGGTCCGCCGCGTTCAGGTCCGAGGCCGCCTTGCCCAACAGCGCCAACCCGTAATGATGGATGTATTCATACGCCCGCCGCCGCACGGTAAGACGATTGAACTCGTCCTGTACATATCCCCACAGCAGATTGTTGAGCGGCCGCAACGGATCGATTTCCATGTTGGCCAGCGGATCGCGATCTCCGTCCCCACGAACGTTCTGGAAGCGCCGGCACACCGCATTCATGGTCTGCACGAGCATGCCTTCTTCCATCCAGTAGGACCAGATCAGCTCGATCAGACACGGCTCGTTGATTCTGGCGGAGATCAGCCGGCCACCCCAGCCTTTCTCCAGCTCCGGAAAAGCTGCCTTCACCACCCGAGTAATGTAGGGGAGCTGGTCGCGATCGCCGAGATAAGCCTTCAGCTTCTCCTCTGTCTCATCGCCTGAGAAAGATCGGCCCAGCCGGTACGCTTCTTCGTCAAAGTCCCAGGCCTCCGAGCGCCGCTCGCCCGCCGGGCCTTCAATGCGGATGCCGCACTCGACCAGCAGGAAGGCCTCGGTAAGAAGCTTCAGGGTCTGGTACGCCTTAACGCCATGCAGGTGAGTTCCCAGTTCGTTCAGCTCTCTTTGAATGCGGTTGCGCGTGCCTGGGTCAACGTTGTCGGGAACGCGATAGTCGCGGGTTTCCCATAACAACGCGCGGTTCATGAAATCCTGGTAGCGGTTGAAGGAAATGGCGTGGGTGCGGTTGCGAATCGCCACCCAGAGCGCCTGGTCGAGGGTGGGGTCGGATTGTGTTCGATGCAGCCGGATGCCGATCGGCTCGGGCACACTGCTGATGTCAACCCTGCGTATCTCGCCTTGCAGCACTTGGACTTTTCGATTTTTCCTGATCGACGCAGCTAGCTCCGCCGCAACACCCTTCTCGGTGGCGGTCGTCTCGACCTCGATCTCTGGCGGACCGAACCGCGGAACCAGGTCGATCTCGTTAGGCGACAGAGTGGAAAATCGAATATCAGGTCGCAGCTTCCACTGAAGTTCGAAGTTCTTGGTCATGTCTTTCCCGCCGGCCGTAACGTTGGCGCGGACGACCAATCGCTTGCCTTCCGTCGCGGCACTCGCACCCTGAAGGTTCCCCTCGGCGTCCTCAGTGTGCAGGTGAAGCTCAAGCAGCGTGCCACAATCGATGGAAACCTCGTAGTCTTCATCACCCACTACAACAATCTCTCGCTCGTGCTTGACGCCAAAGAGCTCGCATTGCAACTTGTACGTCCCGTCTGGAATGTGGACCGAGAACTGGTACGTGCCATCGTCCCCGCATCGGACACTGGTGATCGGTTCCGCCCCGTCCATGAGCGAGACTGTGGCGTTGGCAACCACATAGCTACCGCCTTCGTGGGTAACTTTACCCTTGCATTTCATGATGTGTGCTCCTTCCGCTTGTAATCTTTCGCTGTTGCGTTCCACAGGCTTGACATCCGAGTCCTTGCCAGGAACCGCCGGCGCAGGCGGCTGCGGCCTGCAATGTACTCCACACTGCCCAATGCGTCAGCAGTTTCCCGATTACTGTGCTCTCTTCCTCTGGGGTGATCTTCCCGTCGACCCGTCCCTGGCCAATCGCCGCAAAAACGAGGATGGGACGAGCGCGGTACATCTGTTCCGGCGCCCGCCTCCACTGCTGCAGCAGGGCCTGCAACCGTGGCGGCTGCAACTCATCCGTATCCAGCGCCTCCACCAGAGAATGGCCTCGCAGCGCGGGCGGACGGTGGTGGATCAACACGCTCACCAATTTCGGAATCGTCCTTTCCAACAACATAAAAAGCTCACGCTGTTTCCCCGCGCGGTGCGGCGGGTAATACGTCTCCCAAAGGTCGGCCAGGTGGTCCCAAGCCTTCTGCGGATAAAACGCTCTTCCTAAAGCCGCGCTCAACTTCACCCTGATCCACGGGGCAGGGTGCGGATCGTCCGGATTCAGCCGGAACACAAACGCCCGCGGCAGGCTAACCACGCCCATCAAACCCAGAGTCGAAGCGACGCCGATTCGCCCCACCGACCATAAGTCCGCCACAATCTCCGAAATCCACCGCTCCCATAGCTGCCAGGCTGGGGCTTGGGGGGGATTCTGTTCCGCCAGAGAGCGAAGAACCGGGCGCAGTGATTCCACGAGTGAAAGCAACGCCGCTGCTTGATGGCCCACCTCGTGAACCAGCGAAGACGCAATCCCACTTCCCACCATCCGTTCGCGGGGGATCTTGATGATGGCGACTGGGCTCTCTCCTCCGCCCGGCAAACGGGTTCGTGAGCGCCGGATCGCACCGCCTAATCCACGATCCAGATAACAAACGATTGGCGGCGCCTGATAGTAGTGACCCCGCAGATGGAGTGCGTCCGCCGACACCACGTCGAGCCCCGACAGCCAGACTCCCGTCTCGTTCTCGCTTCGTTGTGTGACCACGTTTTCGAACAGATCGAAATGTGTCAGCACCCCGTTGAAGCGCAGTCGCAACCTGGTGAACGCCTGCTGCGCCGTTTCCGCGCTGGCTCGCGCCGCTGCCGGCGACCGCAGCCAGTTCAGGAACTGGACCACGAGCGACCGCAGTAGCCATCGGCCTTCGGTGAGAAAACGTTCGATGGCAGTCTGCGACTCCGGCAAGAGGCCGGCCGCGGGAAGCATGGACTCCTGCATCGCCAACGGTTTCACGTGTCCGAGGCGCGTCAGCAAGGCGCGCGCTTCCTGGTCGAGCATCCAGGAGGCAAAGGGAGGGGGCATGGCGGATCAGACTCCCTCCAGAACGATGTGCATACCGTGTCTGTACCAGCGCCCGGATTGGCGGTGATGATGATGGTGTTCCCCTTCATGATGGCGACAGCTCGCGCATCCGCAATGGCCCTCAGCCGTCAACGTGGGCACCAGGCCGGGGGCATGGATCTTGGCGGCTTCAACAATCGCCTTTTGCGCGATCGCATGCGGATCCGCGTTCTGCGGCATCTCGGCGGCTTTTTTCGCGGCGTCGCCGGCGATCTTGACGAAGGTGTTCGCCGCTTCCCACTCCTGTTCCTCGGGAGCCATTTCGAAGCTGCCGGCCACCGCCGTGCCAATCGACTGGCCAATCTGTCCGCCGGTGGCTCCGCCGACATAGTCGCCCAGCGCCTGTCCAGCCACCGGAAGCAGCGTTTTCGCTACGTCTTTGAGCCCTGAGCCCAGCGCCTGCCCGGTCGGCGAGCTGATAAATTTACCGACTGCATTGGCCGCACCGGAAATTACGTCTCCCAGAAAATATTCGAATTCCTGCTCGCTTTTCACATCCAGCAGGTCTGCTGCAAGGTTGGCCTGAGTGTCCGGGCGGAACACTCCGCCGCCTGGGTTCGGACCAGAACTCCCCAACTCCGAGCCGAACCCCACTTGTGTACGATCGATATCGTGATACATGTAGTCTCCTTAAGAGTGGTTTCAAACTCCCAACAGAATGATCCTGTGCCCATGGCGAACCCAGCGTCCTTCGTGACTCCGGAAGTGATGGCGATGTGGCTGGTAACCGCCTCCACCCACGATGTCCATCAGGCCGGGGGCATATACGCGGGCTGCTTCGACCGCCGCGGCATGCGCCAGCGCTTCCGGGTCGGCAGAGGGGCCGGCGTGAAGCTCGGCCTCCAGCGCGTTCGCCACCGTTTGCCCGGCAAAGCGAATGAATTGTTTGGTGGCTTCGAACTCGCGATCCTCGGGGCTCAATCCCTCCAGTTCCAGACCGAGGGCGCTGCCCGCGACGGACGCTAGATTGCTACCGATCATCCCCCCAATGGGCCCGCCTACAAACGTTCCCAGCGCCCCTCCAGCAATAGGCAGCGCAGTCTTCGCAACGTTTTTCAGGACCCCGCCAACCGCTTTGCCGATTGGCGAATTTACGATCTTCCCCAGTGTGGATCCGATACCGCCGATCAGATCGTCGAGAAATTGTTCCAACTCATCCTCGTTGGCAACTTCCAGAAATTCCGAAGCGAGCTCCATCTCTTCGCCGTCACTCAGTACTCCTCGTGTTCTCGGGAAGCGTCTTCCCGGTCCTCCGTAGAATTCCATCTGAGGCGAATAGTCGGTAAGTGGGTTCGAGTAAGTGCTCATGGTGCCTCGCCCTCGTCTGTCGATCTGCCACCGGCTGCCCGGCGCTGCAACGTCTGAAGCAGCAGTTCAATTCCGGTGCGCCGTAGACACTGCATGACACTTGCCATTCTGAAACGCTGAATTTCAGCAAGTACTGGCGAATTACACCGAAGGCCTTTTCGGTTTTGCGGCGTGGTAGGTGGTTTCAACGAAGCGCACTTCGGGTTGGCGCGGCCTCAGCAGCCGATGTACAGATCCGGCGTGGAGTCAGTCCTCGCGGGACGAGATCACTTGGACGAGAATGTATGGTCCGCCGCACGACTGCAAGAAAAAGTCGAGGGCGAGAAGGCAAGTCTGCGCAAATGTATTCGGCCTGTAATGGAGATCAGTTCTCCTGGCCATGATGAG